>NZ_CP042243.1:2723376-3046753 GCF_008152325.1 Crassaminicella thermophila
CACTATATTCCTTTAATACTCTTATTAGCTCCACTAAATTATTTTTTTCGCTATATAAAGTGGACTTATTATTTAAACTTAATCAATGTAAAAATAAATAAAAAGGATAATTTATTTATTTTTTTAAGCGGATTATGTATGACCATAACTCCAGGTAAGCTTGGAGAGCTTTTAAAGTCTTATTTATTAAAAGAAAAAGCAAATGTTCCTATAAGCAGCACAGCACCATTAGTTATGGGAGAAAGACTTACAGATGGAATAAGTATGCTAATTTTAGCTAGTATCGGTTCTTTGGCCTATAATTATGGAAGGAAAATATTAATCTTTGTTCTTTTAGGTATGCTTCTTTTTATAATTGTGGTACAATCTCCTAAAATCATGTATTCTGTATTACGTTTTTTAAACCGAATACCTTTTTTAAGAAGGTTTGGTCCTGCAATAAAAAACTTTTATGATAATGCTTATATAATCCTAAAGTTAAAACCTTTACTTTTTGCTATAAGCATTGGCGTAGTTTCATGGTTTTTTGAAGGTTTGGTCATATACCTTACAGGAAAAGCTTTAGAAGCTAATATATCATTATTAGCCTCTGTATTTACAGTTTCCTTTTCTTCTATTGTAGGGGCAATATCTATGATGCCTGGAGGACTTTTTGCTACAGAAGGAAGTATTATGGGACTGCTTTTAATGATGGGCCTTAACAAGGATATGGCCGTTGCAACAACAATTATAACAAGGTTTTCAACCCTTTGGCTGGGAGTTTGTATTGGATTATTTGGATTGGCTAAAACTAGTAGATCAATAGAAAAACGCTATAAAATGAGGTGATAAATGATGAAGAAAAAAGCAAAGGTAGTAGTTTTAAAAACAAAACCTGAAACTGTTTTAGAAGATTATATAAAGTTGATGGAAATGGCAGAATTTCAAAAGTATCTACCAAAGAATAAAACAACAATTTTAAAAGATAATATCTCTTGGCATTTCCCATATTTGAGTGCTAATACAACCCCTTGGCAGCTAGAAGGGGTTATTCAAGGTCTTAGAAAGCACGGCTACAAAGATGTAAGCTGCGTTCAAAATAATACTGTTGTAACAGATCCTTTTAAAGGAGAAAAGTTAAATAAGTATGTGCCAATACTTAAAAAGTATGATATACCTACTTTATTTAACTTTAGAGAAAGTGACATGAAGTGGATAACATATAAACCAAAGGCTGAAATGTTAGCACTAGATCAAATATTTAAAAAGGGTATAAAAATTCCTGATTACTTCTTTGATAAAAATATTTTACATCTCCCTACTATGAAATGCCATATATATACAACTACAACAGGAGCTATGAAAAATGCTTTTGGAGGACTATTAAGCTCTAAAAGGCACTATACTCACAGCGTAATTCATGAAACATTGGTCGATTTATTAGCAATCCAAAAGGAAATTCACAGTGGAATATTTGCTGTTATGGATGGTACTGTTGCTGGAAATGGACCAGGCCCTAGGACTATGCTTCCTATTGAAAAGGATTATATACTAGCAAGTGATGACCAAGTAGCAATTGATGCAGTAGCAGCAAAAATGATGGGCTTTGATCCATATAATGAATTAAAATATGTAAAGCTTGCCCACGATAGAGGGCTTGGAATCGGAAAGATTGAAGAAATCGAAATCATTGGTGAAGATATCTCAAAGGAAAACTGGAAGTTTAAAGTAGGGGATAATTTTGCTTCAAAGGTAGGCGACTTTATTTGGTTTGGTCCTTTAAGAAGAATTCAGGATCTTTTCTTTAAAACTCCTTTGGTAAATTTATTTGTATTTGGTTCATTCTTCTATCATGACTACATTTGGTGGCCTGATAAAGGAAAAAGACGTATGGCAAAGCTAAGAAAAGAGAGTAAGTGGGCTGAGCTTTTTGATCAGTATGAAGAGTAAATATTAGCAAAAATAACGTTCATTTCGCTAATATTTTTCCTTAAAAAATAAAGAAATACAATCATAGAAAGGTGATTAGATGAAGTTAAAAAGAAAGTATAAGCTACTAAAATTCCTTTTTAATATAATGAAGGAAAACACAAATAATAAAGAAAAGTTGTTTGAAATATTAGCGAGTATGAAGGGGATTCCTCAAAAATATGGTCAGTTTTTGTATTTGAAGGATCAAAGAAAATATAAAGCTTTTGAAAAGCTGTTAGATGAAGGAACGCCTCACATAAGCTCTAGACTTTATGAAAAAGCTTTAAAGCTTACAAATCATGAAATCAATCTTTATAAAAATCCTATTGCTTCTGCTTCTATTGGACAAGTTTATGCAGGAACATTAAAAGATACAGAAGTTATTGTAAAGATTCAATACCCAAAAGTAAAAGAAGAGCTTGAACATGATTGGAAATTTTTAAAAAGAATGATTAACCTTTTATTTGGTTTTTTTCGCTTTCCTGAGGAAAGCAAACATTTTCTTGTGGATTATTTGAATGAATTTGAAAAAACTGTGGAAAAAGAAACGAATTATTCCACAGAGATGGATAACGCATTAACATTTCAGAATATATTTAAAGCATATCCATTTATTAAGATTCCAAAGGTTTATGATAAATATACAAAAGAAAACCTATTAGTAGAAGAAAAATGCTTAGGTATTCCTTTAAATGAATTTCTTAAAAATGCATCAGAAGAAGATAAAAGAGTGGTACTTGAGCATATATTATTTTTCTACTTTCATTCATTTTTTAATCATCAAGTTCTTCATGGAGATCCACATAGTGGAAATTTCTTTGTAAAAAAAGAAAATCAAAATATTATACTAGAAGTAATCGATTATGGATGTGTTAAATACTTTGAAAAAAGTTTTGTTGATAATTTCAAAACACTAATTTTTCGTCTAAGAAATGAAGATTATAAAGAACTTTATGCAAATTTAATACAATTAGGCTTTAAAAAAGATGACATAGCTGCTTATGGAAATGCTTTCATTCCAATCCTAAATATTTTGTTTGAACCTTTTCTTGTAGATGAAGCTTTTGATTTTAAATACTGGAAACTCACTTATAAACTAAATACTTTAATGGGGTCTAAAGTTTTTGAAAAAACTATCTCACTACCAAAGGATTTATTGCTTGTATTTAGAGTTTTTCACGGCTTCATTTCTCATGTATATACATTAAATGATCCATCTTTTAATGTGTATAAATTTGTATGACAGGGGACGGTTCTTTGTCATGCGTGACAAAGAACCGTCCCCTGTCACTCTGCTTTTACCCCTTTTCGAATCATATCTAAACAAAGTGCTGTACTGATCGCAAATAAAAAGAGTACAGGAAAATTATATCTAGGCTGTCCTTCATATACAAAATATACAGCTATAAAGAATGCACTATTTAAAGTAGGAATAATTATTTCATTTTTAAGCTTAACTTCCTTTTTAAAAAATCCTAAAATAATATTTACTACATTTAAAGTAATATATATAAATCCAAAACTACTTAACACATAAATAAGTATATCTCTCATAGCTCTGACAAAGTTTTTATGTCTTAAATAAGTAATCTTTTGATCTTTATTCCACACTTTATATTTTTCCTCGACTGGTCTTTGATCATTTTGTGCCCAAGCATCAATATCCCATGTCCCACTAAAGAAAGTACTCTTTAATCTGATAAAGCCAAGCCTTAAAAATTCCATTGGATTTTCTTTAATCCACTCCTTTGCTTTTGGCTTAAATATAACTTCTAATTCATGGGCAACTTTTTCACTTCTTCTTCCGTCCTGTAAAATTTCATTTATTTTTTTTCTAAAAGTTTCTGATGCATAAACATCTTTTATAGGCATCCATGCACCATTTGCATTATAAGGATTGTTGTTTAGATAAAATACATAGCCAGAATTATAAGATACAGGAATGAATCTACCAAATTTTTTATAATTTCTATAAGTCCAAGGAGCAATCACCCCAGTCATTAGAATCATAACACTTAAAAACAGTATTATCACCCTTTTTAAGTCCTTTTCCCTTAACCACAATGTAGAAGCAGCTATGACTGGATACGCCATAAAAAATGGCTTTGTAAGAGCCGCACCACCAACAAATAACCCTAATAAAGGATATCTTACTCTATTGTCAAATGAATATGCTTGCAAAAGGATAATAACAGAAAAAAGAAAGGTAATAAATACTTCTGTACCAATTACATTTGTATAAGCAATATAATTAGGAAGTAATGCCACAATGGTATAAGCTGTATAAATAACAAATTTACGCTTTGTAAGCTTTATTAATATAAAATAAGTACAAATCAATGTAAGCATTGATAACCATACATTAAAGCGTTTAGCAATAATTTCATCCGGCTTACCAACTATTTTATATAAAGTCCCTAATGCAACTGGATATCCCATCCCTTGAAATGCAACAGGCTCTCCATTTAATGTATGACCTGCACCCCAGAAAATATTAGTAGCAATCTCTTGGTATGTTTTAAAATCAAATATAGGAAATGTAGGTACATTGTTAATCCACCATAACCGAAGGTATAAGGCTACTAAAAATATCCCTACAACATAGGCAATCTCCATATACTTTTTAAATCTTTTACTCATCCTTTTTATCTCCTTTTTAAAAACTTTAAAGCCGAGCATAAGCTCGGCAATTTTAGTATATCCATATTATTTATGATTTTCAAGTGATGCTTTTACAAAATCCCTAAATAAAGGATGTGCCTTTGTAGGTCTTGATTTAAACTCTGGATGGAATTGTCCTGCTACAAACCATGGGTGATCTGGCACCTCTACAATTTCAACCAATCTTTCATCTGGTGAAATACCACTAATGACAAGCCCTTTATTTGTTAATTCCTCTCTAAATTGATTATTAAACTCATATCTATGTCTATGTCTTTCATAAACTAAATCTTCTACATAAGCTTTTTCTGCTTTTGTTCCCTCATATATCTTACATGGGTAAACCCCTAGTCTCATAGTTCCTCCCATATCTTCCACATCTTTTTGATCTGGCATAAGATCAATAACAGGATATGGTGTTTCAGGATCTAATTCTGAACTGTGTGCACCCTTTAACCCTACAACGTTTCTTGCAAACTCTATAACTGCTAGCTGCATACCTAAGCATATTCCTAAGAAAGGTACTTTATTTTCCCTTGCGTACTTAATAGCTGTAATCTTTCCTTCTATACCACGATCACCAAATCCGCCTGGTACTAATATACCATCTACATCTTTTAAATAATCCTCTACATTCTCTAATGTAACATCTTCAGAATGAATCCAGTCAATTTCAACTTTCGCATCATTTGCAATTCCTGCATGCTTTAATGCCTCTGCTACAGAAAGATACGCATCATGCAATTCAACATATTTTCCAACTAAAGCAATTTTTACCCTATGTTTTAAATTCTTTTCTTTTTCAACTATTGTTTTCCACTCTGTTAAATCTGGTGCACCACATTTTAAAGAAAGTCTTTCACAAACAATTTCTGCTAATCCTTCCTTCTCTAGCATAAGGGGTACTTCGTATAAAGTTTCTGCATCCATATTTTGAATAACATTTTTTCTATCCACATTACAAAACAAGCTTATTTTATCCTTTACTTCTTCTGTCATTGGCTTTTCTGCTCTACATACAATCGCATCTGGCAATATTCCAATTTCTCTAAGCTCTCTTACACTATGCTGCGTAGGCTTTGTTTTTACCTCTCCAGCTTTTCCTAGGAATGGAAGAAGGGTTAGATGAATATACATAACATTTTCCTTGCCTACATCATATTTTATTTGTCTAATAGCTTCTAGGAATGGCTGGCTTTCAATATCCCCAACAGTTCCTCCTATTTCTGTAATAACAACATCTGCATTTGTTTGATTTCCTGCTCTTAATATTCTTTCTTTTATTTCATTCGTAATATGAGGAATAACCTGTACAGTTCCCCCTAAGTACTCCCCTTTTCTTTCCTTCGTAATAACAGACCAGTAAATTTTTCCTGTCGTAACATTACTATATTTTCCAAGATTGATGTCTATAAATCTTTCATAGTGACCTAAATCTAAGTCTGTTTCTGCACCATCCTCTGTTACAAATACTTCTCCATGCTGATAAGGACTCATAGTTCCTGGGTCTATGTTGATATAAGGGTCAAATTTTTGAATAGTTACTTTTAATCCTCTTGCCTTTAACAATCTACCTAAAGATGCTGCGGTGATTCCTTTTCCTAAAGATGAAACAACTCCACCAGTGACGAAAATATATTTTGTCATGTGTAAATACTCCTTTCAATAAATAGGTTCGTAATTAGCCGTAAGTAAAAAATCTTCTTAATATAGTTTTACTATTTTAAGATTCTTCATTCAATATTTCACGCTCTCAAAAAAGAGTGAGGCCACCCCTACGGGTGACCTACCTGTATCCGTGTCATTTTTATGGCAGGGCACCCATTGTAGGGTGCTCGTTTTTTCTTTTATCATATAATAACTTGAATATTATATCTTATTCCATTATCTGAGTCAATAACATTTAAGATTTTTTTATCCTAACAAAAATACATCCTTAATAAATCTTATATTAAGGATGTATTTTTATAATATTTCACTTGGCAATCTTGAATTCTGCAATATTTGCCATATTATTTGCAGTAACAATTTCTACCATCGCAAGCTCTCTCTTTATAGACTTTATGTTACCTTCCATACTCTACACCTACCTATATCTCTTTCTTCCTAATTTTGTTATACTATAGTATGCAACTTATTAACAATACAAGTTATCTAAAATGAACTATCTTTATATTTCTTTAATTACTTAATTAAAATTTATAATATCTTCCCTATAATCCCTTTGTAAATCCTTTTGTAAAAACTCTAAAAACCTTACCAAAAGCTCTGATGCTTCTGCTCTTGTAATAAGTTTGTTTGGATTGATTCGATTATAGTCATCTGGCTGTATTAAATTGATTTCTCTTGCTATATAGATACTATCCTTTGCCCAGTTAGGAATCTCTCTGTCATCTGTAAATGTAGTGTAAAAGCCTGGAGCTGGTGCTTTGTAATCAAAGCCTAAAGCTTTTATTAATATAGTAACTGCTTGAGCCTTTGTTAGAGGTTTATTTGGAGCAAATAAATCTTCAGAAACCCCTGATATAATTCTTTTTTCTATTGCATCTTTTATATATTTGTAATTCTTATCCTCAACCTTTACATCCTTAAAAGGAGATACTTCTTTTGGTTTATTTCTTCTTCTTCGGCTTGTTTTCTTTTCTTCTTCTAATGAAGTTCTCATATTACATGCTTTCATAACTCCTTTTATAAATTCTACTCTCGTAAAAGGAATATCTGGTGAAAAAAATGTTGAATTTTCATCAAATACATCTAAAGAATATAATTTTTTAATATACTCCTCTGCCCAATGGCCCCCTATATCCTTAAATTTTGGAATAATAAGCCTTTCAACCTTTGGAACCATCTGTTTCATAAACTGTATACTTCCTATCTTTCTTCTCCTGTCATTGATTTCATTATCCTCAATTTTTGGTAGGTTATAGTCATAGCTCGTTACCATTTCACGATTTGTAACCCTTACATGACCTCCATAAAAGCTAGAAAAATTTGCTTTATTGTCAGAATACCTTAATGTCTTTGTCTTACTGTCTGAAACTCTTACCTTTACCGTTCCATTCCAAGACTTTGAAGATTCATCATCCTTTTCTATACTAGAAGTAATCCTATAATCTAGCAGCAGTGTTTCGGTACTACCCCAAAAGTTTTCATATCCAACATCTCCACCTGTAATATCTACGATTACTTCTCCTTCGTCTTTATTGATTTTGTAATATTTTCTTGCTTTTAAATTACCTGAGTAAAAATCAGAAGCAGGACGATTATCAATAAGATCAGACTGAGAAAGCTGATAATCTTCTAATTCATATTTATCTTTTCCTATTTTTAAAGTTTCTCTATATTTATCTATTACTGTTTGTCCTATGGTTTGCCCTTTGTCATTTCGTTTTGTATATGTAGTTACAAATGTAATCTTTCTATCTAACTTTGCATCTATTGACCTATCCTCTGGTGTTAATTTAAAGGTATAAGAAGTTGTCTTTTCATTCTCTTTTTCCCTTTCTGATACGGTCATTGTCCCATGAAACTTTATTGGTTCTCCTGTTAAGAAAACCACTTCTTCATATTCATACTCATTGTTTACTCCACCAGAAAATCCAGGAGGTGTAGCCCAAGCACTAGTGGGAATAAGTAGTAAGCTGATAATAAGCAAATTTACTATAAACTTTTTCAAGAAAGTTTCCCCCTTTCTTTTATTTCACAATGACCACTTTTCCAGTAAAATCATCCCTTACCATATAGAGTCTGTTTCCAGGCTGTAGTTCATATGGATTTATGATTTTTCCATTTTTTATAATCATTGCTTTCTCTAGATTTACACGAACTGTTGTATTTTTTGCCATCCATTCTTCATGTCGATGACTCCAATCATTAGCATCTCTTAGGTAAATAGTCCATCCAACCAATTCATCGTCTGTAGCTTTTTCTATGATTCCATTTGTAATTCTTTGTTTTCGCAATGAATCTAAATTTTCTTGAACCATTATGCTCATAATCCGATCTCCATCTGTATAGATATATCCATACCAATCCTCTAAATTATGGTCTCTTACATAATCAGATTCTTCATCCACTGCATAATTACCAGAAAAGAATTCTTTAGGTGAAATGTATTTTTTATTTTCTAAATCAAAGATTACTGTATCATTATCATAGAATAGTTCCTTTTCATCCCTTTCTCTTTTAGTTCTAAAGGATTCCCAATCATGCTTGTTTAGAATATAAAAATCCTTCAAATAAACCTTATCTTTAAAAATTCTGCTAAGTCTTCCTGCATATATATAATTTTGCCCTATATTTGAGTTGTTCAAATCTTCACTAGTAATTTTTACTACATCTGCTACAATATTATCTCCTCTTCCATCTGCAACAACAAAAGCATCTGAATTCTGATTTATACATGATTTGTCTACCAATCTTCCATTTTTTATAACTATTGTTCCATCATGCATATCAATATTTTTGTGATTTGAAAGTTCAAACATATTTGAATACCTATTTATATTTTCTATCTTATCTGCATAAATAGTTTCATATTTATTTCTTATAACCATTCTTGCCACTTTCTCTGAACCAAAAAAATCTTTTATAGCCATATAAACGGTTTTTCCTTTATAGTACTTTAAATTTCTATAAGCTATTTTTCTAGCTCCTATATAAAGTGGTACATCTTTATTATAAGGAATCCTCATAGTTTCAATTACTTTAGTCCAATTCCCATTACGAAATACTTCAACATCTTCAAGGATAATTACATCTTCTACTTCATCTGCAACAGCAAGTTTTCCACGATAAAGATCCTTAACTAAAATAGAATCTCCTTCTATATTCATCCTGCTGATATATTCTGTATCTATTTCATCAAAATACAATCTCACATGATCTCCCTCATAGAGAGTAGAAAGGGGAGAGGTTACCCCTTTCTTTAAAACAATGGTAGCAGGAGAAGTAAAATAGGTTTCCTCTTTTCCTGTAAGAGTGATTATTGAAATTTGGTCTCTATCGATTTTTTTTACAATACCACTTCGTACCTTACCACCTGGAGGAATATATCCTAAATTCTGTGTTGAATAGCTTTCAAGATAAGTAAGCCTCCTACCTCGAAGCTCTCCATATACCTCCATGCCTACTCTGAAATCCTCTAATGCTGCAGGAATACCATCAATTTGAAAAGATACTTTTCTATCTAAGTCCAAAAGATGAACAGTTCCATCATATTCTTCAATCATGATTTGATTTTCTAATCTATTTTTTACATATCCTTCTATAAAACCCTCCCGATAAGGACCATTTATATCCCCATAAGAAACCGTTGAAGCTAGCAATACACATATAAATAAAAGTATCCAGATTTTTTTCATTAGCCTACCTCCTGCTTCCAACCACTGCAAATTTCCCTAGTTTGTTAGTCAGTCCCATAACAGAATAGCTGCTACTATTTCCTTTTGCTATAGGAATCCAACTTTTTTGCTCTCCGTCATAATAACTTAGATTCATATATTTTACTCTTCTTAGCTTTGCTTTTTCTCTATCTACATCTAAAGTAATCTGCATATAAGATGGCAAATCAATGATTTCTGTACTATCTTCTTCTACATAAAGCCAAGCTTTGAGCATATACTCATTAGATAAGACTACTTCCCCTTTTTTTCCTTCTACATTTGTATTTTTCATTTCAGGTCCTACATAAAAACGTACACCTGAATCTCTTTTTCTTTTATTCTCTTTTACCTTTGATGAATAGAAAGTATTTGGATTAAACTTTACAACAAAATCTTGTCCAATAATAGTGATATCCTTAGCATCTATACTTGAAACTACACTAGAAGGAATACTAATAGTTACCTCTTTCGCCCCTGCTAAATCCCCTCTTGTTAAATCAATTTTTCGCATTTTTTGGTAGTCATCTTCTCCAATTATTATCTTTACCTGATTTCCTATTTTTTCAGTTTTAGTATTTTCTCCTAATTCTCCATCCTCATCCTCTGGTCCAACTTTTCTGCCTGTTTCTACTTCATTACTTTCTTCTGAATACTTAGATCCTCCAAAATCGCCAACAGCTGTTACAACAAATCTATATTCCGTGTTAGGCTCTAAATCTTCATATATAAAAGAAGTTAACTCAGTATTTCCAATAACATATCTTTCATTGTCATCAATCACCACATATATTTCATATTCCTTTGCACCTTCTACTTTGTTCCAAGTTATCTTGATATATCTATCATATACCAATTGTGCAGAAACATCTGTAGGAACAGAAAGCTCAGGAAGTCCATACCTTATATCTTCATAAATTTTGCTTGCTCCACCATCAGGATTAATAACAATAATCCCTACTTTGTCTAGTTTTCCTGCAGGAGTTTTTACTACTATTGTTCCTTCGTCAATAAACCTTACTTCAGTTCCATCTTTTCCTTCTAGTAGCTTATATCCTTCTCCTTTTATATATATGATTTCTGAATCTTCTCCATTAGATTTTTCTATGACAGGAGCAAATACAACTCTTGTTCCTTCTACAAATCCAGAACCTTTTATTTTTATTTCCTCTCCGCCTTCTACAGAAATACTTGTAATTAAGCTTGTTTGTGCTGGATCATTTGGATCCACTACAGAAACAATAGTAGGTGCACTCAAATATGTGAATTCTTTCATTGAAGTTGAAAGCTCTCCATCAGGGTTTTCTACCTTTACCTCAAATTTTCCTGGTTCATGAGGTGGGGTAATAATCTTTATTGTCTTATAATCAATTACTTTAACATTTTCTTTTGGTACTTCTACATCTCCAATGAATAGAGAAAGTCCTTCTCTAAAGTCTTTTCCTTTTATAGTAACAGAAGTCCCTCCAGAGCTAGGTCCTTTATCTGGTATCATTTCTTCAATAGAAGGAGATGTTTCTCCTTTTGTAAATTGAATATAAATAGGAGGACTTAATTCATCAGATGCCACATTCCCATAGTCTTCGTTGCTTACAACCACGCGAAATAGTGCGCCTACATTTTCTTCTGCTACGCTTGGCATTTCAAAGGTTAATTTATTTGGAAGCTGATAGGTAATTTGATTTGGTTGTATTATAAGTATATTTCCAATTTGAATCGTAGCATTTTCTCTAAAATCTGATCCTATAATAGATACAGTATTACCCCCCTTGTAGGTCATTCGTAATATTTTTATTTCTTTTTCTTCTATTTTTTCAAGCACTGGATCTTTTCCATCCTTTGTTATATTGGTAATAATTGGTTTACTGTCAGGATTTTTGTATTCAAAGTTTTTAGTTGCTTCCCCTCCATCAGAATTTATTACTGTAAGTGGCACAATACCTACTGTATAATATGAAGGTGTATGCACTACAATGTGTTTTGTAGTAATATACTCTACTTTAGGAGAATATCCTCTTTCTACAAATAGCCTTCTATCAGAAACTTCAAATCTTATCCATTCATCCCCTCTATTTGCATTTACATAAGAATGAGCTTCTCCTTTGTCATCTGTAAAAGTCAGTAAACTTACAGGAACATAAACTATCTCGTCATTATAAGGAAGAGTTACCGTATAATTTTCTTTATTTTCTAATATACTTAGCTTTAAGGTATTCTCTATACCATTATAATCTACTGTAAGTCCCCCATCTAATCTTATTGTTGTCCTACCAACATCAATCCTACCTGCATTCTCAGCCTCCCTCGGCATATATTTATTGGTGATTTCTCCAAATCTTACAAGAACTTGGCTTTCTGTTTTTGTTTTGTAATTATCTCCATCTTTGTAATAAACATTAATATCACTAGGATAGAAATCTTCTCCATGGATTTCAACACGATCTCGTCCTTGCTTTTTACCTCCATCAGGAGATATTGTGCTAATGACAGGATTTGATGCTTCATATGTATAAGTTACTTTATTGGAAATTCCTGAATCATTATTGATCACATACACATCAACAGGTCCCGCTACTCCTTTAGGTGCAATAACCTTAATATAACCATTTCCAAATTCTACAATCTCTGCTTGTTTTCCATCAAAATAAACTTTTGGTAAAACAGGACGAACAATTTTATCATATTGATCCTTATAAGCTTCTTTTAATTCATCTACATTCTTTCCAGTAAAATCATCTGGTCCTCCTTTTTTTTCATCATCTTTTCCACCTAAATTTACGCTGTAATCATTTAAATCCTCATAGTTTTCTCCTATATCCCAATTACCATTTCTATTTACATCATTATAAGGCTCATAAAAATTAAATTTATCTCCTTCAATTTCTACATAATTTCCTCCAGCAGCCTTTCCTTTTGTTGGACTTATCTTATTAATTTCTGGGTGAGATATAGGAACAATATAAGTAAACCCATCTTCCTTACTTGCACTTCCTCCATCAGGGTTGACAATAACCACTGGGACAGTCAATCTATCTGTTTTATATTCTTCCTTTAAATCTATATCTAGTTTTGGTACAACCACTTCTAATGAAGTCCCATCCACACTTACTGTTATATCTTCATTTGGAACTAATTTCCCATTTATAGTAACCTTTGTTTTCTTTATGCCATTATCAACAAAACACTCTCTTCCATCTATTCTTTCACCTTTTATAGTAATCTTATATCCACCATCTACAGAACCTATATCTGGTTCAATAGATAAAATATTTGGCTTACTAGATGGTTGAGTATAATAGTAAAATCCTTGTGTATCTACTTTGCTGTCCTTTTTTGTATCCGGATTTTCTACTGTTACATCGTAATATCCATCTCCTGGCAGTATTGGTACAGTAAAGTAAAGCTTATGCATATCTACAACTTTTACCCTATCTCCGATAATTATATTATTTTCATCTACCTTAAATGGAGTTAATAATTTTAACTCTAACACATCATTTGTATCTGAATCATTTGTAAGCCTCAATACATCGTATTTTTCGTATTCCACTACATTTACAGTATAAACTCCACCACCATATTTATAAGCTTTTATATCATTTCCTGATTGACTAATTGTATATTTTTTATCCATACCATTTGATAAAATTATTTCATTCTGCATATTTTTGTCTATTGTATAAAACTTTTTAGGATTTTTCGTATCTTCTAGTATCACACTATGATAGTAATCTTCAAGCTTTAATTTATTATCCGCAACTCTTAATATTTTTCCAATTTCATCATAGCTTGTTTTATTAGGCCCTTTATATTCTTTAAGGATTATCTGCTTTGTTACATCATGAATATTATAATCGTTTATATCTTCCCCTTCTAATAAAATCCTTGTACCTATAAGCTTGTAAATATCCTCTGTTGTAGCAGTCGGATCAGGCTTTAAAAAGTTATCTCCCTCTACAACAACTAACGTTTCTGTTTTTCCTTCTTTTGGTGAAAAATCTGTTAGTTTTGGATCTGTATAGGTTTTTACATAGCGAAATGGAAATATAGCAATTCCTCCCTCAAGATTCATAACCTGAAGATGTGTTTCTCCTTCTCTTCCAGGAGGTGCTGTGAAAATAATTTTCTTTCCATCTCCTTGAGGTTTTATTCCTTGTACTTCTTTCCCATCAATAATAACTTTAACGCCATCTTGAAAGTTAGAACCAATAATAGTTACTTCTTCTCCGCCCTCTACGGTTACCACATTTGGATTTACACTTTCAATAACAGGTTTTTTATTTTCAGCAGGTACTACAAACTCTACTGCATCTTGTTTATTATCGTAAAGTCCTTCATTATCAGAATTACGAACAGGGTTAATAACTTTTAACGTTGTTTTCCCTATTGTATCCATTGTTATATCTTTTGGAATCTTTACCAAAATTTTTGTACCTATTTCATTTCCTTCACTTCCATCTATTTCATTTCCTTGGATGTTGAATACTTTCAGATACAGATTTTGATTTGAGTCTTCTCCATTATTATTTTTATTCAACCTTATACCATTTCCAAACTCAATAATAGGATATCTAACTACTTCATTTCCAGAATCATCTATATATCTGTGAATAAAAAAATCCTTTCCATAAATAGCAATCAGTCTATCGTAATCTTCAGAAATTTTGTAACTAACAGGTGCATCAGAAATTTTTATAACTTGTATTTTTTCAGGTATAACCCCTTCAATTTTAGGCCTTATTTTACTAGGAATAAAGGTATAACCATCCTTTAGCTCTGCCCTGTCTTTTATCACAATATTATTTGGAAACCCCTCTAATTTAAATGTTGTCTCTGTCTCAACTACAACATCCTTTATAGGGTCTGTTTCTGCATCTGTAACGCTCTGAGTTAATACACTAATTCTATCTAGTGAATTTGTAAAAGTATATTCATAGTCACTGCCATCAGGCTTTTTAGCAAATTTAGCAACACTACCTATGATTACTTTTAACCTTCTTTTTGCTGATTCTACAGGAATACCATCATAAGTCCCACTAGAATATTCAATCTCCATAGTCATTTCATTGGTACTACCATCTACATTTTCTAACATCTTTACAGATTTGATAGGATTATTTGGATCATCTAATATAAATTTAGGTGTATTAAGGCTTCCAAAAAATACCCCTGAAAGCTCTACTTTTGATCCTGAATCTGGTCCTTGATTTGGTTCAATCGCATATATCTTTATTTTTTGCTCTGCATCAATTATTGTAAATTTTTCATAATTTGGGGCTTGTCCAATAACAAGCTGTTTATTGATTGATTTTTCAGGATCTTCCCCTGAAGGTATTTTATTCGTCAATACTACAAAATAATCTCCTTGTTTTAATCCCTCTGGAACATGGGTTGTCAATACTTGTCTGCCATCAATATCAGGATCAAAGGATGTATTTTTTCCTTTGTTCTCATCAGTATACTTATCCGTCAATTTCTCTAGAAAAAAAACATCATAGTCATCCAAACCACTTGTCGCCATAAAAATAACTTCATCCCCAGGCCTTCCTCTGTTTGGATTCATAACTAAATTTTCTGTCTTTATAGTATCTACAAGTGTAAATTGTTCAAGATATGTATTTTGAATAGTAACAGTTACCTCATTTTCTCCTATATGCTCTCCATCTTTTATGACAAGATCATTATTATTATGAAAATCAACATAGATCTTTTTCTCTTTTTTCAAAACAATGTTTTGTGGTCCTGCAACCCCTTTTATTTCTTCTTTTGGGATATTTACTGAATATACTGATCCTGAAACAGTCCCATTAAAATATTCTGAAGAAAGGACATTGTCTCCTCCTGCCCCTAAAGTATTTTGATAATAAGCACTATATTCTTGAGGATTTGTATAAATCTTTCCTAAATTTGAACCTGTAATATTTATATCATCATATCCAATCTTTACACTTCTTTTGTCAATCCCCAAAAGGGTTGGCAGTTCATCTTGCTCAATAGGTATGCTTATATTCCCTACATTGATACTGTTTCCTACAATATCTCCATCAACTACAAATTCTTGAACTGTGTCAAAATTAACGATTGGATTTTTAAGTACAACTGTTCCTGTTGATGTAAATGTACTAACTTCTATTCCTTGCAGGTATCTTCCTTTTATTGTAAGTTTTGTCTGCTTCACTATATAACCGCCATCATCATAAATTTTGGTAATTGCCATATGATCTATATAATATTTATCTGGATCATAAGCAGCCAATGCAGTTATATCATTCCACGGCATCATCCCAAATACCATAGCAAACACCACAAAAAATATGGTGCATTTTTCGAGTAATTTTTTTGCCATTGTGACCTTATACCACCTTTCTAGTCTTGTACTACTACAAATATACCTTTACACGGGCTAAGCATTTCAATCCTTCTATCTATTAAATTCACAGTAAAATTAGTTTCATAGAAATTTCTAGTATCTTCATCATATCGTAAAACCTTTATATTTTTACCATTACTATATTTTAAAGGAATGCTTAACCTTACATTGTTCATCTTGAAGTTTTCTCCTGATACCTGTATAAAATCGGATTTTAATGCTTCTCCTCTTAGTTTACGCTTTAGCTCTTTTGTAATAGAAGGTTCTGTTCTTCCAAGAGAGATTTCTATTTTATCATCTTCAGCATCAGGACTTAAAGTTAAACCATAAAGAGTAATATCTGCCCATTTTGATTTTGTCTTTAACATTCCTATCTTATATCTTTTATCTCCTTCATACTGAATCTTTCGAAGGTATACATCTTTTCCCATTAATTCATCTAAATCAAATTCTAACTCTTTCTCATTTATATCACTTGGTGATATAAGTAAAGTATCTTCACTAACTTTTAGGTTTCTATGAACTTCTCCAAAGCTTCCTTCTTCTTTGATTCTGTACTCCTCATTAGGAATATATTCTCCTGATGAAACAACCCCTAATGCTTCATATGTAATTCGTTTATGATTTGCATCATTTTCTAAAATAATATTATAAATCCCCGGCTTTAACCTATCCCTTCCATCAGGAAGATAAACTTCTAGTTCATGTTCATTTACAAACTTTAAATCCCTTGCTTTAATATCATTAAAATAAACCTTTACTTTATTAATATCATTCCGAAAAAAATCCCCTTGGATATATATAGGTTCATCTTCGTCGTAGTCTTGTGGAATACTTCTTACAGATATTTTTTTTATAAAAGGCATTGAACTTGTAACAAACGTCCATTCAATTAATTCATTCCCTTTTTCTGTATCTAAAGATACTACATCTGGTTGAATTATCACTTGATATGTGGTTTGTGAACTTAATTGTTTAACAGGAATGTATAATATTGCCTTACTATCTTTCTTTACAAATATATATTTATTTACTTTTTCTTCTTTATCAGGCATATTTAAAAGCTCATTAATAAATTCTGTATCTACTAGATTTCCTAATCCACTTATAGGTCTAATGATACAATTTTTTAAAGCATCTAAATCATTTAAAGCTAACTTTCCATCTACATCATAAAATCTAACCTTTATAAAATATTTATCTTTTGTAACTGTATCATCAATGTCATGCTTTAAAGACTTTTCATCATACCAAGGTGTTTTATCTATTGAAACTGGATACATATCATAAACATAATCTGTCACTGTTAATTCATTCTCTTCTATAGCATCAGGTTCCTCAGCTATTGAATAAAAAGATTTCATACCCATAAAAATTAATATTGCCATCAATAAATAAAATGTCTTATATATTTTCATATTATTTTATGCACCTTTAGGCACATTTCCCCCTTTCTAGCATTCTACTACTAATAATATCGGTCAAATTTCTACCTTTCTTTATTTTTTTCCCTTATTATAATTCTACCAAATATTTCTTGTATCTTTTGTTTCAATTCGATTAAATATCTATAACATATATTGAGGAAAATCATACAATTGTTGAGAAAATAAGTAAATTTGTGATACAATTAAGAAAACTATAGATTACATATGGAGGGGCAAAATGAAGAAAAGATTTATATTAGCTCTTGTACTCACTTTTATTTTTGGGACAATTACAGGAACTAGTACAGGCTATAGCGAAAAAATTCTTGCTTGGTTTTACGACATTAAGATCAATCTAGATGGCAAACCTTTAGGCTTTTACAGACAACCCTTTATTTATAATGGGCAAGTATATGTTTCTTTAAATGATATAGCAAATAATATGGGATTAGGTATTCAATGGGATGATGAAAATAAGATCATGAATTTATCCTCAAATGGAAATAATCTATTTACAATAAATATGCTTCAGCAATCATTGGATCAAAAAAATTTAGAGATTGCTAATTTAAAATTTCAATTGAGTCAAAAAGAACTTGAGTTAGGTATTTTACGAGATAATAAGAATTCATCAAACAAAAGTGATAATAAAAAGCTTAATGATTTAGAAGATTTATTAGAAGATGACTATGATACACATCGTAACAACCATAGAACTTTAGGCTTTGATAACTACAAATTAACAAAATACAGTGATGAAATAGATGTAAAAATGTATGGTGATTTTGATCGCACCTCTAGCTACTGGAGATATCGAGATGAATCTGATTTTGAAGATTTTATAGAAGATATTTGCAAAGAAATTGATAAGGAGTTTAATAAGGATATTGAAATAACAATTTATGATAAAGATAAAGATAAAGTTGCAAGATATGCTTATGACGAAAGCAAGGATCGACTTACAGAAGAATATATTTATGGAAGCTCTAATAACGACCTTGATTATTTAGAGAAAAAATTAGAAGATGACTATGATACACATCGTAACAACCATAGAACTTTAGGCTTTAATGATTACAAATTAACAAAGTACAGCAATGAAATAGATGTAAAAATGTATGGTGATTTTGATCGTACCTCTAGCTACTGGAAAGATCGAGATAAATCTGATTTTAGAGATTTCATA
The DNA here is from genome assembly GCF_008152325.1 of Crassaminicella thermophila. Lineage (GTDB taxonomy): Bacteria > Bacillota > Clostridia > Peptostreptococcales > Thermotaleaceae > Crassaminicella_A > Crassaminicella_A thermophila. The sequence goes on from NZ_CP042243.1 coordinate 2,742,352, forward strand.
GAAGATATTTGTAAAAAAGTACATAATACATTCGATGACAAAGATGTAAAAGTATACGTTTATGATAAGGATGACAGTCAAATTGCAAGATATACTTATGATGAAGATGATCAAGACCTTAACACAAACTATGAGTATGAAAACTAAAAAATTGCTAGGATTTCCTAGCAATTTTTTAATACTCAACTTCTACGAATAAAACTTCACCTTGCTCATTTATAAAATATTTGATATAGTCATTTATCCTTATATCCTTCGGTAAGCCTATATACCCATTTTTATATACCAAAAAACCCCTATCAAAAGTATCTATATCAGATTCTTTGGATACAAGTTGTGTATAACTATGATCTTCATTATTAATAGTAAACACTCTGTTTTGAACCCCTATAAATTTTGTTGAGACAATATCCTGCTCTGACGTAACAAAAGTATCTATATTTTCAACGCTTCCCATTATTATTTTAAAACCTCTTTTTATTAACATCTGCTCGGATGCCTTGTCTAGTATTGCTGCCATTTCAGCTAATGTTATATAAGCTTTAGGTTTAAAATATCCCTTATTGTCTCCTTTTATTATTCCTTTCTTCATTATTGCTTCAACCATAGCAATGTATGACGGTTTTATATTTTTCCAATCCCTAAGTGTGTAAATCTCTTGCAGGTATTCTCCATGTATTGGTTTTATTTCTAGCATTCTTCCAACCCATATGGCTATTTGTTCTCGAGTTGCAGCTTGTCCCCATGTATAACTTCTTTCTATTTTTTTTCTTAATGCAATTTCTATGTTTTGAGTTTGTTCTTCTGTAAGATATGGATCTTTCATATAAACATCCATTTTTTCTGCAACAGCTTGTTCAATTCTTTCTTTTTGTCCTTCTGATAAATTTAATATTTTAGATAATTCTTCTCTTGTAATAATGTTCTTGCTCTTTGCTACCTTTATATAGCCATCAATCCAATAATCATATGGCGAAAAAATTGTATATTTTCCTGTATCTAACTCCCTCATAAGTTTCTCTCCAACCATCTGGGCTTCATCCTCTAACCCCATAAGGCGAATTAGCAAAATAATTGCTTCTTCTTTTGTCAATTTTTTGTCTGGATAGAATTTACTATCGCCCATTCCTCTTATTACAGACAATGCACTCATCTTATAAATAGATTTTTTAGCCCAGTGATTTTTTATGTCACTAAAAGAACAATTTTTATATAATGCTTCATAGTTTTGTACTCCAGTATAGCTATTTCCTAATCCATAGCTAATAGATTGTAGCATTAGCATAAATATGACCATAATTCCACAGAAAAAAGAAATACTTTTTTTCATCTTCTCACATCCTTATTTAATTTTATACTAAAGATAAACAATATCAATATTAAAAAAAGAAATATAAAAAGATAATTGTTTATCTATATTTATTTCGTCAAAAGTATCCTTATTCTTAAATAAAAAAATACCCAAAAGATTACTCTTGAGTATTTTTTTATTTATTTATAATTGTGGGAGATGAAAGCAATTTGTATTTATTTTCCTAATGGACCTCTATCAATTAATCCTCTATTTACAATTTCATTTACTGCAAAAGATGCTACATCCTCAGCAAAAGTTCCTGTACCAAAGCCTGCATCATATCCTAATTCTTTTGCAAGCTCATGGCTGATTCTAGGACCTCCACATATTAGAACTACCTTATCTCTTATTCCTTCTGCTTCAAGTAATTCTACTAGGTTTGTAAGGTTTTGAATATGTATATCCTTTTGTGTAACAACTTGAGATACTAATAATACATCTGCATTTAATTCAATTGCCTTTGCAATAAATTCCTCATTTGGCACTTGACTTCCTAAGTTGTATGCTTCAACACCTTTGTAACGCTCAAGTCCGTAGTGTCCCGCATATCCTTTCATGTTCATTATAGCGTCAATTCCTACTGTATGAGCATCTGTTCCTGTACAAGCACCAACAATAACAACATCTCTTTTAATGTTTTCTTTTATGAATGCTTCTACTTCATATTTGTCCATTACTTCTACATCAACTTTTGGTACTTCGATTGATGTATAGTCTACTGTATGTGTGCATTTTCCATACATAACAAACATTGTATATCCTACGCCTAGGTCTTCTGCATGAACAACAGATGGCTCTTCTAATCCCATCTTTGAAGCAAGACGTCTGGCAGCTTCTTTTGCTTCTTCTCCACATGGTACTGGAAGTGTAAAGCATAGTTGTACCATTCCATCATTCATTGTATCTCCATATGGTTTAACTTTTGTTAAATCTAATTGGTTTGTTGCCATTATCTTGCACCTCCTAACATCAATTCAATAAATGGATTGAAGTATTTTTCATCTTTTTGTGTAACACCTTCAAGCCCTTTTCCACCATCCATTGCTCTTTTTACACCTGCAAACTTACCTTGAGCAATTGTTTCAAAGATTCCTTCTTTTTCAATTTCTTCTAGCATATCTGCAGCCTCTTTTAATACTTTTTGTGCTCTTTTTTGGATTATTCCATCTTCTTTAAACTGGATTTCACTAGAAATCTCTCTTGCATTATTAAATATATATTTAGCATTTTCAATAGATAAAGCTCTATCTTGAAGTAATGGTGTATGAATTGCTTCTGTTAACATTCCTAGAAGCTGTATACTTTGGTTTGTCATAATAGCTACCATGTTGAATAGTGCATCTTGAATATGTCCTTTGTAGATGTTTCCTGTCATAAATTTTGTAGGTGGCATATATTTTAATGGTGCATTTGGGAATATTTCTCTTGCCATTTGTGCTTGTGCAAGCTCATATAAAAATCCATTTTTTATATCTGGATTCATTTCGAATGCATGACCAAGTCCCATTTGTTCTTCTGGAAGACCTGCAAATAATGCAAATTGTTCATTAATGAACTGAGAAGCAAGTACTGTATGTGCTTCTTCTACTGCATCGGCAGTTGTTAGGTAGTTATCTTCTCCAGTGTTTATAATAACGCCTGCGTATCCATTTATAATTCTTGAGAAGTATTGGTCTATAAGTGTCCTTTGGATATTAATATCTCTAAAAAGAATTCCGTATAAAGCATCATTTAACATTACATCTAGTCTTTCCATAGCACCCATCGCTGCAATCTCTGGCATACATAATCCTGAACAATAGTTACATAATCTAATGTATTTTTCCTATTTCCTGACCTACTTCATCTAATGCTTTTCTCATTATTTTGAAGTTTTCTTGTGTAGCATAAGTTCCACCGAAACCTTCTGTAGTTGGACCATATGGTACATAGTCAAGTAAGCTTTGTCCAGTAGTTCTAATTACAGCAATAATATCTGCTCCTTGTCTTGCAGCAGCTTGCGCCTGAAGTACATCTTCATAAATATTACCAGTTGCAACAATTACGTATAAATAAGGTCTTGATCCTTCTCCTAACGTATTTAAAAATTCATCTCTTTTTTCTCTGTTTTTCTTGATTCTTTCAACCATTTTTTCTGCAAGAACTTTTATTTTTTCTTTTATTTTTTCTTCATCTGCTAATGGAACTTTTGTTAAATCAATTTCTCCTCTTGCAACCATTTCAGCAATTTCTTGAGGTGTCTTTCCTGTATGAATCATTGCATTTCCAATCCAGTAAGCAGCTCCTAATCCTAAGCCGCCACCTTCTTTTATATTATCTACTACAACATTTGGAAGCGGTGTATCAATTTCATCCACTCCATCTATTTCTAAAAGTCTAGCAACAGTTCTTTCTACTGCTACTGTCGTATGTTTATCAATAAATCTTTGTGTATCTTCTGCAATTTTTCTCGCAGAACTTCTTGCCTTATCAATAAGACCTTGGTCTAGATTTAACTTGCTCTGCATAATTTCTCCCCCTTTTTATTAGTTAGCAGTTAGCCCTTAGCAGTTAGCTTTAGGCTTAAACACTAACGGCTAACGGTTAACATTTTTCTAAATGGCTTTCCGCCTCTTTTAGCAATACTTCCTGAAGACCCATAAGACGAGCAATATTTATTGCATCTCTTGGAACTTTATTTTTGTTTTTCACTTCAATCAAACGATAATCCATGTATTTGTGTACAATTTCTATACCAAATTCACATTGGCTTTCTATTTCTTGTTTTAAAGTTTCATAATCAATTCCTTCAAGACCCTTTACCTGTAAGTGATAAACTTCTTCATCATCTGTTAGTCCATCAAAATGAGATGTAACAACTGTTATAGTATTTTTATTCTTAAGGAAATTTATAATTGCTTTTGATATAGCATATCCCTCCGCAGGATTTGTTCCTCTTGCTAATTCATCTATTAATATAAGACCTCTTTCATTTACTCTCTCAATAATTTTTTTAATCTCTAATATTTCTGCTCCGAATGTACTAAGCCCCATATCTGTTGACTGCAAATCTCCTAATGAGAAAAATATATAATCCTTTAATGAAAAAGTCATTGCTTTTGCAGGAACAAAAAGTCCATATTGAGCCATAGCACTTAATATTCCAATTAGTTTAAGAGAAATTGTCTTTCCTCCCATATTTGCACCTGTAATACAGGTTACACCTTTTTTTAAATTTACTGTAATAGGTGTAAATTCCTTTCCCTGCTTTCGAAGTGTGTCAGCTACTTTTATATGTCTACCTTCTACAATGTGAAGTTTTTCAACATCTGAAACTTGAGGTTTTACCCCTTTCATACCTACTGCTAGATATCCTTTGGCTATGAGTAAGTCTAGTGCACCAATAGCTTTTATATTCCTATAAAAATCGTCAAGCTTCTTTTTAAGCTCTTGTGTTAATTGCGTACGTACAATAAATTCCTCTTCTTCTTCTTGAAGCTTTAGTTCATCTAACTCTTTAAACTTTTCATCTAAACTTTCATCAAGTTTTACTTTAAAAGTAATATTCATGTAAGTTTCTGAACTATAGATAAGTCCTTTACATTTTTCTAAAGCTTCAACCATTTCACGATTACTTTTGTTTACTAAAACTTCACCATTTGGTCTTATTTTTATATTCAATTCTTTTTGCAAAGCTTCTCTTGCTTCCTTTTTAGAACGATGAATTTGGCTTTCAATATCTTTTATTTTTTTTCTTATTGTTTGTAATTTTTTAGAGTAAGCGTCATAAATGTAGAATGTATTGACGCCACTTTTTTCAGGATCTAATAGATCCATTAGGCTAGGCATAGGCATAATTTTTAAATTTTTAGGCACATTCCATTTTAACTTCTTTAAAAGATCGTCTAATTTTAAAAGGAAGAACAAAAAGCTTTTAATTTCAAATAATTCTACTGTACTTAACACTTCATCTTCTTCGATTCTCTTAAAAGAACCTCTTAAATCTTTAATATGTTTAAAAATACTACGCATTTCCACAAAAGTATATCTGTGCTTTTCAAGTAAACTTACTACCTTTTCAATTCGATTATATTCTTCTAAAAGAAATTCTTTCTCTTCTCTTAAGAAGGGTTTCATCTCTTTTTTGCATTGTTCGCCATAAGGAGTATATACAGTAATTCTGTTAAAAATATAATCAAGTTCTAGATTTTGAAATACTCTTTCTGAGATAAACATATTTACTCACCGCCTAACACAACATCGAAAACAGGAATTGGATTTAAAAATTCTCTCATTTTTGTTAAAAACTCTTCTGGTTGATAATAATATCCTTGAGGTGCATAAGGGTTAACTGTTACAGCTAATGGATCAATTTTATCTATTACTTGAATATGAATGCCGGCTTTTTTGAAAAACATCCAATCTCTTGATGAAATAAATATTTTTGTGGCATCTTTCACAATAAAGGTAACACTTTTGTATTTGCGTGTTGTCTGGATTATCTTTTTTAATGTATTACTTACCAAAGATCCTCCAATAACTACGTATTTTGCATTATCTTTTATAGCTCTTCCTATAATATCTCCACTATTTAAGGCTGTTTTAATATTCAGTGGTACTACTTCATTTTGTTCGTCAATAATAGCGTAGCCATCCTCTTTCATAATAGCATCAGCTAAATCTCTAATCTGATCATCTTGAATTTGTGGCAAGGAAAACAATTGTACTTGGTGCATAGTACTTTCTATAACCTTATTCATATCTCTGCTCAATACTGCTCCAGTGGCTAGTATTGTAGCCTCTGTTACAGATGGAGAAGCAGAAGACATACGGTCTAAGGCACCATCTACAATGACTAAACTTGCTCCATATGCTAAAAGTTTATCTGATACAAGTTTCATGTCACGATTTGTATTAGGGCCTGCGATCTGCACATATCCAGAGGTTTTGGCCTGCACAATAACAATCCTTCCCATAGATGTATTGATATTAGTTACTTCCAAAATTTCTAATCTTGCTTCTGTATATTTGAAAGTTCCCTCTGTAGTTGCAATCAAAGTGCCTTCCTCTACATAAATCATTGGTTTTTCTGTATTGGTGACCAGATCCTGATTTTCTCCATCTCTCCCTGTAGAAGTAATACCAATGCGAATATTTCTTTCCATTGCTTCATCAATCAATTGGTTCAATGTTACCGTTTTACCAGCATTCTTTGCCATTCCAACAACTGAAATGATTTTGTATTTATTTTGTATTAAATCCATTAGCTGCATTAAGTTTTCCCCCTTGAAAAAGGTTATCTGTTAGGGTTATACCCCCTAACATCTAACACTTTACAATAAACTCATTTTTACTCGTGATGTCCTCTTTTCTTTCTATCAAGATCTGTTGGCTCAAGTGCTACTTGATTTCCTTGTAATAATCCTCCTACACCAGTAATTTTGTGTTCTCTTTCAGCTTTACATACTGGACAGTTGCACTCATCTTTATATGGAGCAGGCTCCGTATAAGTTGTAATAACTCCTTCAAAGTTTCTAAGTACTACTCTTTTTGGAGATTGAGAAACCACGTATTGAGGCATTACTGGAGTTTTTCCACCTCCGCCAGGAGCGTCAACAACAAATGTTGGTACTGCATATCCTGAAGTATGTCCTCTTAATCCTTCAATTATTTCGATTCCTTTAGAAACTGTTGTTCTGAAGTGTTCAATACCCATTGAAAGGTCACATTGATATATGTAATATGGTCTTACTCTATTTTTAACAAGCTTGTGTACTAACTCTCTCATTACATGTACGCAGTCATTTACTCCTCTTAATAATACAGATTGATTTCCTAGAGGAATCCCTGCATCTGCTAAAAGTTTTAATGCTTTCTCTGCTTCTGGTGTCATTTCTTTTCCATGGTTAAAGTGTGTATTTAACCAAATTGGATGATATTTTTTAAGCATATTTACAAGCTCTGGTGTAATTCTTTGTGGTAATACAACAGGAGTTCTTGATCCTATTCTTACAATATCAACATGTGGAATTTCTCTTAATTTCTTGATGATATATTCTAATGTTTCATCACTTACAAGAAGTGCATCTCCACCAGATAATAACACGTCTCTTACCTGTGGAGTATTTTTTATGTATTCAATTGCCTTATCAATTCTTTCCATTGGCATTGCATCATCTTTTTGACCTGCAAATCTTCTTCTTGTACAGTGACGGCAATACATTGAACACATATCTGTAATTAAAAGAAGCACTCTATCTGGATATCTGTGTGTAAGTCCTGGTACTGGAGAATCTTCATCTTCATGAAGTGGGTCTTCCATATCTGCATCACTCTTATATGTTTCATAAAGTGTTGGTACTGCTTGCTTTCTTACTGGACAGTTTGGATCATCAACATCCATTAATGATGCATAGTATGGTGTAATTCCCATTCTTAACGTTTCTAACGATTTTCTTATTCCTTCTTCTTCCTCTTGTGTAATATTAATTACTTTCTTTAAATCTTCTACAGTAGTTATTCTATTTCTTACTTGCCAGTGCCAGTCATTCCACTGCTCATCTGTTACGTTTTTCCATAATTCTATTTCTTTGTAGTTTCTCATTAAGCAAAAACCTCCTTATTTTTTATGTATTTTATATAATTTCCCAGCTGCCCCTCTCAAATACAGCTATTTTATTAAGCATATAATTCTTCGTATATTTCTCTTAATTCTTTGCTTTCTCTCATGATTTGAAGAGTTACTTCTGCATGACCCTTTGTATAACCATTTCCAACAATCATTGTTACGTCAGAACCAACACCTTCAGCTCCAAGTGCTGCTTTTGTAAAGCTTGTTGCCATACTAAAGAAGTAAATTACTCCATCATTTTTAGTCGCTAAAATACTAGTCATTTCAGTATCAGGAACATTTACGTTGTTGATTGTTACATCTGCCATTTTTCCATTTGTTATTTCTTTAACTTTTTCCATTACTTCAACTGGCTTTGTAGCATCTGCAGCAATATAAACATCTGCAACATTTGCTCTTTTTGCAATCTCTAAAGATCTTTCACTATGTCCTAAGCAGATTACTTTACCAGTAACCCCTGCTCTTCTCTTAGCTTCATAGCAGCATAGCATTCCTGATTTACCAGCTCCACCGATTACTAATACTGTGTCTCCTGGTTTAACTAATTTTGCAGTTTGTGCTGGTGCTCCTGCAACATCAAGTGCTGATAATGCAAGGTTCTCTGGAATATCATCTGGAAGTACTGCATATATTCCTGATTCGAATAAAATTGCTTTTCCTTTAATATCCACTTGATCAATATCTTTTCTTACTTCTAATATTTCATCAATTCTAAGAGGAGTTAATGAAAGAGATACTAATGTAGCAATTTTATCTCCAACTTTAAGATCTGTTTTTCCTTCAAGTGCTGGTCCTATTTTTTCAACAGTTCCGATTAGCATACCACCAGAACCTGTTACAGGGTTTTGATGCTTACCTCTCTCAGCAACAATTCCTAACATTATTTCTTTAATTTTTTCTACATCTCCCTCTGCTTGGTTTTTAATTTGTGTAAAACTTGCAGAGTCCACATTTAATGTTTGTACATCAATTAAAATCTCATTATCATAGATTTCCATTGTGTTATCAATTTTTTTTGCTGGTTGTGGAAGAGCTCCTTTTGGCTCAATTACTCTGTGTGTTCCGAAAGGACATCCTTTTTTCATATTAATTTCCCCCTTTATATTTTATACTTTTATAATCGTATTTTTATTAATCGATATTTTTTCATATCGCTTATATATTAAAGCAAATACTGTGCCAAATTAATTTTTATCTAAATAAAAAAACATAAAAACCTCTATTTAACTAGTGTTTAGAGATTTTTATGTTTCTCACTACAGGAAAAGGTTTTCCATTTCTTATAAAAAAACTTCTTTTTTGTGCCCAATTTTCGGCAGTTACTCTCCTTATACCTTTATTTTATATTTTTTTATTTTGTATTGAAGTGTTTGTCTTGGTATTTGTAAACTGTCTGCTGCATGGCTTATATTCCCATCTCCTTGCTCAAGGGCATTTTTAATCATGTCTATTTCAAGGTTTTTTAACGCAGTCTTTAATGGAACATTTTGTATGTCTATTTCCTTTTTTATACTCTTTTTATTAAACCTTTCAAAATTCATTGGCAAACAATCTAATGTAATAACATCTCCATCCATTAAATTCATTGCCCCTTCAATAACATGCTCTAACTCCCGTACATTCCCAGGCCAATCATAGTTTTGAAAAATTTCTAATACTTCATCAGATACACCTTTTACAGCTTTTTCTAATCTATTGTTAAATTTATCAATGAAATATTTTGTAAGTAAGAGAATATCTCCTTTTCTTTCCTTTAGTTGAGGAAGCTTTAATGCTACTACATTTAAACGATAGTAAAGATCCCGTCGTAACATCTTATTTTCCACAGCAACTAATGGGTCCTCATTGCTAGCAGCAACTATTCTCACATCTACTTGTCTTGTTTTGCTATCTCCAACTCTTCTAATTGTACCATCTTGAAGTACTCTTAATAGCTTTACTTGAAGCTCGATAGGCATAGAGTTAATTTCATCTAAAAAAAGAGTCCCTCCATTTGCCAACTCAAATAAGCCAGCACGGTTATCAGCTCCAGTAAAACTCCCCTTTACAGTTCCAAATAATATACTTTCAAGCAAATTTGCAGGCAACGCTCCACAGTTTTGGGCTATAAACGGCTTATCTCTCCTACTACTCGCTGCATGAATTGCATGAACAAATAATTCTTTTCCAGTACCAGTTTCCCCATAAATCAATACAGGAGAAGATGTCTGTGCAGCCTTCATAGCTAAATTCTTAACTTTGCAGATTTCCTTACTTTGGCCAATAATATCTATAAATGTATAGTTGGCACAATCTCCCTTACCTTTGCTTTTATTCCCTTTTTCCTTATTAATCAATTTTTCTTGAAGGGCTACTACTTTTTCTGATAATTCCTTTACATCTGTTATGTTCTTTGATATTTCTATGGCTCCTATAATTTTTTGTCTTGATTTTATAGGAAATGATGAATTTATTGTTGTAATTTTCTTTCCTTTATAATTCAAAAATGTTTGTTGCATATTAAAGGTTGGTTTTCCTTTTTCTATAGCTATTAACAAGGTGCTTGTTTCTGGATCTAAAGAAGGATATACATCCAAAATATATCTTCCTATAGCCTCTTCCCTTCCAATGTCTTCTAGCTCTGCTGCTGCTTTATTAAAATAAACTATTCGACCTCTCTCATCAATTATCTGTATCCCTTCTTCTATATAGTCTAAAATCCTTTCCATATTTCTTCTAGAAAAAATCATTTCCACTTTATCACACCTCCCAAATGCCAAATTTTCATCACTAAATGCCGAAATTTCGTCACATGGTTCAAAACAAAAGCAGCTTTCGCTGCATTTTGTTACTACATTTTTGTTGGTGCATGTATATTAAAGATATCTAGTATGTCCTTTATAACTATCCTTATACCATTTATTATCTTTAGAGTAACATATAGTTTTCTTTTGTCAAGTTTCCTAAAAAGTATTTTTTCTTGAAATTTATAAAAAAGCTCACAAAGCTTTATCATATATTGAACAATTTCATTTGGATTCTCACTTTTAAGAACTTTAGGATAAGCTAATATTTTTCTTATCATCATCTTTTCAAAAGGACTTATTTCATAATCAGATATATTAATAGGTATATTTTTTATAGAAACTCCTTCTTCTTCAAAGATTTTAATAATCGAATAAATCCTGCTGTGCACATATTGAGCAGATCGTATTATATAAGTATCCAATTCTTCTTTTAAAGTATATTCTTTACATAATTGCTTTAAATGTATTTTGTTTAAGTTTTCATATTCCTTAAAGTCTAAAAGCTCATAGAAAATATAAGATTTTAAGAAAAAATTTATAAATCCTGGGTTTGCAATATCTATTCTTTCAAATATATCATATTTTTTATTTATTTGATTAACAATCTGCTCAGCTAAATCCATAGGATGTTTTTTTAAAATTTTAGATGTCTTCAGTGCTATATTAGTAGTATAATCACCATGTACATCTACTTTTGGTTCTTCTACTTGAATATCCTCTATCGCTATTTCATATTCAAAATGATCTTTTAATACTTCTTGTATTATTTTTTTTATCTTTTGCATAATATACACATCTCTACCTTACATAATCTTTATATTTAATTTATTTGTACTTTCAGCCATCCCTTGTAAATTCACAAAATACTCGATACGAATATCTCCTTTTTTTGCATCTGTAATTGAGTATTCGATCTCCTTAGTTAGCACTTCCATGTTAAAGGTTCCATAAGGAGTATGATAATTTGTATTAAATCGTTTCCCTTTTTCAAATATTATTTCTGACTTTAATGCCCCAAATCTTTTCATTGATATTTTATCTTTTGAAAGCTTTACCGTTGTAGTGCACCCTTCCATACCAGAAACCTCTGTTTCTTCATAGATTAAATATATATAATCTCCTTTTTCATATAGTTTTCCTTCTGTAAATAATTCAATAGTATTTTCTTCTCCATCCATATTTTTCTGCATACCTTCAATTTTTAACATTACCTTCTTCATTTGTACACCTCATTCTTATTTGTCTTTATATCTTTCTAATGCTAGCTGAATTAATTGATCAATTAATTGATCATAAGGAATTCCCGTTTGTTCCCATAATAAAGGATACATACTGTATTTTGTAAAACCTGGCATTGTATTTACTTCATTAATATAAACCTTATTTGTATCTTTCTCTAAGAAAAAATCAACTCTTGCAAGCCCTGTACAGTCTATAGCCTTGTAAGCCTTTATAGCTAATTCTCTTATTTCTATAGATTTATCTTCAGAAAGGTCTGCAGGAATAACCATTTTTGATTTTCCGTCGTCAAAGTATTTTGCCTTATAATCATAAAATTCATGCGAAGGAAGAATTTCACCTAATATAGAAGCTTTTGGCTCATCATTTCCAAGTACTGCACATTCAATTTCTCTACCATTAATAAATTCTTCTATCAAAATCTTTCTATCATGTTTTGCTGCTTCTTCTAAGCCATTGATTAATTCTTCCTTATTATGTGCTTTTGTTATACCAACACTAGATCCTAAGTTTGCAGGTTTTAAGAATACTGGATATTGAAATTTTTTTTCAATTAGCTCAATACATTCTTTTTTATTACCTCTTATTTTTTTTCTCATGATTACTAAATATTTTCCCACAGGTAATCCTGAATATTCAAATATTCTTTTTGTATAGACCTTATCCATTCCTATAGCAGAAGCCAATACCCCTGCCCCTACATATGGAATATCTGCCATTTCAAACAATCCTTGAATAGTTCCATCTTCTCCAAAGGGGCCATGCAATACGGGAAAAATCACATCCATTTTATCAAGAAATTTTGATTTTTCTCCATTAAATGGAATACATGAAGCCATCTCCTCATTATCTTCTTGCAATTGTTTTTTTGCTATTTCTTCCCATTCTCCATTTTCAATTTTTTCAATAGGTCCATTATATATCATCCAATTGCCTTCCTTTGTAATTCCTATAGGAAAACAATTATACCTTTCTTTATTTATTGCTTTTATCACTGATGTTGCAGACATAAGAGATACTTCATGTTCTCCTGACCTTCCACCGAACACAACAGCTACATTCGTTTTTTTACCCATGACTTAACCCCCAAAGTAAATGATTTTTTATATAATTCATTAATATTCTATACTTATAGGATTTATTAATCAAATCATTTTTTAAAGTCACCAATAATAAATTAAATATGCAGTTGCTTTGTATAAAACAACTGCATATTTTTCCTAAATCATTAATGTTCCATTTTCATTCTTAATAAGCTTTAATATTTTTTCTTCTTCGCCAGTATTAGCATTAATGTATACTAAGAATTTATCTCCCTTATAGTTTGCCTCAAATTCATAACAATAAATTTCTCCAAAAGAACTAGTTGGAATGATGCATAATTGTGGTTTCTTTTCCACCTCTGCACGAACACTTACCTTCTCTCTTGCTTCTTTTGGTGTAATCTTTGGCTTTTTAATATCTCTTTTATAATTTGCAGTCAAAAAGTGGGTTGCATCAAAGCCTACAATTTCTCCATTGTCTAAAGCTACCTTAACTTTAATTAAGTCAGGATACATCAAAACATTCTCCTGTTTGTATACATAATTTATAAGGACGACACCATCATATCTTAGTGTATAAGTAGGAATCATGTTTTTAAATCCTTGATTTTCTAAAAACTTAGAAGCATATTTTATTGCTTGTTTTGGAGAAATATTTGCTTTTTCTACTTTTCGATTATTTAAAATCCAAGCAATATATCCTTTTCTTTGGGTAATATCTATATATATAGGATTTCCTTTTCCTTTTGTCTGATTTTTAGGTATAACTTCAAAGCTGTACGTATCGATTCTGCCTTTCCCATTTGTAAGCTTTTCTACTTTATCAATTTTTCCATCTAAAGCTTTTATCACTTTCTTTTTTGCTTCTTCCTGTGTGATTTTATCGCCCTTTAATCTTGGACGCATTCCTGCAATTACATGCTCTGAAAAAGGTCCATCATAAATAAGCTCTGGATATTCTACCATTCTTTCTTCAAACTTTTTAAACTTTAATTGAATAGGATTCTCTTTTTCTGCTTCTTTGTTTAATTTTTTGCTTCCTTCTCTTCTTAGTTCACCCTTCCAAACAGTACCTTTTAAAGCCTTCTTTTGCAAATCATGTAAATCTTGTGCTAATTCTAATGCATAATTATGAAGTTTTTCTAAATTGTCAATTTCTTTTTCTCCTAATTTTTCTTCTTTAATGCTTCGATTATACATAGCAAATGTATAATCTCCTAATTGGCTTAAAAATTTTTCTGTCTTAGTTATATCTGCATGTTTGATAGGAAGTTGGGATAACTTTTCTTGAGCATTATAAGCATTCTGCCATATATTTGAATACAATAGAATATTTTCTTTTGTTTGGGAAGATACCATTAATTTTGATAAATCAGTAGTAATGGTTTCTACACTTGTCATTAAATCATAATACATTCTTTGAAATTGATTATCTAAAAATGTATAGTAATCATTTTTTTCTTTATATTGATTATAGCCCCATATACCTGTAGCTACCAAAGCAACAACAAGAATAATTAAGAGTGTATATCTTTTCATTTACATCCCTCCTTAATTACCGAACCAGTGTTTCCCTATTTTTTTAACTACCTTTCTAGACCAAATCCACTTACTAGTAGCTGTAGCAGGATTCCAATAATATAAGCACCCTCCCGTTGGATCCCATCCATTTAATGCATCTTGCGCTGCCTTTATACAGCTATCCTCTGGTGGCAGATTTATTTGTCCATCACTTACTGCAGTAAATGCACCTGGCTGATAAATCACCCCTGCAATAGTATTTGGAAATGAAGGATGTCTTGTCCTATTTAAAATGACAGCACCTACTGCTACCTGTCCTATGTATGGTTCTCCTCTTGCTTCACCTGTTATTGCTTTTGCCAAAAGTGTTACCTCATCATTCCTTGTCGTCCCTTGACTGCTAGGCCTATAATCTGCTCCTTTAGTAGTCTTTTCCACAGGAAAGCCTAACTTTTCTGCTGTTTTGGGTCCTACTACGCCATCAACCGTTAATCCATTCTTTTTTTGAAATTTTTTCACTGCTTCAAAAGTTCCTCCGCCAAATACACCATCAATCGGTCCATCATAATATCCCCAATTTTTTAATTTTGTTTGAAGCTGTTTTACTTCTGATCCGCTAGATCCCCAATATAAAGTTTCTAAAGCAGATCCTATATTAAAATAGCTATCATATGTTAAGGATAAGCATAAGGAAATTATTATGAAAAAACTTATAAAAAATAATTTTCTTCTCATATTGTAGCCTCCTTTCATCCTTATTTTTTGTAGGGCTTTCTTTATTTATTCCATAAGGAAGGGTATGGTTATTTTTGGATATAAAAATAGATTGAAGGATAAAACCTTCAATCTATTTCATTCCCACTACCTTATCAAATTTTGATTTTGCGTACTCTAATATTTCGACAACTTTAAATTTTAGCTTTATTGGCATTTCATTACTACTTCTCGCTGTTTGAATCATTTTAAATTCTTCTTCTGTTAATACATTCATCATTTCTTGTTTTGTCCTTTCATCTGTCAATCCATTGTTTATATCAATAAAACATAAAGGAGGAAATAACACACACCACCAGTTTGCCCCTTCTCCTTCTCCAATTACAACTCTTAAAGCTTCATAATTTCCAGCAGGTAATGTGATGGCTCCATAGTTTTTTGTGGGGAAATTAAAATTTCCAAGCATTGCTTTTACTGAATAATTACTATTATTTTTTTTGATTTCTTCTTTAGCAATCTTTTCTATATTGCTTAAATTTGCTTCTATGATCATTCTCGTTTGATCTAAGCTCTTTGAATTTTCAAACTTAGGATTCATCTCTTTAATGATTCTATCCCTTACCTTTAACTTTAAAGCTTGATCCTCTTTAGAATCGCTATTTGCAATTACATGAAATCTAATTAGATGCTCTTTGTAGCTTTTTTGGTTTTTATATACATCTTTTGTAAAACTATAAAATCCAGCTGTTATAAATGCAATAAGTATAATTCCAATAATAAATCTCTTTTTTGCTTTCTTTATATATACCATTTTTATATTCCTTTCCATAAAAACTCCCCCTATTGCTAATCTTTTATTATACTTTCAGTATTAACAAATAGGGGAAATTTTAAACTAAAATTTATATATTTTTCCTTGGTATTTATTGGGTGACTCCAACTCTTCTTATTTTCATATCTACATGAACCACTACTTCTGTTTTCGGAAAAATTTCATCCCAATTATCCTTTACCTTATCCCATGTATTTGGCTCATGTTTCCTCAGATATTCACCAGCTTGCACCAAATCTGCTCCAAAATCCTTCTGTATTTTTTTATAAGTTGATTTTATTTGCTCTTGAATCTTTTTTGACAATGCTTTTTCTAATTTATTTATATATTTATTATCTAGGGGTTGATTTCTTACCTCAAATAAATGTTGTGTCAAATCACCTTCCCCCTTGACCTCAAAACTCGTTATTATTTTTCCATCTTTTTCAAAAACCTTCATCTTAGTTTTTGTTTCTGTTATTTCCATTGGAATAATAAGATTGTCCACAGAAACATTAACTACACTATCCTTCATCTTATCTAACATATACATCAGTGCATTAGTCTCTATCTCTCCTAAATAACCTACCATTTTAAAATCTTTTAAAACAGCAGCACCTGCAATTTTAATACCCTTATCATCTGGTATTATTCTAGGTACTATAGCTGCACGACTTTCATGAAGACTTCTAAGAATGTATCCTAAGTCTGCATCTGCAACTCTAGATGATACCCTTTTTTTTACCAAATCTCTTACGAATAATCCAAGTACAGGTTGTTCTTCTAGATTCACCTTTAAAACATCCTTCTGAAGACTTGGCGTAATCATTAAATTTACCTTTCTACCAATAGAAGGGCTCCTCTCTATTACATCTAATATTTCTCTTAATAATTTTTCCTCTTTTGCAAATTCTTCTCCTATAACTACAGCCTTCAGATGACCAAAATATGCAGTCTTATTGATTCTTGTATTGATAAGATCTATTATATCATTTGCATTAATTCCTACAGAAGTCATTAAAAAGTTTGGTTTCCCTTGGACTTTTCCAGCAATCAATCCTGTATTAGCATATTCAAAAGTTATAACATATCTATTTCTTTTTATGTCTGAAGCTTTCTCTTGTTCATTATATTTATCTACTCCGAACATGGTAATGAAAGCCCTCTTATCTATTTCTACCTTATCCCAACAACCTGTAAAAAAGACTATACTCATTAACCCAATAAAGATTATCTTCCATTTATGCACCCTTCTTCCCTCCTTTTTTCTTTCTAAATATACTGACCCCTAAAAGCAACAAAGGCAGTATTATAACATAAAAACTCCCTAAATAGTTTGAAAGCAAATCTATATAATCATTTACCTGAGCTATATTATCTGGTATCAAAGAAATATAATAAATAATAGGAAGTATAGGCAATACAAAGTAGTTTTGCTCCCTTGATTTTAAAACTCTACTCAATATAAGACTAGCCCCAAAGTATAAAACCACTAAAGTCATAAATACAGAAAAAATCCACATAGCGATCACAAAAACTTGAATATTTTCTATAAAAGCCCCTGGTAAATCTACTGTCTTAAAAAGCTCAATTGACGGCCATATAATATGAGTACTCTCAATTATCCCAAACCTTGCAACCGTTACAATGATTATAAACATATAGATAGCCCCTACCATCCCTACAGACATAAATGCATGTTTTGTAATATTTCTTAAATCTACTACAAATGCAGAAAAAACCATAAGCACCTCTATTCCTATAAAACTAAAAAAAGTAATAGGAATTGCTTTTAAAATTTTCAATATTGGAGTATGAAAAAAAGGCAATAAATTTGTCATATCAATTTCTGGAAGCACAGGAAGTATCAGTACAATTGCAATGCATGTAACAATAGGAAATACAATCTGCGCCATTCTTGCAATTGGCTCTATACCACTCCTAACTAAATAAGCAGCTGTAGCTAGCAATGTAATAATCAATACCTCAATAGGTGTATTAAAAAGCAAATATTCTTTTGCTATTTCTCCAAATACTCTTACTTCAGCAGCAGATATTATAATAAAATATATACAAAACCCTATAGATATTATTAGTCCTAAGGGCTTTCCTATCAATGTAGTACTAAATTCCACCACTGTTTCTTGAGGAAATTTTCTTGTAAGTTTGGTCATAAAAAGGGTCAAACAAAAAACGATCAAAATAGTAATACATAGTACAATCCATCCATCAGGACCTACTGCTTCTGTAATAGTTCTAGGAAGAGTCAAAATTCCTACCCCTACCATGTTAACAGCAAGAATTAATCCCAATTGGAAGCTAGATATTTTATCATTGTTTCTATTCATCCTGCTCACCATCCTCTACTTCTACATTTTCTCTGACCTTTCTTAATCTATCGCTATCACTTCTATGCAAAAATTCTGGTCTTTTTTTCATAGCATATAGAGGCGCTCTAATAAAAACATCTTTAAAGTCTTTCATCGTCATTTCACTAGCTACAAATGGACTTAAATATGGTACTCCAAAGCTCTTTTAAATTGCATAGGTGAATCAGTATAATAATCAACCCGAGTATTATTCCATATAATCCCAATACACCTGCTAATCCCATTAATATAAATCTTAACATTCGAAAAGATATAGCCAGGCTGTAATTAGGCGTTGTATAAGCAGCCATAGCTGTTAGTGCAACAACAATAACTATAAGAGGACTCACAATTCCTGCTTCTACTGCAGCTTGTCCTAACACAAGACCTCCAACAATACCAATTGTAGCACCAATAGCCCCAGGCAATCTGATTCCAGCTTCTCTTAATAATTCAAGAGAAGCTTCCATTATAAAAGCCTCTATAAAGGCTGGAAAAGGTACATTCATCCTGCTCCCAGCAATATACATAGCCAAATCCGTAGGAAGCATTCCCGGATGGTAAGAGGTAATAGCAATATACAAACTCGGTAGTATAAGTGCTACCACAATAGATAAACATCTTAATATTCTAAGAGCCGAAGCAATAAAAAACCTTTCATTATAATCTTCTGGAGACTGAATTAATGTAACAATTGTTGCTGGAATCAAAAGTGCAAAAGGAGTATTATCTATTATAATAGCTACACGTCCTTCATAAAGTGCTGCAGATACTGTATCTGGTCTTTGAGTATGCTGAATTTGAGGGAATGGAGATCTCCATTCATCTTCAATCAACTGTTCAACATATCCACTTTCTAATATGGCATCTATATGTATTTTATCTAGTCTTTCTTTTACCATTTTTAATACGTTCTTATTTACAATTTCTTCAATATAAAGAATCGCTATATCTGTCTTAGACCTTTCTCCTAACTGCATCTGCTTAATCTTAAATTTTGGATCTCTAATTCTTCTTCTAACTAATGACGTATTAACACGCAAAGTCTCAGTAAATCCATCTCTTGAACCTCTAATTACTGTCTCTGTAGATGGCTCACTAACCCCTCTCATAGGCCATCCCTTTGAAGCAATGACAATAAGTTTATCCCATTTATCAGAAATCAATACTGTATCTCCAGAAAGAATCGAATCAATAGCACTATTAATATCATCAATTTCTTTAATATCTGATACGGCAATGGCACCATCCTTTATGGCTTCATATATTTTTTGTTTCAATACTTTAAAATCAATATTTTCATCAGGAGACAATGCCATAAGATTTTTTAATACAAAATCATTTAATAAATTGGTATTTACCAACCCCTCTGCATAAACAGTTGCAAATTTTAATTTTTCTTCTTTTCCTGCATAAAATTCTCGATATATAATGTCATCACAACTATTTAAGATTTCTTTTATTTTCTGTAAATTTTTATCATAATCCTTATAAACAGGAATTTTTTCTCTTTCATCCTCTTTTTTATCTTCAAATAATTTCTCAAAAAATCCCATAGTCTGTCCTCCTTTTATTCGAACACCTTAAAAATAATATAAAACCCAATATTTCCAACTAAATATGTCCAGCCTATAAATTTGCAAATCTTTGCCTCTTTTTTTAATTTCTTTTTCCTCAATGACTTATAATCTACAAATAAACAAAATAGCCCAATACTTATGCTTAAAAAAAATACATAAAAACTATAAAAATCTTTCATCTCTTTATAGAAAAACATTATAGATTTTAACAAAATGACATCACCTTCTTAAACAATCTTATAATATAATGTTTACATATTTAGGTAAGTATATACAAAAAAGGAACAGCTAAAAAACTGTTCCTTTAATATTGCTATTCTTTTTTTATTTTATCTGCAAATTTCATAATCGTACTTTCCAGATCATCCACATGCTTTTGTGCTACCTTTTGAGCTTTTTCTACTTCTCTATTAGAGATAGCTTCAAGAATTTCCTGGTGATCTGACAATATGGTTTTTAATTGATTGTATTCTATAAAATAAGTTGTTCTAAATCTTTGCACCTGCTCTTGTAAGCTTTGAGCAATCTGAATCAATTTTGGATTTCGAGTAGACCGTAATATTTTATCATGAAACTGCATATCCTTTTCAATCATTTTTTCTTTATCATCATTTTCTAATGCTTTTTTAAAATTATTAGATATTAATTCAAGTTCTTCTAATTCTTCATCTGTTATTCTCTCTGCTGCTAAGGCAGCTGCTAATCCTTCTAATACACTTCTTACTTCTAATACATCTAAAATATCCTTTACTGATACATCTGCAACATAAGCTCCTTTTCTAGCAATCATCACTACAAGACCTTCTAATTCTAATTTTCTGATGGCTTCTCTAACAGGTGTTCTACTTACCCCTAACTGTTCTGCTATTTGAACTTCCATTAATCTCTCACTAGGTTTTAAATTTCCATTTAGAATGGCATTTCTTAGATGTTCAAAAACTACATCCCTAAGCGGTTGATAATTTTGAAGTCTTAAATCTCCTAATCTACTTATGGTCATACGATCCCCTCCCATCATAAGTCTTGACAAGATACACTTGATTGTATACTTTGCTCAAATTTTCATAAGCACTTTTTGCTTTGTTGTAATCTTTATATATACCAAATACTGTTGGGCCACTTCCACTCATCAAACTTCCCCAAGCATGATATTCTAACATTTTTCTTTTAATATCTTTTACAATAGGATGCATGCTTTCTGTTACAGGTTCTAAAACATTGCATAAATTCTCCACAACACTTTGCAAATCTTGATTTTCTAAAGCATTTAATATTATATCTGTATTTGGATGCTTCCTAATTTTACTTACATCTAAATTACCATATACACTTGCTGTAGATACACTTATATTTGGTTTGCAAAGAACAACCCATTCATTAATTCCTCTTATAGGCGTTAATTTTTCACCAATTCCCTCAGCTAGCGCTGCTCCTCCTAATATACAAAAAGGAACATCAGCTCCTAAAGATAAACTCGCCTCCATAAGTTCTTCCTTCGTAGCATTAATTCCCCATAATTTATTTAGCCCTATCATTACAGCTGCTGCATCTGTACTTCCTCCTGCAAGGCCTGCTGCTACTGGAATCTTTTTATCTATGTATATGTGTACACCCCTATCCACATGAAACTTTTCCATCATAAGCTTTGCTGCTTTATATGCAATGTTTCCTTCATGAGTAGGGATAAATTCACAGTTGCTTTCCAATAGAATTCCCTTATCTATATTTTTTAATAATATTTCATCATATAAATCTATCTGTTGCATAATCATCTTTACTTCATGATAGCCATCCTCTCTTCTTCTTAAAACATCTAATGATAAATTAATCTTTGCTCTGCCTCGTATCTTTATTTCATCCATTCGTTTCACTCCTCATCATTCTTTCATTACTATTTTATCATTTTTTACTATACAATCGTATACAATATATTTTTTACAAAAAAAAGTCCGTGAAGCTCACGGACTTTTTAAATCTTATATTTAAATGTTTTTTGAATAATAATCTGATCTCCTGGTATAATCCTTTCTGGATTTTCTATATTATTTGTCTTTATCAAATCATCTACAGTTGTATGATATCTTTTTGCAATTTTCCAAAGTGTATCTCCTGGCTGTACATAATATATTGTAATACTTGGTCGTTTGCTTAAATCCACCATTTCATCTAATTCTTCCGCATCTACTAAAACGTCTATCTCTAGTTTTTTGCTTACAATACAACTAGCACCTATGTTTACCTTAAGCTCTATTTGTTCAGGATTTATTAAGCTGTAATCTACATCATTGATATGTATGTCAACTTCTGTTTGCATTCCTTCTCTTGCTCCATCCACCTCAACAAAATGTCTAAATGGTATTTCCTGGCGGAAACTATGTGCTGATTGGTCCTTATCTTGGGATATATATAATACATCCGCTTCAATAATCCCTTCAATAATATTTTTATCTTCAACCATGCTCACTTCTGTAATTATAGGGTTTGTATTTATACTAAACACCTTAAAAATTTCTGGATAATTAGAAGGAAGATCTAACATTTCCTTTACTACCATATTAGAAGCATTTTTTCCTACTGTTTGGTTAAAGACTACTTTCTTTTTATCGATCTTTAACTTTTTACTTGGCGAATAAGCATCTACCACAACTTCTTTTTCCTCTATATCATTTACAATTGCATCAATTTTTACCATTGCTTCTACTTCAAATATTTTCCTATCTCCATCTATATTTTCTTTCACATCTGTATATACTTCATCTACTTTTAATTTTACCTTACTGTCCATATCTTTCATAGCCCCTGTAACTTCTACAAAATGGGTAAAAGGAATCTCATGTTTTAATAAAAATAAAGAATTTCTATCATCATCTGCTACATAAAGAGTATTTACCTTTACAACACCACCAACAATAACCTTTCCATCTGTTACCTGCTTTTCTTTTTCTACTGCAAAAGCATCACATTTTAATATTTCAGCAATTTCCGGCATATTTTCATCTATTTCAAAATTCTCTCGTACAATTGTTTCTGAATGATTATTTCCTATCCTATCATTATAATAAACTGTATTTTTTAGAATCTGCAAATCTTCTAATCCTTCTACCCCTCTTAGTACTTCCATTTTTGATGTAGCTATACTCTTTCCTGTAAGATTTAGAACAGTTTTTATAGATATTTTTCTTTCATTTATTACACTAAAATCAATATGTTCTATTTCTGCCACTACATCCATATCCATATTAGGCTGTGTTTCTGGTATATCAATTTTTTGGCTAAAGCCTGCACTAGCATTCATACTATAGATTGGATAATCTCCTGCTTCTGAAGCATAAAGGATTTTAAAATTAACTACACCATCTACAACGATTTTATCAGCAACTGCTTCTTTTCCTGTGATATTTATATTTCCATCTACAGACAATATTCTAGAAATATCAGGCTTAACATCTGGTACAAGTATCTCCCCCTCTACAAGTGCCTGGGTATCCCCTTCTCCTATGACCTGATCTATCTTCAGTAAATCTCTCATTAACTCAACGGCCATTCCTTTTTCCTCCCCCTTTTTTCATCTTCTATTTCTTACTATAATAATATTTGTTAAGTACAAAAATATGTACTTTTTTTCTTAGCCAAGCTAATTTATCTTTATATATTTATGCAAAAAAACAGAAAAAAAGACCTAGAATTTTCTAGATCTTATGACATCGTAGCAACCATTATAGCCTTTATTGTATGAAGTCTATTTTCAGCTTCATCAAATACTACAGAATACTTACTTTGAAATACTTCATCCGTAACTTCCATTTCTTTTAACCCATATTTTTCATAAATCTCTTTTCCAACCTTTGTTTCTAAATCATGAAATGCTGGCAGGCAATGCATAAAAATTACATCTGGATTATTAGTCTTAAGTATCATATCCATATTTACTTGATAAGGAAGTAATTTTTTTATTCTTTCTTCGAATTGGTCTTCTTCTCCCATTGATACCCATACGTCTGTATAAATTACATCTGCATTTTTTACTTCTTCTATGTCTTCTGTTAATGTAATAGTAGCTTTTGTTTCTTTTGCTATTTCTTTCATCTCTTTTACTAAAGCTTCCTCTGGAAACAGTTCTTTTGGTGCTAACGCAACAAAATCCATTCCCATTTTTGCAGCACCAATCATAAGCGAATTCCCCATATTATTCCTTGCGTCTCCTACATATACAAATTTTACTTTATGCAAAGGCTTATTTACATGCTCAATAACTGTTAAGAAATCTGCTAGTATTTGTGTTGGATGATACATGTCTGTAAGTCCGTTCCATACAGGCACTCCTGAATAGGTAGCTAAAGCTTCTACCGTTTCTTGTTTAAATCCTCTAAACTGAATTCCATCATATATTCTGCCTAATACTTTTGCCGTATCCTTTATAGATTCTTTTTTTCCTATATGACTGTCATTCACTCCTAAAAAGGTAACCCCAGCACCTTCATCCATTGCTGCAACCTCAAAAGAACATCTTGTTCTAGTAGATGATTTTTCAAATAATAATACTACATTTTTTCCTTCTAATAGTTTTTCTTTTCCACCGACTCTTTTTTTCTTTTTTAAATCGATAGATAAATCTAATAGATACTTTATTTCTTGTGGTGTAAAGTCCTTTAAGGTAAGAAAGCTTCTCCCCTTTAAATTTATTCCCATACTACACCTCCTTATAAAATCATAATTTATCAACAAATTCTTTTGCTTTATCAATCATTCTTTCAACACTTGCTTTAGCAGTAGATCCCTGTGATACTTTTGATGCAATACAATTTTCTATCTTTATTACATCTAATATATCTTCTGTAAATATAGAAGAAAAATTTTTAAATTCTTCTATTGTCAAATCATCTATACTTTTCCCTTTTTGAATACAATAAAGTACCATCTTTCCTACTACTTCATGGGCACTTCTAAAAGGAAGTCCTTTTTTTACAAGATAATCTGCTACATCCGTAGCGTTCATAAAACCTTCTTTCGTTGCTTTTCTCATACTATCCTTATTAATAGTCATTGTTTTTAGCATTTCATTAAATATTTCAAGACAAGCTTTTACATTTTCAACAGTATCAAATAGTGGAGGTTTATCTTCCTGCATATCTTTATTATATGCAAGAGGTAATGCTTTCATAATTGTAAATAAATTAATAAGGTTTCCATAAACCCTTCCTGTTTTTCCACGAATTAGCTCTGCAACATCAGGGTTTTTCTTTTGAGGCATAATACTACTTCCTGTACTATATGAATCATCCATTTCAACAAAATTAAATTCCTTGGAATTCCACAAAATCACTTCTTCACAAAAACGGCTTAAATGCATCATAATCATAGCAGAAGCATTCACAAATTCTATAACAAAATCTCTATCACTTACTGCATCTAAAGAATTTTCACAGATTGAAAAAAATCCTAATTCTTCTCTTAAAAATTCTCTATCTGTATTATAAGTAGTTCCTGCTAAAGCACCTGCACCTAATGGCATAATATTTAAACGTTTATAACAATCATCAAGCCTATCGTAATCTCTTTGAAACATTTGAAAATATGCCATCATATGATAGCCTAAGGTAATTGGCTGCGCCCTTTGAAGATGGGTATAGCCTGGCATAACAGTATCAATATGCTCTTTTGCAATCTCTATAAGAGAACCTAATAAATTCTTTAGGCTTTGCTTAATATTAATGATTTCATCACGAAGATAAAGTCTTATATCTACTGCTACTTGGTCATTTCTACTCCTTGCTGTATGCAGCTTTTTGCCTACTTCACCAATTCTATCTGTAAGAAGCTTTTCTATATTCATGTGAATATCTTCAAGTTCTATTTGAAAGGATATTTTCCCAGCTTCAATATCTGCTAATATTTCTTTTAATCCTTCTATAATCTTTTTAGATTCTTCTTTTGTAATGATACTTGATTTTGCAAGCATTTTAGCATGAGCAATACTGCCCATGATATCATGCTTATATAGCTTTTGATCAAATGTAATGGAAGCATTAAATTCGTCTACAAAAGATGCTGTACTTTTTTCAAAACGTCCTCCCCACAGCTTCATATTACTTCTTTCTCCTCTTTTATTTTTTTCTCATTCATAATGGCACGAATGGTTAACGGCAATGCAAATAGATTGATAAAGCCTTCCGCATCCTTTTGATTGTAGACATCATCTTCTCCAAAGGTAACGAATTCTTCATTATATAAGGAGTAAGGTGAAACAGATGCAACCGCCACGCAATTTCCCTTATAAAGTTTCATTTTTACTTTTCCTGTCACACATTCTTGAGTATGGTCTACAAATTTAGAAAGAGCTTCTCTTAAAGGTGTATACCATAACCCGTCATAAACAAGTTGAGCATATTTTTCTGCAACTATTTTCTTAAAGCTTAATGTATCTCTATCTAATGTTAATTTTTCTAAAGCTTTATGTGCTTTAAAAAGTACTGTACCTCCTGGGGTTTCATAAATACCACGAGATTTCATTCCAACCAATCTATTCTCAATAATATCAATAGTTCCAACCCCATTCTCACCTGCAATTTTATTTAGGATTGTAAGCATTGTTACTGGATCATATTTTTCACCATTTATTTTAACGGGTATTCCCTTTTCAAATTCTATCTCTATATACGTCGGTTCATCTGGAGCATCCTGTGGTGCTACACTCATCATGTATATACTTTCATCATGCTCATTCCATGGATTTTCAAGATTTCCTCCTTCATGACTAATATGCCATATATTTTGATCACGACTGTATATTTTATTTTTTGTAACTGTAATTGGAATATTATGTTTTTGTGCATAATCAATACAATCTTCTCTTGATTTTAGACTCCATATTCTCCAAGGAGCAATAATCTTCAAACGAGGATTAAGTGCTTTAATAGTAGCCTCAAAACGTACCTGATCGTTTCCTTTTCCAGTAGCACCATGAGCAATTGCTACTGCTCCTTCTTTTTCTGCAATTTCTACTAATTTTTTTGCAATCAATGGTCTAGCAAAAGATGTCCCTAATAAATAATCATCTTCATATACAGCACCTGCTTTTAAAGTTGGATAAATATACTCTGTAATGAATTCTTCTACTACATCAACAGCATATGCATCAACAGCTCCAGTAGCAAGAGCTTTCTTTTTTACTTCTTCAAAATCATCTTCCTGCCCAACATTCACACATACTGCAATAACATCATAACCATAAGTTTCTTTTAACCATGTAAGTATAACAGAGGTATCTAATCCTCCAGAATATGCCAATACCACTTTTTCTTTTTTCATATTAAAATCCCCCTTCAATGTTTTATTACTAAATCCATTATAAACAAAATTTTATAATTATGCAACATATTTATTCATATTTATTAATAAATATTCATAGGGATAAAAAATACATTAAGAACCTTCAATGTTTGAAGATAGTGAGTTTTGAATGTTTAGTATTTTTTAATGAAATGAAGTTTAGCTTTTTCAAAAATTATAGTAGATAACAAAAATAGCATAAGCCTCACCTTTTAAAGGTAAAACTTATGCTAAACTTTCTATTATATATTGAATCTATCTATTTGATTATTTAATTTTACTGCCAATTCATTTAAATTCTCCGCTGCCCTTGCTACTTCTTCAACAGCCATAGATTGCTGCTGCAT
This sequence comes from Crassaminicella thermophila, assembly GCF_008152325.1. Taxonomy (GTDB): domain Bacteria; phylum Bacillota; class Clostridia; order Peptostreptococcales; family Thermotaleaceae; genus Crassaminicella_A; species Crassaminicella_A thermophila. The sequence continues at coordinate 2,770,055 of NZ_CP042243.1, forward strand.
AGAAGCACTAACCTGCTCTGATGCTGCTGCTGTTTCTTCTGATACAGCAGATATATTTTCAATAGCCTCTACAAGCTCATCCTTATCCTTGTTAAGCTCCTTTACATATTCGCTTATACTTTCTATTTTTCCTGTAATATTATCTATAGACTTCGCTATTTTCATAAAAGAACTACTAACCTCTCCAACTGCATAGGATTGCTCTTCAGATCTTTCCTTTACTTCTTTCATAATCTGAACTGTATTATTACTATCATTTTGAATATCTATAATAATTCCTTTTATCTCATCTGCTGCTTCTCTAGATCCTTCTGCAAGCTTTCTTATTTCATCAGCAACAACCGCAAAACCTCTGCCTGTCTCTCCTGCTCTTGCAGCTTCTATTGATGCATTTAGTGCAAGTAAGTTTGTCTGCTCTGCTATGGAAGCAATTGTGTCTAATATACCTCCTATATGCTTTGTTTTCTTATCTAATTCTATAATAGCTCCTTCAATCTTTCTAGTCGACTCATCATTCTCATGCGTCTTATCCTTTAGATCTTCAATAACCTTAACACCCTCTAGGTTTGCTTCTATTACTTCATTAGCAGAAACCAGCATATCTTCCGTATTATTCGTAAGTTCAATAAATTTATCTGCAAGCTTTGATGTAAGGACAGCTCCTTTTTCTGCCTCTCCAGCTTGCTCCGTTGCTCCCTTAGCAATTTCCTCAACTGTTCTTGATACTTCTTCAGCTGATGCACTAGTTTCTTCTGAAGTTGCTGCTAAATTTTCTGCAGATGCAGTAACCTCTTTCGAAACATTTTTTACATTTTTAACAAGTTTTCCTATCTCATCAATCATTATGTTAAAGTTTTCTCCTAGTCTTCCTATCTCATCATTAGATTTTATTTTAGAAAGTACTGTAAGATCTCCTTCTTTTATTCTTTCCATATCTTCAACAAGTACTTTTATATGTTTTGTTAATCCCCTAGAGAAGATATATGCAATCAATAGAGCAATTAATAAAGAAATTCCTCCAATTATTAATATATTTCTAAGCAATACCTTTGTATCCTCTTTAATTTCACTAACATACATTGTTGTAAAAATAGTCCATCCTAGTCTATCTATCTTTGTAAACACAACAAATTTCTTTTCTGTTTTTCCATTTTCTTTTGTTTCAAAATCTGCATATCCTTCTTTCTTTTCCTTAATAGCTTTGTTTATTGCTTCAATTTCTACCGGTTTTCCTATTAAATCTTTATTTTTATTGGTCATAATAATTAAATTTTTATCTAAAATAACAGGATAACTATTCTTTCCTATCTTAATTGTATTTATTTTTTTTGCCATATCCTCTAATAAAATATCAACAGCAATAACTCCAACAAATTCATTGTTATTAAAAGTATTGTATACAGGCTTAGCTACTGTAATAATTAATTCTCCTGTAGAAGCATCTTTATAAGGTTGTGTCCATATCAACCCATCTTTGCTTACAGCTTCTTTATACCAAGGTCTCTGAGTAGGATCATATCCTTCTGGAAGTTCATCTTCTGGATACATTAACATACCCTTATTTTTCATTCCTATATAAATAGACATTGCATCCTTATGTGCTTTTATATAACTTTCAAAAATTTTTTTCAGCATCCATTCAGCTGAATCCTTATTAGATAAAACTTGTTGTACATTTGCTTCATAAGACATTTGATCGACACTTTCTTCAATTCCCTTAAACTTGTTATCGATAGCCTGCTTTGTTTCATTAATTAGTTGGAATGATGACTGCTTTAAATTTTCTTCTATTATTTGTGTAGCTTCTTTATGGGTACTCATTCCTAATGCAAATAAAGGAATAGCTATTAATAAAATAAATGCTAATGTAAGCTTTGTCCCTATACCCATTTTTATATTTGCACTTTTTTTCATCCTATACCTCCTACATTGTTTTTTTATTAACTTCGACATATTTCACCAATATCCTCCTATTTTCTTATAAATATAAAAAATCCGCAGAAACAATAATTCCTACGGACTTTTTAACAATAATCATAAAGTTTCTCTAAACAATGGCATACTCATGCACCTTGGACCTCCACGACCTCTTACCAATTCTGAACCTTCTATTTCTATAACCTCTATGCCATGTTTTCTTAATGTATCATTTGATGCTTCGTTTCTATCATATGTAATCACAACTCCGGGTGCGATAGCAAGGGTATTGGTGCTATCATTCCATTGTTCTCTAGCAGCAGTTACTTCATCTCCTCCACCACTTTGAATAAAGACTACAGCAGGTAAATTTAAAGCTTTTTTTAAGGTAGTCTTTAAATCATTCATAGGTTCAACCTTCGGACAAGTTTTAGCAGGTGTTATACGAAATGCTCTTAATCGATCCTCTACTCCTGGATATATGGTGAATTTATCATAATCTACCATTGTAAACACTGTATCTAAGTGCATATATGCTCTTGTGAATGGAATCTGTATAGCTATAACTTCCTTAATTTTTTCATCCTTTTGAAATAAATTCATTGAAAGGTCCTCTATACCTCTAGCAGATGTTCTCTCACTACAGCCAATGGCAATAACATTTTCTGCAAGGATTAATATATCCCCTCCTTCTATAGGATATTTATAGTTGTAATCATACAATAATGGCGTGTGTTCTTTTTTAAAAATAGGATGAAAATCATATAAGTATTTTAAAATCATTGTTTCTCTTTTTCTAGCATTAGTGCGCATAGCATGAATGCTTAATCCATTTCCTATAACAGCCCCTGGATCTCTCGTAAAATATAAATTCGGCAAAGGATTTACATAAAAAGGATATGCTTCTTTTATATAATCAGCCAATCGTTTTTTTCTTTTTACATTAGGAAAATCCTTTTTATGAAGTCCGGCTATTAAAATCTCTGCAACTTCTTTTGCAGACTTTTCAATCAAAAAATCCTTAATCAATTTTTCTAATTGGTCATTACCCATGCCACATTTTTCTACAACTTCACTGATTAACCGCTTCTTTACTTCTTTATTTTTCATAATATCTTCTAGCATTTCTTCGTAGTAATAAACAACACAGCCTCTCCCTCTTAGTTTATCTGCAAATCCATCATGCTCCTTTTGCATCTTTTTTAACCATGGAATATCATCAAAAAGCAATTCATGCAGATACTGAGGTGTCAATCTCTCTAGCTCTTTTCCTGGGCGATGAAGCATAACAGCTCTCAATTTTCCAATCTCTGATCTAACATTTAGAAAAGGGATTTTTTCTATCATCCTTTCACCTTCCTGTTTTCTAAATTTTCAAAACATCCTCCATCTATAATATCCTATTTCTTTCAATCAAATATTCTTCATGTTATTTTTAAAGATAAACAATATCAACGTAAAAAAAAACCGCTTAGTATAAACTATGCGGTTATCTATTAACTAGCTTGAATTTTCTTTTCATTATTGCATAAAGTAATTTCAACTGTTTCTGTAAGTATATCCGAATAACTATAAGAAACTCTCCTTACAGAATCATATCCTCCATCAATACATACTACAAAAATGTTCGGATATGTTTCTTCAATGATCCCTTCCTTTACGGAAATTTTCTTTCTTCCTTTATTCGCCTTTAATCTAACTTTTTCTCCAACCAGGTGCTCCACATCTCTTTTGATTTTATCTAAATCATTCTTTTTAGCCACCCAATCACCTTCTTTCAAAGAATACAGTATTATAATATCATACCCCTCGATATTTGTCAAATACTTGACCTATTATTATACAATGGATAAATTATATTGTCAACAATTCTCTAGAATTTAACAAGGAAAACATTTTCACAAAATTACTTCTTCAGAAAAATAGAAGAACATTTTGTTCTTCTATCCATATCTGTAATACTTCATTAACCCCTTTGCAATAGCCTCTGCTACTCTATACTGAAACTTCTCATCTCTCAGTTTTTTTTCTTCCTCTAAATTCGTAATAAATGCAGTTTCAATCTGTAAAACACTGCATCTTACTTCTCTAAGAAGATAAAAATCTGCAGTTTTAACACCTCTTCGAATAGTACCTAACTCCTCCCACAATTCTTCTAAAATAAAACCAGCTAATATTTCACCTTCCCGATCTCCTCTATAATGATAAATTTCACTTCCTGATATATTGGGATTTGCAAAAGAATTTTGATGAATACTTAAGAAAAAATGTGGTCTTACTTTATTAGCAAGATCTGCTCTTTTACTCAAAGGAACATAAACGTCTTCCGTTCTTGTTTCGTATACTTCTGCACCTGCATCTCGAAGTAATTTTGCTAATTTCAAAGATATAGATAAGTTTACATCTTTCTCCCTTAAACCTGTTGGTCCCACTACATCTTCAGTATTATCTCCCCCATGCCCCGGATCAAGTACTATTATTTTGCCCGTTAAAGGCTTATTTATACTAGGTCTATCAAATTCTTTAATCTGTACCCCTGTAAAATAATATTTTAAAATTTCTTCAGCACTTTTCCCCTCTAGTGCCATACGATTCGCACCATACTGACAAAGCCCTAAACCGTCACCTTGTCCCTGCATTTCAATCTGAAAAACAATAGGCTTCCATCCAAATCTTGTTGAACTTAACCCTAAAAGTTTCATAATTTCTGTTCCTTTTAATTGTTTTCCCCCAATTTTTATACTAACAACTCTTCCTTCTTCATCTCTTTTTATATCTTCTATAAGCCCCTCAATAGATGGTCCTTTAAAAGGAGAGGCCTTTATTGTTCCTATATTTAATTTTTTTTCTATTTCTTCTAGGGACAACTGAAGGGAACTGTTATAATATGGAGAGTTTCTGCAATAATCACATAACACCTTTCTTAGATATAAAGTTTTATTTCCTTCTACATTTTCTGAATTCTCCGTAGCTCCTCCACATGTAGAATGAAACCGAGGATTTATTGGTTTATTGTTTATTGTAATAATTTTTTCTTTTGTATCAGCTGTAATTTTTTCTATCTTCTCCCAATTTTTTTTAAAATCTTCCCCCCATTTTTCCTTCAGTTCTTCTATGGTAATTATTTTTGTACAATGTCCCTCTGTACATAAATCTACATCCTTATATTTTGAACATCCATCTCCCCCGAAGGTCTTCATTTTTCTTATAATAAAAGTTCTTGCAATAATCGCCTGAGCTTTTAATGCTTCTATTTCAAATGATATAGGGATTTGGGATGCAACCATTCTTTTTATTAACTCCGTCATAGGCTCTGAAATTATTTTCTGACGAATATGATCATATATTTTTACGTAAACTACTACCTTCCTATCATTCACCTTTTTCCCTCCTTTAACAAGAACAAAGGCATTGTTCTTTTCTGTTTAAGTGCTTTTATTTCCTAATTATTGATAGGGTGACTTAGGGAGTCCTAATCTATATTTTCCTCTAGTCTGTAATCCCCCTACCCCTTGAATTCCAGTAATTGTATTTTCAAGAATCTCTTCCATAGGTATAAATTTATCTACACCCGTATAAGCAATTTTTTCACATATAAACACAGGGTCTAAACAATGGATTAGTATGGAGTAGAGAAAATAGAACAAAAAAATAGATGTTGATACACTCAAATTCAACATCTAAACATTTTCTATTATACAACAATCTTTTGTTTTCCTATTATATTAGAAAGGGTCTTGCTGTCCCCTTCTTCTAGGTATTCTTTCATAACTTGAATCCTTAAATTTCCTGCTTCCTCCATATCAAAAGCTGTATAGACAAACCAAGAAACAAGTCCTGTTCCTATAAAATCTTCTGTAATCAACCCCCTCATAAAGAAAGCAGATTCCATTGTAAATATACTATCAATCATGTTTTGTCTTCGAACTCTATCAATCCTTTTATCTACTTCAAAGTTTCTACAATAATCGATTTTATAATGTAGTACTTCTTTAGGCAACAAAATTTTATATTTGTTTTTAAACAGCTTCATATTTTGAATATTTTGTCTTAAAACATTTTTATAGCTTTCTTCATATTCTTCCTCTTCTACATGACCAAAAAGTCTACAAACAAGGGGTCTATATTGGTAAATACTGCACAATCCTTCCTTATCTAAAAATGGACAATGCTCCTTTTTTACCATCTCCAAAAAATAATATCGAATAATCTTAGGATATAATTCTTCATATAATCTTCTATTGCTTCTTAAATAATCAAATATATTCAGAAACTCAACAAAATGTGTTTGTACAGATTCCATGCAGCATTTTGTACATCCTAAGCATCTTCCTTGTGGAATAGTATTGTATATCCTATATAAATTCTCAAAATAAGTATTACTTTTAGCCGTCTTTATGGCTTTATCTATATTTTTTAAAGTTAATTTTTTCATAAAAAACTCCTTTAATAAATCTTTTTCTTATATTATATCACTACTTTTGAACAAGAATGAGTTCTGAAGGTTAAAAAAGAGGATACCCAAAGTATCCTCTTTTTATTCATAAAATTTATTTTCTTTCAACAATTAATGAAGTTCCCATTCCTCCACCAATGCATAATGTTGCCAAACCACGTTTTGCATCTCTTTTTTGCATCTCATGAAGTAATGTAACTAATATTCTTGCACCACTTGCTCCGATTGGATGACCAAGAGCAATTGCTCCACCGTTTACATTTACTTTTTCCATATCAAAGTTAAGATCTCTTGCTACTGCTATTGACTGTGCTGCAAATGCTTCATTTGCTTCAATTAAATCCATATCTTCTATTTTAAGGTTTGCTTTTTCTAAAGCTTTTTTTGTAGCAGGAACAGGCCCTACTCCCATAATAGAAGGATCAACACCTGCTGTTGCATGGGATACAATTGTTGCTAATGGCTTTATACCTAATTCATCTGCTTTTTCTTTTGACATGATTACAAGGGCTGCTGCACCATCATTGATTCCAGATGCATTTCCTGCTGTTACAGTACCATCTTTTTTGAATGCTGGTCTTAATTTAGCAAGAGCTTCTGCTGTTACACCTTCTCTAATGAATTCATCTTCTTCAAATACAATTGTTCCTCTTTTTGTTTTGATTTCTACAGGAACAATTTCATCTTTAAATCTTCCTTCTTTCTTTGCTTTCTCTGCTTTATTTTGGCTAGCAGCTGCAAATTTATCTTGTTCTTCTCTTGTTAATCCATATTTCTCAGCAACATTTTCAGCTGTAATTCCCATATGATAGTCATTAAATGCATCCCATAGTCCATCTTTAATCATAACATCAACTAATTTTCCATCGCCCATTCTGTGACCCCATCTTGCTTTTTCTATAGCATATGGAGCCATACTCATAACTTCTGTACCCCCAGCAATAACAATATCGTTATCTCCAGTCATAATAGTTTGTGCTGCTAATGATACAGTTCTTAAACCAGAACCACAAATAATGTTAAAAGTAGCTGCTGGAACTTCAACAGGAATACCTGCTTTTACTGAAGCCTGTCTTGCAACCCCTTGCCCTTGTGCTGTTTGTAATACACAACCAAATAGCACTTCATCTACTTGATCAGGTTCTACATTAGCTCTATTTAAAGCTTCTTTTATTACAATTGCTCCTAAATCAGCTGGTTTAAAGCTTGATAAAGATCCTCCATAGTTTCCTATTGCAGTTCTTACTGCACTTGCGATTACTACCTCTCTCATAAATATTCCTCCTTAATTTATATAGAAATTATTTTTTCATATTCACACAACTATAATCAATAGCAAATTTTATGCCAAAATAGTTTCATTCTGTTATTATCCTGTATTTTCAAAGCCTTTATCCATATTTTCTCTAATTCCTCCTTTATAGTTTTGTTTGTTTTTTTGTACATATGTACACATTTCTGTACATATGTGCAATTTTATATACATTTTCATATATTAAAAATAAACAATATCAATGTTTTAAAAAAAGAAATATAAATACACGTGAATGACTTTGATAACTTTTGTAAAAAATTCGCATGTTTCTTTTGCAACTGCTCATATCTATAATGAAAGATCCTCATTTCATTATAGATTCCCGTTACTAAAAAACTTACTAAAATTACATGAAAAAATACGTTAAAAACCTTCATTGTTTGAACAAAAGTGAGTTTTGAAGGTTTAGTATTTTTTCATGGAATGAAGTTTAGTTTTTTCAAAAGTTATCTGGAATGAACGTATATTTATTTTTCTTTTTAAAATTTTTTATCTATAGTTCCCCTTCATTATAACTTAAATGTATACTCTATTATCACTTTCCCATTCTTAAACACTTTAATTTTCTCTATTAATTTATTTATAACCATTCTATCTAAGGATTCCATCATAAATATTTCTTTTACCACTTGCTCACCATATCCTTTTCTTTTTTTCAACCTTTCTATAATTACTTCTTTATTTTCTTCTAATAAACTCTTTTGCCCCTCAATCTCTCTCATTTTTTTTATATACATTTTTTTATCTATTAAATAATCCATCATCATATCTATAAGCCTATCCTTTTTTTGGTTTAATTTTATAATAGATTTTTCTAGCTTTCTAAGCTTTTTTTGCTCATCCCCATTTTTTATTTCTTTTTCTATTTCTTTTAAAAGCATATTCTTACAACAGTTTTCATTAATAATCTTTTTTAATTCACTGCATATAAGTTTTATTAATATTTCTTCTTTAATGTATGCACCATTGCAGTAATCTTTTCCCATTTTATTTACAGTTGCACAAATATACGCATCTCTATTCTTTTTATAATACATCTTACGATTACATTCACCACATACCAAAATCCCAGAAAACAGGTGGGTTTGATTGCCTATTTTTTTCTTTTTATTTTCCTTTAATCTTTTTTGAACTTCTTCAAATATAAGAGGATCTATAATTCCATCATGTGTATTCTTAATTATTATTATCTCTTCTTTATTTTCCTTTCTTTCTCCTGTCAATACATTGACTGTTCTGCTTTTATTTTGAACCAAATCTCCTACATAAAACCTATTTGATAGTATTTTTCGAATGCTACTTTGATGCCAAATTACACCGCTATTTTGTTTGCCTGCTGCTTGACTTGGTGTTGGATATCCATGCTTATTTAATTCTTTTGCAATTTTATAAAGCCCTTTTCCTTCTAAGTACATTGAAAATATTTTTTTTACCACATATGTTGTAATATCCTCTGCAGGAATCATCGTATACTTATCCAGTTTCTTATATCCATAGGGTGGATTGCTGCCATTATAATATCCTCTTTTAGCTCTACATAACTTTCCAAATCGAATCCTTTCGCTCATTTTTTCAGATTCCTTCTGTGCAATAGACAATAACAATGTAAACATAAATTCATCATATTCTTCTGAATCGAATCCATCTTCTATAGTAACAAATCTTATATTTCTAGCTTTAAAGTCTCTAACAAGAATCAAACCTTCTAATGTATTTCTAGCAAAGCGGGAAATGCTCTTTGTAAGCACTATATCAAATTTGCCTTCTTTGCTATCCTCAAGTAATGCTTGCAATCCTTCTCTTTTTTTTATGCTTCTTCCGCTTTCAATATCTTGATAAATTTTATACAAGGTCCATCTCTTATTTTCAATGTACTTTTCAAAGAAATTTTTCTGATGTGCAATACTTGTTTTTTGTGTCTCCATATCTGTAGAGACCCTAACATATACAGCACACCTCAATTTAAAGTCCCCCTATTTATTTTTTTGCCTTTAATATTAATAATTCCCTCAAAACATCCTTTAAAAGCTTTTTTCCCTCAAATTTGTTAACTACAGTAATTTTCTTTTTCATATTCATCACTCCATTAGTACCCTGTAGGGTGAACTCGCAAAATTTGCTCCAGCATTAAGGATTTCTTCATAATGAGATTGACAACCACCAGCAAAAATTACAAGATCATCCATACTAGGCTCATATTTTCTTGCTTGTTTTACAGATTCTATAAAATATTGAGAATTTCTATAATGACTTATCTTCGTAAAATCTTCATAACCCTTTAAAAGCCCGTCATGACCTGTGATGACCAATATATCTGGCATATATGCTTTTAACAATTCTAGCATTGCCTTTGGCTGCTCTGACTCTGCAATTTGTTTTCCAACAACATGAATGTCTAATTGCTTATATACTTTTAAACACTCATCTAAATATTCTCCATCACCATCTAAGTGCAGTACTCTTCCAGATCTTCCAAAAGGTGTTCCTCCTTTTAAAGCTTTTTTTAGCTGCATTTGTTTTATATTATTTTCTTTTCTTTCCTTCATAATTTTCTTTATTATATTATTAATTTTTTTATCAAAGGACCTATGAAAATCATCTATCTTATTTACGGGTATCCTATATAAATCCATTACAGGAGAATCTGCTATAATTCTTAAGTCTACCCCTTTTAACAAAGCTACTTTCTGTTTTTTAAAATTTCTTGTAATATCAATAACTTTAAATAATACATCAAAACCATAAGATCTTCTAGCTACTAAATCTCCTACCCTTACGTTTATCATACATTACGTCCCCCTAGATAGATTCTGCTGTAATACATAATATGTAGCTTATATATTCATGGTGCATAATTACAATAAGAAAAGCAACCCTCTTGAATGGGTTGCTAAAAGTATAGACAAAGTTAAATTATTATTTTTCAATTTATTAATAAAAATAACTTTATTAACAAAGCAACCCTTTTAAATGGGTTGCTTTGTTTAGTCTATTTTGAAGCTAAATAAACAATAAATTTTCTAATTATAGATTTTTCTCCTTCAACTATTAAATATGCACACGGAATAACGTATAACGTAAGCAAAGAAGAAACTAACATACCAAATATTATAGAATAAGCCATAGGTGCCCAAAGTAAGCCTCCTGTAATACCTAGTGGAATCAATGAAATTACCGTAGTAATCATACCAATCATAATAGGTCTTATTCTTGTAGCACAAGCTTCTATAATAGCCTCGCTTAATGTTTCATACTCTTTTTGCAGCAATTTTATATAGTCAAGAAGAACAATACCATTATTTACAACTACTCCCATCAAACTAATAGCTCCAAGAAGTGCCATAAATCCTACAGGATACCCCGTTATTTTTAATCCCCATATAATCCCAATAAAAGAAAGTGGAATAGTTCCCATAATTATAAATGGTTCTCTTAAATCTCCAAACTGCATTACCAATATTAAATAGATAATGGCTACTGCAATAACAGAAGGAATTTTCATGGATTTAAAAGCATCGTTCCTTTCTTCACTTGCTCCACCAAATGCCATTGTATATCCTTTTGGAAGCTTATAATCTTTTAGTACCTCTTCTACTTTTTTCTGAACAGCTTCCGTATTATATCCTTCTTTTACAAACAATCCTACTGTAATAGTTCTTTTTGTATCTCTTCTTATTATCTTATTTATCGCAAATTCATTCTCTATTTTAGCAATTTGTCTTATAGGAATATTCTCTCCTGTTATACTTGATGTGAAAAATATGTTTTCTAATATTTCCTTATTATGCTTGTTTTCATCTGGAATCTTCATAATAACAGGAAGATCATCATCATCAATATACTCTTGCTTTAGCTTTGTCACTTCTAAACCGTTTATAGCCATTCTCACAGTAGCAGCAATATCATAATTACTTAAGCCTACAAGATTCGCTTTTTCTTCATTTACATCTATACGCAGCTTATAAGAATCAAATCCGAATGTATCCTGAACATTTTTTCCTCCAGGAACATCCTCTACTATATTTTTTACATCATTAGCTATTTTTTTAAGAACACTAATATCTTCTCCTGTAATCCTTACCTCTACAGGAAAATCTACAGGCATTGCATTTTCAAGCTTTCTTACATTAATTCTTGCTCCAGGCACCTTACTGTCTAGCAAATTCTGTATATGCTGAATCGCTTCTTGTTTTCCATTTACAATAATCTGCGCCTTATTGCTAGATGCATTATTCGCTACAAAGGTTATATAATACTTCAACGGCCCATCTCCAACCTTCGCCATAAAAGAATCTATTGATTTTTCCTTTAAAAGAACCTCACCTATCTTCTCTACGATTTCTCCTGTTCTTTCTGCAGTACTTCCATCTTTTACATCGACATCTATTACATACTGATCTCTCTCAACAGGAGGGAATAGCTGAACTCCCAGGCTTGGTACTACCATAAGACTCAAAAGTAAAGCAGCTAAAGAAATACCAATAACAAACTTAGGTCTTTTTAATCCTGCTCCTAGGCTCTTTTTATATTTATTAAGAATAATTTTTGAAAATTTATCAATTTTTAGGTATTCTTCCAATTTTTTTAGTAAGTTATTTTTATTTTTTCCTTCTCCCTTTGTTTTCAAAAATGTATACCCTAATGCAGGAACCATTGTAAGAGAAGTAATATATGAACTAAACAGAGCAACAGAAACGAGTATTGGTAAACTCTTTACAAATTTACCAGCCACCCCTTGCATCATAGCCAATGGCAAGAATGAAGCGATACTTGTTAGTGTCGAAGTAAGAATTGCAATCTTTACTTCATTTACTCCTCTCACACAAGCTGTTTCTCTGTCAAAGCCTCTTTCTAAATATAAATACATACTATCATTTGCAACAATACCGTTTGCAACAAGCAAGCTTAAAGAAATAATCAAGGATGCAATAGATACCTGATGCAGCTGCATTCCATTTAATTTCATGTAAACAAAAACACTCATAATTATTAAAGGAATGGAGCTAGATACCACAAGAGCACTTCTTGAACCCATAGCAAGAAGAACTACCAAAACTACAAGAATAATAGCGGATATCAAATTGCTTTCAAAAAGCTTTATAGCATCATTTACATAGTCTGCTTGATCTGTAAACACAGTAAGATGCATACCTTCATAAAGTTCGTCTTTAAAATCCTCTATTATTTTTCTAAGTCTTTTACTAACCTTTACCATATTTTTGCCCTCTGCATATTTAACACCTACAACAAGGGCCTTTTGATTGTTTAAAGTAATAAATACTTCCTTCTTTTCTTCTGTCCTTTGAATATCAGAAACATCCTTTAAGTGGATCGGATTGCCTCTTTCAGATATTCCTATAACTGTATTTTTTAGTTCTTCAACATCTTTATATTCTCCTGATGTTTGAACTGGAACCTTTATATGCCCAATCTCTAAATTTCCTCCTGGAATATTTACATTGTGAGCTTTTATAAGCTTTGCAATAGTGCTTGGTGCAATCTTGTATTGTTCTAGTTTTGTCATATCTAGATTTATGTGAATTTCTTCATGAATTTCTCCATCAATATCTACTGCTTTTACATCTGGATCTTCTTCTAATCTATCCTTTAATTCCTCTGCTACTTCTTTTAAATCCTTATAGCCATATTGATTTGATGTTAAAGCTATAAGAAGCCCATATGTTTCTGTAAAATCTGTAATAACTTCTGGTTCCCAAGCTTGTTCTGGAAGATCTCTTTTTACCTCATCAACGTCATCCTTCAAATCATCCCAGACTTTATCAATTTCCTCATCACTTAAATCTACTAACGTTACCTTGATAACCCCTATACTATCCATTGAAAAGCTTTCTAGTTTTTTAATTTCAGGTATTTCATTAATTTTTTTCTCTAAGGGCTTAACAATCAATTTTTCAATATCCTCAGGACTTGCTCCTGGATAGATACATTTTACTACTGCTTTAGGGGCAACAACATTAGGGTTTTCCTGTCTTTCCATATCTCCGTATATAAAAACCCCTGAAATAAACACGAAGAAACAAATCAACATAACGATACTTCTGTGATTAACACTCCACCTTACCATTATTTGATCGCCTCCACGTTGATTTTATCCTTATCCTTCAACTTAAACTGCCCCTCTATTACAATTTTATCTCCTACTTTTAACCCTTCTTTTACTTCAAGCTTATCTCCTATTATTTCTCCAGGTGTAATTTTTTGTTTACGAACAATGCCTTCTTCTTGTAAATAAACAAATACAACTGCTCCTTCAGGCATATTTATAATAGCATCCACTGGAATAAATACTGCCTTTTTCTCTGATAAAGGAATCGTCACTTTTCCTACCATTCCAGGCTTTAATATATGCTCTTTATTTTCAATACGCACCTTCACTGGAAAAGTTCTTGTTTCTGCATCAGCCAAAGGACTTACTTCACTTACAATTCCTTCTACCTCTTTATCAATTCCATATACATAAACTATAGCCTTTTGCCCTTTTTTGATCTTATTAATACTACTATCAGAAACTCCAACTTCTATTTCTACTTGATCCAATTGTCCTAGCACTATTACAGGATACCCTTGAGCTGCTGTTTCTCCAACCTCAGCTAATTTTTTAAGAACAATCCCGTCTATCGGACTTAAAAGCTTTGTATCATTCAAATTTGATTTTGCAGAATCTCTTGCAGCTTTTGCCTGCTCAAGCTCTATTTTAGTATATGCTTCTGCATCTAAAGCTTCTTGATACGTATTAGTGGCTTCAATATATTTTGTTTCAACTTCATCCATTTTTGCAGTTGATATGGCTCCTTGTTCATAAAGATTTTTCATTCTTTCATAGTTTTTTGAAACCAAGTCTAAATATGCCTTTGCTTGATTTATTTTTGAAGGAATCTGACTTTCCATCTTAAGCTTTGAGGATTTCCATTTTGCTTCAGCTGCTTGCAATTGCAAGATATAATCATAAGTATCTAGCTGCATAAGTATATCATTTTCTTTTACTAAATCCCCTTCTTCAACAAAAATATTTTCTATAATACCTCCTGGAATTTTATATGCAAGCTTAATCGTCTTTGAGGGCTTTATATTCCCACTTAAAACGATTTGGTCAGAATAGCTTTCTGCCTTTATCTCTTGTACCACGACAGGCTTTAACGACTGGGCCATTACCTCTCTGTCTTTTTTAAAGCTACATCCGCTCAAAAAAGACTGTATGCATAGAATCAACACAAATAAAATAATTACTTTTCGTTTCATAATCATTCCCCCTTTTCTATAACTAGTCCATGTAAAATAATATCCACCATAGAATGCAGAGCTTCTTTTAACGTAATATTGTTTTTCATCAAAAAACTTCTCTCAGCTAATGACATTATAGATTCAATAACCATTTTTCTTAATATAATAGTATTTGCTTTTCTTAATTGCCCATTTCTAAGCCCTTCTTTTATTAATCCCTCCTCTGGTTCCCATTCATATAACCATTTTTCTACTTTTTCCCACTGTTTTGGGTAATACTGTTTCAT
Source organism: Crassaminicella thermophila (assembly GCF_008152325.1). Lineage (GTDB taxonomy): Bacteria > Bacillota > Clostridia > Peptostreptococcales > Thermotaleaceae > Crassaminicella_A > Crassaminicella_A thermophila. The sequence continues at coordinate 2,785,272 of NZ_CP042243.1, forward strand.
TTCATAAAATCTGCTGATATACATAAGCCTTGGGGAATTTGGCAAAATCATAGCAATTTCTTTTAATTTTTCCATAGTGCTTAAATTTGGATTATTAATAATATCTTTCTCTTTTTCTTTCATAGTCGTAAAAAAATGCTCTATAATAGCATCAATCAGTTCTTCTTTTGAACTAAAATTTTCATAAAGTGTACGTTTGCTTACACCTAGTCTTCTTGCTAAATCATTCATTGTAAATTTAATACCCTTTTCGCCAGTTTCTTCAATAGCTGCCTGAATCATTCTCATACGCATCTTTATCACTTCCTTCTTATTTTGTAACAAGAAAACTATTTTAGTTTTTATAGTACCAACCTTATTTTAGCACTGCATTTTTTTTCTGTCAAACATGATTTTTGCCAAAATTAAAGCCAAATATCAATCAATAACCCATAATCAACGGTTATCTATCGGTATTTGGCTTATACACTATCTTCCTTCTAAAATAATCTTTTCCATTTCTCTTTTTACAATCATACTTGTAACAATTGTAGAAATAAAATCTGAAATTGGATAGGTAATCCATATTCCCATAAGTCCAAAAAAGCGAGGAAGAATCAATAATAAAGGAATGAATAATAGAACCTGTCTTAATAGTGTCAAAATTAAAGATGGTATTGCTTTCCCTAAAGCCTGGAACAATGCTGATCCTACTATTTGAACCCCTATTATTGGAACCATCATAATAACAACTCTTAAAACAATAGCTCCCTCTTTAACCAAATTTATATCTTTACTAAATACCCCCATAATTACAGTAGGAAATAATTCACCGATCAAAACACTAAAAGAAGCAAATACTGTTGTAACAATAATAGATAATTTTACCGTTTCCTTTACCCTATCTATCTTCTTTGCCCCGTAATTAAATCCTACAATAGGCTGCATTCCCTGAATCACTCCAAATAGCGGCATAAACAAAAACATGAGCACCCTATTGACGATTCCAAGAATAGAAATGGCCAAATCTCCTCCATAAATTTTTAATGAGTTATTTAATATAATGGCCACAACACTTCCTGCAATTTGTCTTGCAAAAGAAGCAAACCCAACCGTAAAAATTTCCTTTTGCAATTCTTTTTTTATCTTTAGGTGATAAAGTTTTACATGAAATATACTTTTTTCTCCAAAGAAATATCTTAAAACATAAATAAGTGAAGCAAATTGAGATAAAATAGTAGCTAACGCTGCTCCTTTTATCCCCATCCTAAATCCAAAAATAAAGATTGGATCTAATAAAATATTCAAACCTGTTCCTATAAGCATACTAACCATGGCAGCTTTGGCATTTCCCTCTGCTCTTACTAAGTTATTTGATGTAATAACAAGAGGAAAGTATATACTTCCTATAAAAATAACAAACATATACTCTTTAGCATAAGGTAGGATTGTATTTGTTGCACCAAATAGCTTCAGCAATGGTTCCAAAAACGATAATCCAAAAACTGCTGTAATAATCCCCATAAGTAAAACAATACTGTATGCATTTCCTACTACATAATCAGCTCTTCCTTTGTCCTTTGCTCCTAAAGCTCTTGATACAATCGATGCAGCACCAATCCCAACTAACTGTCCAAGGGCCATAATCATCATCTGTATAGGAAAAGCTATTGTTAGTCCTCCAATGCCTAAAGTACCAACACCCCTACCAATGAATATAGTATCTACAACATTATACAATGCATTTACAATCATCCCAATAGTTGCAGGCAAAGATAAATTCAGTAGCAACCTGCTTATTTTTTCATTCTCCAGCTTATAGCTTCTTTCATTCACAAACATCTCTCCTATTATTTTTAGTCTTCTTTTCCTTTTATCTTCATAGCTGCATTTTCTGCCATTTTCTTTAATAATTTTAACAATAGCTCTTTTTCTTCTTCCGTAAAAGAATCCTCTAAAATTTCTGTAAATCCAGAGAGTATTTTTTTTATCTTCGGTTTAATAGATACTGCTTTTTCTGTAGTATACACCTTATAAGCTCTTTTATCCTCTGGGTCTACCTTTCGAATAACATACCCTTCTTTCTCTAATTTTTTAATCGCTCTTGCCGTCGTTCCTTTATCAATTTTTAAATGCTCTGCCATAAATTCCTGACTGATTCCATCTTTTTTTAAAAGCATCATCAAAAAAATAATTTGTCCGCTTCCTATATTGTATGGTTTTAATTCTTTTTCAAAATATACCTTTCCATACCTATGGATAATTGAAATCCATTTACCAATAGATTCTTGTTCTCTTTTCATCCTATCTCCTCCATTAGTTGCAGATGCAACTATATTTTACATCTTTTTAGTTGTTAATGCAACTATTTTCTCAAAAAAAAATAACATTCTTTATAAGAATGTTATTTTTAAATAACAGTTATATTGAATAGCTTTTTTATACTATTTAGTAGATTTTCTGGATACTGATACTTTACAGTATTAAATTTCCACAAATCTTTATATTGATAAATTTCTCCTATTATTACAGTTTCATTGTTTTTTATATCAACCGTCTCATTTATTTGAAACATTTCCTGATTTGTCATCTGATCAAAGATTTGAAATAATAAATTTACATTTTCAACATCAGCAGTATTTTTGTATATAGAACAACTAAAAATTATTTTTTCAAAATTTTCAGCAAGTCCATTCAAATCAATTTCTATTGTTTTTATATTTTCTATATCCGTATAGTCTTCTCTATATCTAATCATTTTACAAGTACTAATTGGATTGTTATAAAAAACAATATTATCTTTATATACTTTATTATTTTTATCTACCATGAAAATAAAAAAATCTATATGAAATGCATACTCAGAAGAATTAGGATAAACGGCTTTTATCTTTAAGCCACCTACCCCTTCATTCAAATTCCCTATTACAACTTTTTCCCCTTTAATAAGCAGTTTTGACACTATTATCTCCGCCTTCAAAATCAAATTCTAATCTTATAAAGACTATATAATTTTCATCCAAAGAATGATCCATAAGCCCATAAATCGGAACTTCACTATTTTTATCAAAGCTTATATAGTTTGTATCAACCCTTATATGATTTTTTATATACGCAGGATTATTTATAAAACAAATATTATTTTTATATTTTCCTGACCATATATTTATAAGAAACATTTTTACTTCTTCTGATACTTTTTTATTAAATTTTATAAAATCCTCTATATACTTTTTCATTCCTTCTCTTCTTAAAAAAATATATTCTATTTCTTCATATTTATACTGAGCAATTTCCTTATAAATTTCTTTTTTTACTTTATGAAATAAATCATCATCCGTTTTTCTTTGCTCTAAAATATTTTTAAAATCTCCAGCTATCAAATACTTATTAAGCAAATCACTATTCCTATAAGCATAATAAAAATAAGCGCTTAAATCTGTGCAAACCCTACTTATATTTTTAAATACTTCTCTTGCCCAAGTAGACACAGGTTCAACTCTAAAATACCCATGAAAAAGGCCTTCTAGTACATCAGATACATAATATATATCAAATACAATATCCTCATTTTTATCCTTAGAAGTAATTCTTAAAATTTTAAGCTCATCCACTTCTTGAAATATATTGTTATAGTAAAATATATGACTTTTTAATTGAAAATCCGGGTTTTTTAATTTACTTATCAAACTTTTTATCTCAAAATGCTGCTCTATTAACTCCAAGCACGCTTTCTTATCCATTGAATCACCCTATTTGTATTGACTTCTTAAAGCTAAAAGCTTCTGTTTTTGCGTATTTTCAAGTTGAACCAATTCTTTTTCAATTGTCTCTCTCTTTTGTCTTCCTTCTTCATAAATTTTCATAGAGCCTTCTATTGTTTCGATTAATTTCATATGGGTTTCTCTTAGTGTATCCATACTTATAATTCCTCTTTCACTTTCCTTTGCAATTTCTAATGTATTCATTTTTAGCAACTCAGCATTTTGTTTTAGCATATTTTCTGTTGTATCTGAAACCTTTTTCTGAAGCTCTAAAGCAGTCTTTTGTTTATTTAAAGAAATAGCCAAAGCAATCTGATTTTTCCAAACAGGAATAGTAGTTAAAATACTAGATTGAATTTTATTCGCAAGAATTTTATCGTTATTTTGCATCAATCTTATTTGTGGAAGAGTTTGAATAGCTATTTCTCTACTCAATTTTAAGTCGTGGATTCTTTTTTCCATTTCATTTAGCATTTGGGCAAAATCATTATACTTTTGAATATCTAGCATATCCTTAGTCTTATCAGCCCTATTTTTTAACTCTATAAGAATTGTTTCTTTTAATTCTTTGTATTTTAGCTCTCCTGCTGCAATATACATCTCTAACTTATGCACATACTCTAAATTCTTATTATACAAAGCATCTAACACATTAACATCTCTAATTAATTCTTTTCTAGCCGTATCTAAGGCAACAACAATTTTATCTACCGTTTGGGTAACATTCTCAAGCTGAATTTTACTGTTTTCAAAGCTTTTCTTTATTTTATTTAAAAATGGGATCTTACTAGTAATAGATTTTTTTTCTTGTAGCTTTTCTACATCAACCGATTGAATTGTTGTTAGTAACAAGGACAAATTGTTTCCTACATGACCTGTATCCTTTGTTCGTACTCCCTCCAATATACCATCTGCAAATTTTGCAATACTTCCTTGAATTTCTGCACCAAAAGAAGCAATGCTGTTTACATCTCCTATTTTTATTTCGTTTTTCATACTCTCTAAAGCTTTTAAATCTTCTTTATTAAACTTTGACAAATCAACAGAAATGTAATTTTCACTCTCTTTTTCCTCTACAATATCCGTATTTTTTTCCAATACTTTATTATTTTCTTCAACTTCTTTTAATAAGTCCTGAAAACCCACTATCCTTCACTCCCCTTTTGCATATTAAAAATCTGATTTGATTAAATCCTGTACTGTTTTTAAATCTACCTGTAAATTTAACTGCTGTTGCTCTTTTATACCCTCTATAGTAACATACAGCTTTTTATTCATCTCACAAATGGTATTTACTAATTGTTCTTTCTCTTTTTGACTAGCATTTTTTTCATCAAAGCTTACTAGGATTTCTCTTACCATAGGAATATATTTTAACAATAGCAATTCTTTTACAGATATGATACTATCTATATGTTCTTCGTAGTATGAAATAATAAAAGAATAATAAGCAATAAAAGAAAGTAAGCTTGTAAAAATTTTCTGATCATTTATAGTACAAAGAAATTTCTCTATTTCTTTTAATGAAATTTTTCCATCTTCTAAAACAGAATTTTCCTGATTGTTTTCTTGTACTGTATGAAAATCCTCTGTATCTTTTTTTCTTTTGAACAGATTAAAGATTTCAATCACATCCTTATTTAAAGCTTAGTTTTCTCTAAATCTTTGTTTATGAACGTTATTTTTCAATTCATTAATAAAGATAAACAATACTGATATTAAAAAAAGAAATATAAAAAAATAAGTGAATGACTCTGATAACTTTTGCTTTTAAAAAACTTACTGAACGTTTTTTTTATTTTTCTTCTTAAAATTGCTTATTTATATTTTATTATATCAAACACTATTTTCTATTCAAAGGATAAGTATACTTTTTCCAGTTTATTAGATTGTGCAATATTTAGAATTTTATTACTTTTCTGTATGCAGTTGCCATATTTTCCGTTCAATGTTATAATCATATCGACCAGTTTCATTTAATATCAAGTGAATATTTTCGGATGAAGATAACGGGAGAGTGATCACTGATCCACCGAAGAAGTTACTCTTTCAGGTAAAGGGACCGTTATTGGACGAGCCTCTGGAGAGACTCTTATTGAGCACCGAAGGAGCAAGCCGATAATTTTATCGGTGAAACTCTCAGGTAAAAGGACAGAGCATTTTGTTTCCTAGAGGCCAAATCATTTGATTTGGCTTTTTTTATAATCCATTTATGGGTTATAATTAAAGCCTTCCTTATTGGTTATAAAATCAAAACAAATAACAAGGAGGAAGGATTATGGAAAAATTAACTACTTTCTTTAATCAAATCGATTCTTTTGTATGGGGCCCACCTTTACTAATTTTATTAGTAGGTACAGGTATCTACCTTACCATTCGATTAGGAGTACTTCAAGTATTAAAATTGCCTTTAGCCCTTAAATATTTATTTTCGAAAGAACAAGATCATACTGCTAAGGGTGATGTATCTAGCTTCGCAGCTCTTTGTACCGCTTTAGCTGCAACTATTGGTACTGGAAATATTGTAGGGGTAGCAACTGCTATTAAAGCAGGAGGACCTGGTGCTTTATTTTGGATGTGGATGGCAGCATTCTTTGGCATGGCCACAAAATATGCAGAAGGTTTATTAGCAGTAAAGTATAGAGTAGTAGATGAAAATGGCCAAATGTCAGGAGGGCCTATGTACTATATAGAAAAAGGTCTAGGCAACAAATGGCTTGCTAAAATGTTTGCTTTCTTTGGTATCGGAGTTGCATTCTTTGGAATCGGTACTTTTCCACAGGTAAATGCCATTACAAATGCAGCAAAAATCACACTGCATGTACCTGTTATTGTTTCTTCTATTATTCTTACTATACTTGTAGCCCTTGTAACCTTAGGTGGGATTAAAAGTATTTCTAAAGTTGCTGAGCTGACTGTTCCTTTTATGGCCGTATTTTACATCATTGGTTCAATAATTATCCTTATTATAAATATAGATTTATTACCACAAACAATTGCTTTGATAATAAAGAGTGCCTTTACCCCTACTGCAGCTACTGGTGGCTTCTTAGGAGCAAGTGTTATGTTAGCTATTCGAAACGGTGTTGCAAGAGGTGTTTTTTCTAATGAATCTGGTTTAGGTAGTGCTCCTATTGCTGCTGCCGCTGCAAAAACAAAATCTTGTGTACGTCAAGGTCTTATATCTATGACAGGAACATTTTTTGATACCATTATTGTATGTACAATGACTGGTTTAGTACTAATTTTAACAGGTGCATGGCAATCTGATTTTGAAGGGGCAGCTATGACAAATGCAGCCTTCCATCAAGCATTACCAGTTGCTGGACAATTCATTGTGACGATTGGATTAATCTTCTTTGCTTTTACGACTATATTAGGATGGAACTATTATGGTGAGCGATGTATCGAATATATTTTCGGTGTAGCAGGAATTAAACCTTTTAAATATATTTATATATTCTTAGTAGCAGTAGGTGCTTTCTTAAAATTAAACTTAATTTGGATTTTAGCTGATATTGTAAATGGATTAATGGCTATTCCAAACCTTATTGGTCTTGTTGGCCTAAGCGGTGTAGTTGTTACAGAAACCAAGGAATATTTTAAACAGCTAAAAGATGAAATGAGCAAAAAAAACGTTGCTTAAATTCAATGGCTATATACCATTAGGTATGTAGCTTTTTTTATTTTTCTATTTCCTTGACAAGAATTTCTATTTTTTATTTAATGAATATGATATATATAACAGAGTGTAGACAAAATAAAATTTATGAATGAAAAATAAAAGCGAATGATTGCAAAAGTTATCAAAGTCATTCTCTTATCTTTTTATATTTCCTTTTTCAAATGTTTATGTTGTTTATCTATAGATGAATCTTAATCATTAAAATTTATTTTTTTGGGTATAGAATAAAAGATGCAAATATAAAATTTTATTGAAGGAGATCATTATGTTTAAAAACGAGATTACACTAGAAGATAAAGCCTTATTTGAAAAATATACTGGTAGTTATCCTTATGAAACATCAGGCTTAAGCTTTACAAGCCTTTTTATGTGGAGACATCTAAATTCATTTAAATATGAAATCATTCATGATTTCTTATGTATTTCAGGAATCAATCATCTTAATTTAGATTATAAGGAATTCTTTGTTTTCCCTCCATTGGCAATAGGAAAATATGATGTTCATAAACTTTCTTTAGCAATAGATGTAATAAAAAATAAATTTGATGAAAAAGGTGTTCCTTTTAATATGAAACTTGTCCCTCTTCACATAATAGAAATTTTGAAAGCAGCTAAACCTAAGAAATTTATTTTTACACCTGATCGAGACAATTATGACTATGTTTATTTAGCAAAAGATTTAATTGAATTAAGAGGAAGAAAGTATCATGCAAAGAAAAACCACTTAAATTACTTTATAAAGAATGTTACTCATCAATACGTACCCTTAACAAATGAACATATAAAAGATTGCTTAGCCTTAAATGAACGCCTTATAAAAACAAAAACCTATAGCCCATTAGAAAGTCATCTTATAGATCTTGAGCAAAATGCCGTTTACGAAGCTTTAAAAAATATGAATGCCTTAGGCTGTAAGGGAGGAGCTATTTTAATTGATAACGAGGTTCAAGCCTTTACCCTTGGAGCAAAATTAAATGAAGATACCATGGTTATTCATATTGAAAAAGCAAACGCACGAATCCGTGGATTATATCAAGCCATTAATCAGCAGTTTTGCAGCCATGAATGCATAGATCTAAAATATGTCAATAGAGAAGAAGATATGGGTTTAGAAAACTTGAGAAAAGCAAAGCTTTCCTATCGTCCTGTTAAAATGATTGAAAAATATAATGTAACTCTTATGAAGTAAAGGAGGGAAAAAATGATTACTAGATTATTAACAAAAGAGGATACCTCTGCTGCAAAAAAATTGTGGGGTTATGCATTTGAAACAGATGAACCCTTTTATACTTGGTACTTTCAAGAGGTATTCAACCCTAAAAATTCCATCGGTATTTTTTCTGAAGGAGAATTGGTGTCTTATTTGCAGCTTAACCCTTATACAATATATCTGAATGGAAACTCTTTCAAAGCTTCTTATGTAGTTGGGGTAATTACTTCCCCTGAATATAGAAATAAAGGAGCTATGAAAGTTTTACTTTCAAAAGCCATTGAAGAGATGAATAAAAGAAATCATTTTGTATCCATATTAATGCCATTTGATACAACCTTTTATCGTCCATATGGATGGGAATTATGCTATAGCCAAATGAAATATGAAACTCCTATCTATATAGTAGGTCATTATAGTAATCAAGAAAAGGGAGGTACTTTTTCTCGAATCAATCTTGATAAAGACTTTGAATCTCTAAATAATATATACGAAACCTATTTAAAACACCATCATGGATATGTAAAAAGGAATAAAAAAAATTGGGACCATATTTTAAAAGATTTAGCATACTATAATGGCCATGCATATCTTTTAAAAGATTCTAAAAATCTTCCTGTTGGATACATTCTTTATTTTATAAAAAACGGAAAATTTACTGCCAAAGAAATAGTCTACAAAAATGAATGGGCAAAGAAATCTCTTTTTGGTTTTATTTATAGCCATAAATCACAAGCGACTACAGTAGAATGGTCTGCTCCATCTAATGATTCTACCCATCTTTTTTTGAAAGATACGATTCAACCAAAGCCAACAAACAAAGTAAGCTTATATCCTTTTATGTGTGGTAGAATAATCAATATAAAAAAAGCTTTAGAAAGTTGTCTTTTTTCTAAAAGTATTTGCTGCTCCTTTTCCATGGAAATTACAGATTCATATGCCCCTTGGAATGACGGAACCTTTATTGTAACAATCCAAAACGGTAAAGCTTCTTTAGAAAAAACAGATCTATCTTCTGTAGATCTTTCATGTACCATTAATACTTTTTCCCAGCTTTTTTTTGGGGCTATTAATATTGATCAAGCCATTTCACTAGAAAAAATTATACTGCATAATCAATCTATATTAGAAAATTTGTCAAAAATCTTTTATAGTAAAAACAATTATATAAATGAATTTTTTTAAAAGAGTGGAATCCTTAAAAGGATTCCACTCTTTTAAACACCTTTTTCTTTTAGCTTTGCAAGCATATCTATAGTCATCTTTTCTAAATCATATTCAACTTTAAAGCCCCATTCCTCAATTGCTGCAGTTGCATCAATTGAATTTGGCCAGCTTTCTGCAATGCCTTGTCTTACTGGATCTACATCATAATCTATTTTAAAGCTTGGAATATGCTTTTTAATTTCAGCAGCAATTTCCTCAGGCTCAAAACTCATAGCTGTTACATTAAATGCATTTCTATGCTTTAATTTTGAAGGATCTGCTTCCATCAAATCAATGATTGCATTTAAAGCATCAGGCATATACATCATATCCATATAAGTTCCCTTTGCAATATAAGAAGTATATTTACCAGACCTTAAAGCTTCATAATAAATATCAACTGCATAATCAGTTGTTCCACCTCCTGGAGGTGTTACATAAGAAATGAGTCCTGGAAAACGAACGCCTCTTGTATCAACCCCAAACTTATAATAGTAATAATCGCATAATAGTTCTCCAGATACTTTGTTTACCCCATACATTGTAGTAGGTCTTTGTATTGTATCTTGAGGAGTTTTATCCTTTGGCGTTGATGGACCGAATGCACCTATTGAACTTGGCGTAAAGAATTTACACTTAAGATCCTTTGCAACTTCTAAAGCATTTACAAGACCGCCCATATTTATATTCCAAGCAAGTAACGGTTTTGCTTCTGCAGTTGCTGAAAGCAATGCCGCTAAGTGGATGATCGTATCTGCTTTATATTTACTTGCTAATTCATGCATTTTTTGTGCATCTGTCACATCAAGTATTTCAAAGGGACCAGATTGCACTACTACATGATCTTCTGGTTTTTTTATATCAGTTGCAATGACATTCTCTGATCCATATATACCTCTCATTTTCATCACTAGTTCTGAACCAATTTGACCAAGAGAACCAGTTACTAATATTTTTTTCATTTCAAGACCTCCAAATATTTTTGATTCTTTTATCAAGCATCCTTAACTTAATTAAATTATTCCCATTTCCTTTCCTACTTTTTCATAAATGGCCAATGCTTTGTTTAGCATTTCTTTACTATGACCTGCTGAAGGCATATTTCTTACTCTTCCTGTTCCTCTAGGTACCGTTGGAAATACAATAGCTTTTGCATATACACCTTCTTCATTTAATCTCTTACTGAATATTTGCGTTTTTTCTTCTTCTCCTATAATACATGGTGTAATAGGTGTTTCACTTTCTCCAATATTAAAACCTAGATCTTTCAATCCTTTTTTTAAATAATTTCCATTTTCCCATAGTTTTTCATATAACTCTGTGCTTTCTGTCAAAATATTTATTGCTTCAATACATGCAGCTGCTGCACCTGGAGTTAAAGATGTAGAGAATAAAAATGGTCTAGCTCTCACCTTTAGCCAATCAATTAAATCCTTTTTCCCTGCAACATATCCACCAACAACTCCAATAGCCTTAGAAAGAGTTCCTATTTGAAAATCAACCTTGTCTGATAATCCAAAATGCTTTACTGTTCCTGCACCTTTGCCTAATACTCCTGAACCATGAGCATCATCTACATATGTGATAAGATCGAATTCTTGTGCAATTTCAATTATTTCAGGAAGCTTTGCAATATCCCCATCCATTGAAAACACACCATCTGTGATTACCATTATTTTTTTATATTGGCCAGATTCTTTTGCTTGTTTTGCTTTTAATCTTAAATCATCCATATCTGAATGCTTATATCTAATAATTTTAGCCTTTGATAATCTACATCCATCTATTATAGATGCATGGTTTAATTCATCTGAAAGAATGGCATCATTCTGATCCATTACAGCTGAAATAGCTCCCATATTACAATTAAACCCAGATTGAAATGCAATTGCTGCTTCAGTCCCTTTAAAGGCTGCTAGTTTTTCTTCAAGCTCAACATGAATCTTTAATGTTCCATTTATAGTTCTAACAGCACCTGCACCTACACCATATTTTTTAGTCGCTTCAATGGAAGCGTTTATCATTCTTTGATTTGTTGCTAGTCCTAAATAATTGTTTGATGATAAGTTTATCAGTTCTTTTCCTGCAATTTTTATAATTGGTCCATTGGCACCTTGTAATGGGTCTATTACATTGTATAATCCTTTGTCTTTTAAATCCTTTAAATTTTCACTTAAAAAACTATCCAAAATTTTACTTGCCATTCTACATCCCCCCTGAATTGTCTTTTTCTGACGTACATTTGTTTGGGCATTTCAATAAATTATTTTTATAGAAAAAACTTGTATCTTCTTGATATTATATTTAAAATGCTATTGTATGGAAATTTTTTTCAAGTCAATTTGTCCTGTCTATTCTAAAAAAAATCTTTTATTGTGCCCGTCTACTACGGACAGTATATCATGTTATTGCTTTTCTATCAATCTTTTCAATGAATATTTTTTATTTTTTAAATATATGCATGTTTTACTTTATAGATAAACAACATCAAATTCATCTCTGTATACCTTGACACAAATTTAAAATAGTGTTACTATGAATCCATAAAATTAAACAATATCTTCAGGGCAGGGTGCAATTCCCGACCGGCGGTATAGCCCGCGAGCCACATTGTGGTTGACTTGGTGAGATTCCAAGGCCGACAGTAAAGTCTGGATGGAAGAAGATAGAATAAAAGTTTACATGCATTATTCTAATATGGTTATTTTTATGTTTTAACATAGAATAAGCAAGCCCTGAAAATATTATTTTCAGGGCTTTTATTTTATCCAAAATAGAGGTGAAAAAATGGATACTCTATACATGAAAAGAGCTTTAGAGCTTGCAAAATACGGCATAGGATATACAAATCCAAATCCATTAGTGGGTGCAGTAATCGTAAAGAACAACCGTATTATTGGAGAAGGATATCATAGGCGCTACGGGGAGCCTCATGCAGAAATCAATGCTTTTTTAAATGCTACAGAAGATGTAGTGGGTGCTACCATGTATGTAACATTAGAACCATGTTCTCATTTTGGCAAAACACCTCCCTGTGCTAACGCTATTGTTCAAAAAGGAATCAAAAAAGTAGTAATTGCCATGAAAGACCCAAATCCTCTCGTTTCAGGAGATGGAATACAAATTCTAAAAAATCACGGTATAGAAGTAGTTACAGATGTATTAGAAGAAGAAGCAAAGAAACTAAACGAAGTTTTTATAAAATATATTACTACAAAAAAACCATTCTGTATTCTTAAAACTGCTATGACATTAGACGGAAAAATCGCAACTTTCACAGGAGATTCGAAGTGGATTAGCAACGAATCGTCTAGAAAATATGTGCATAAATTGAGGCATGCTGTATCTGGCATTATGGTAGGTATCGGTACAATTATTTCAGATGATCCACTGCTAACCACCCGATTAGAAGATATAAAAGGATTAAATCCTACAAGAATCATTGTAGATACACACGGAAAAATACCACTAAATTCAAAAGTCCTAAAAACTTGTAAAAATGTCCAAACTATTATTGCTACAACAGAGCTTGCAGATACGAAAAAGTTAAAATCTATTGAGAAAATGGGAGCAGAGATTTTAATTACTCCCATTAAAGAAGGGAAAGTAGATTTATCTTCTCTTATGACTGCTTTAGGTGAAAAAAAGATAGATAGTATTCTATTAGAAGGGGGTAGTACCCTAAACTACTCAGCTTTAAATGAAGGTATTGTAGATAAAGTCATTTCTTTTATTGCACCAAAAATAATAGGTGGACATACTGCAAAAACCCCTGTCGGTGGAGAAGGCAGAATGTACATGAAAGATGCTATTCTTCTAAAGAATATAAAGGTATCTTACTTTAAAAATGACATTATGATAGAAGCTTACCTTAGAAAGACCAACTATAAAAAGTCAATAGTAAAAAAGAAAAAATTTTAATTAAATTGGTGAATAAAAATGCATGACAAAAAGACCTGCGTGAGGCAAGTATAAGTAAAAATATGGGAAATAATATCAATTACTCGTTATTAGGTAGTCTCACCTCATAAGGACAATTATTTTTTAAAATAGCATGAATTGTGTAGCAAAGTTTACGAGCGACAGCTCCAATAGCCGTTAGGTGATGTTTTCCTTCTGAACGTTTCTTCTGGTAAAAAGCTTTAAAAACAGGGTCACAGTTAGAGGTAACTAAAGCAGCACTAAAGAGAGCCTTTCTAAGATAGGGCGATCCACGTTTACTCATTTTGTTATTTGTACTTTGATATTCACCAGATTGTGAAACAGAAGCATCAATTCCAGCATAAGCAACAAGCTTTGAAGGGTTTGAAAATCTTGAGATATCACCTATTTCGCCAAGTATAGTTGCAGCTGTTACGTTGCCAATACCAGGTATTGTAGTAATAGGAGAATTGATTTTATCAAGTAAAGTGTTTATTTGCTTTTCTATATCTTTGACCTGACTTTCAATAAAGTTAATCTGCTCAATTAATAGTTTTTAATTGAAGAGCAAAAGCTATCTAAACAAAAAGCTTATACCAAAAAGAATTTTTTTTAGCTACACGAGAAAGTTGTTTGATTTTTATTAGTAGCAAATTTTTTTCATAGTGATTTCAGATAAAAACTTTGTCTAACTTTTTCAGATGAAATATTTTTCGAAATCACTTGGAGAGCTGAAATGAAGCAAAAATTTCCTTTGATGTTTGTCCAAAAAAATATCAGAAAAAGATAGATTGATATTCAGGAAAAAAACTTGGTCTAAGACACAAATGGTTTTTACGTTTAAGGTCACCTATAGAACTGATGAGATAGTTTCTAAAGCGAGAAAGGTTGCGAAGTGATATGGTATTTTTCATCGGCTAAGGAAGTTTCCAGAAAAATCACCATAACGAATAAGATCTGCAATTAAAAACAGAATCAATGATATCTGTTTTTACGCTTTCTGATTTCAATACCTTTTACGCCAACCATCAGTTTGGATAGGGTTTACAACATGAATGACAAAAACTTTTTCCACAAGAAATGAGTAAATGGATAACCAATAGTGACCAGTAGCTTCCATACCTATTTCAACATCATTAACAGATCTAATGAAATTGTTTAACTTAGTAATTAAGCTTTCACCACCATTTGTAGTATTTGAAAAGGAAAAAGCCTTAAAAAAATAATTTTTTTCCTTTTTCATTTATTAGCGAAGCTACATGATTGTTTTTTCCAATATCAATACCTAAATAAAACATTTCCATCACCACTATAAATTTATTTTAGATAGTTCCTCTAATCTGATAAACGTTACCGCCTTGTTGCATATTCGAAGTACTAAACTTATTAGTCAACATCCAACTTATTCGTAATCTGTTTATCAGACAGAGGTGTCAGTCTTTCAAGTACGAGGTCTTACCTCAAGGAGACTACGACATCACTCTATCTAATATTTTGATTATACTCTTTTTTGTATAATCTTTCAGCTAATAAAGGATTATAGGTTGCCTTTATTAACCTAAATATAGTATACAAGGAGGCCTAATGTGTTTACTGGACTTGTAGAAGAAATAGGAGTTGTTCAATCCATATTAAAAGGAACAAATTCAGCAAAAATCGTGATTAACGCAAAAAAAGTATTAGAAGGTATTAAACTTGGGGATAGTGTTGCTACAAATGGTGTATGCCTTACAGTAACAGATTTTACTAATAATAGTTTCTCTGTAGATGTAATGGCCGAAACAATACGCAGAACAAATTTGAAAAGCTTAGTTCCTAGCAGCAAAGTAAATCTTGAGAGAGCCTTAAGATTAGGAGATCGCTTAGGAGGCCATTTAGTAAGCGGTCATGTTGATGGAATAGGTATTATCAAAAATTTTCAAAAGGAAGATAATGCAGTTTGGGTATCTATTTCTGCACCAAGTAATGTTTTAAAATATATCATCCACAAGGGTTCTATTGCCATTGACGGAGTTAGTTTAACTGTCGCCTATGTGGACAATCAACTTTTTAAAGTATCTATTATTCCTCACACGAAGGATATGACCACACTACTACAAAAAGATGTTGGAGATGAAGTAAATCTTGAGTGTGATATGATCGGAAAATATATCGAAAGGTTTTTATCATTTAAAGAACCTTCAAAACCTAAAAGTAATATTGATATGAACTTTTTAAGCGAGCATGGATTTTTATAGATTATTTGAATGAGGTGATCAAAATGTGTAAATTTAACACCATTGAAGAAGCTATTGAAGATATTAAAAATGGAAAAATCATTGTAGTTGTAGATGATGAAGACCGAGAAAACGAAGGAGATTTACTGATGGCTGCAGAGAAGGTAACCCCTGATGCCATAAACTTTATGGCTAAATATGGACGGGGTTTAATCTGTATGCCGATCATTGGCGAAAGGTTACGTGAACTTGATATGCCTCAAATGGTTACAAGAAATACTGACAACCATCAAACAGCTTTTACTGTATCTATTGATGCTATAGATACAACTACAGGAATTTCTGCTTATGAAAGATCCCATACCATACAAAAAGTATTAGATAAAACTTCAAAGCCAGAGGATTTTAAAAAACCTGGACATATATTTCCCTTAGAAGCAAAGATTGGCGGTGTATTAAAAAGAGCAGGACACACTGAAGCTGCAATAGATTTAGCAAGGCTTGCAGGACTTTATCCTGCTGGTGTTATATGCGAAATAATGAATGAAGATGGCTCAATGGCAAGAATACCTCAATTGATGGAATATGTAAAAAAACACAATTTAAAAATCATTACTATTGCAGATTTAATAGAATACAGAAGAAAAAATGAACTTCTTGTACAAAAGGTAACAGAAGCAAATATGCCTACAAAGTATGGAGATTTTAAAATCGTAGGCTATGAAAACAAATTAAATGGTGAACACCATGTTGCATTAGTCAAAGGAAATGTAGCAGGAAAAGAACCAGTTTTAGTACGTGTTCATTCTGAATGTTTAACGGGTGATGCCTTTGGATCCCTTCGTTGTGATTGTGGACAACAGTATGCTGCTGCAATGAGACACATAGAAGAAGAAGGAAAAGGTGTACTTTTATACATGCGTCAAGAAGGAAGAGGAATCGGGCTTATGAATAAACTAAAAGCTTATGCCCTTCAAGATCAAGGAATGGATACAGTAGAAGCTAATTTGGCCCTTGGTTTTCCTGAAGATATGAGAGATTATGGTATAGGTGCACAAATCTTATCTGATCTTGGCATAAAAAAAATCAGACTTATGACCAATAATCCAAGAAAACTTTCTGGTCTATCTGGTTATGGCCTTGAAATTGTCGAAAGAGTGCCTATTCAAATAGATTACAATGAAAATAATGAATTTTATCTAAAAACAAAACAAAAAAAATTAGGACATATGCTAAAATACGAGGAGGAATAAACATGAAAATCTATGAAGGAAAATTAATTGCACAAGGTTTAAAATTTGGTATTATTGTAGGAAGATTTAACGAGTTTATCGGTGGAAAACTATTATCTGGTGCACTAGATGCCCTAAAAAGACATGGTGTAGATGAAGAAAATATTGAAATCATTTGGGTTCCAGGTGCGTTTGAAATGCCATTGGTAGCAAAGAAATTAGCAAAATCTAAAAAATATGATGGCGTAATCTGTCTAGGTGCTGTAATAAGGGGAGCTACTTCTCATTTTGATTATGTATCTAGTGAGGTTTCTAAAGGTATAGCAAACGTATCTTTAGAAACAGAAGTTCCTGTTATATTTGGTGTCCTTACAACAGATACCATTGAACAAGCAATCGAGAGAGCTGGAACAAAAGCAGGAAATAAAGGCTATGAAGCAGCTGTAACAGCTATTGAGATGGCCAATCTATTAAAAGAAATTTAAACAAAAGGCGGAATTTCCGCCTTTTTATTTTATCATCCTATCAATTGTCTTTAATATTTCATCAACCACTTCTTCATCACCAGATTGAATTCTATCTACAATACAAGTACGCATATGACTTTCTAGTAATAATCTGCTAACGCCTTTCATTGCTGATTGTACAGCTGCTATTTGAATGAGTATATCATTGCAATAAACACCCTTTTCAATCATACCCTTAATACCTCTTACTTGTCCTTCTATTCTATTAAGTCTGTTAATTAATGCGTTATTCACTTTTTCTGATCTATTCACTTTATTTTCTTTACAACAAGGTTGTTCACATTTATCCATTTTTTCCTCCCTTTGTATTATAAAAAAAGCCTTAGAGAATCATCAACCTAAGGCTCTTTCCATTTATATACTTTTTATTTCTACCACATCATATCCTGCTTCTTCAACTGCTTCTTTCAAAATAGAATCAGAAACATCCTGACTTAATTCTACCACAGCATTTTTTCCTTGTAAATCTATGGTCACTGTCTTTATCCCACTAATTTCTTCTATGGCATTTTTCACATGATTTACACAATTCATACAACTCATACCTTCAATCTTTATAATTTTTTTCATTCTATATTCCTCCTAACATTTTATGGTCTAAACCCCTTTAATCTTAGGGCATTAGTAAGAACTGATACAGAGCTTAAAGACATAGCAGCTGCTGCAAACATTGGGTTTAACTTAGGTCCTCCAAACGCATAAAACAATCCTGCTGCTAATGGTATTCCTAAAGCATTGTAAAAAAATGCCCAAAATAGATTTTGTTTAATATTCCGAATGGTACTTTTACTTAGTTTAATAGCCGTAGCCACATCCATTAAATCATTCTTCATCAGTACAATATCTGCTGATTCTATTGCTACATCTGTTCCTGAGCCTATCGCAATACCCATATCTGATTGTGCTAAGGCTGGTGCATCGTTAATACCATCACCTACCATTGCTACCATCTTGCCTGCTTCTTGCAATTTCTTTACTTCATTTGCTTTATCCTCTGGAAGTACTTCTGCATAAACTTTATCAATTCCAACTTCTTTTGCAATTGCTTCTGCAGTCCTTTTGTTATCTCCCGTAATCATAGCTACTTCAATACCCATATGATGAAGTTTTCTTATAGCTTCTTTGCTGCTTTTCTTTACAACATCTGCTACAGCAATAATCCCTGCTAGTTCATCATCTATGGCAATATACATAGGCGTTTTTCCTTCAGCTGCTAGTTTTTTTGATACTTCTTCTAGTTCAGATAAATCTATATTTTTCTCTTTCATTAGTTTATCATTTCCTAATAATACTGTTTTATTCTCTAATGCTGCTTGGATGCCATGACCTGTAATAGCTTGAAAATGGTCTACTTTTATAGTTTCAATTCCTTCTTTTTCTGCACGTCTAACAATTGCTTCTCCTAAAGGATGCTCTGACCCTTTTTCTGCTGAAGCTGCTATTTGAAGGATTTTCTTTTTATCAAACATACCTGTGGTTACAATATCTGTTACCTCAGGCCTTCCTTCTGTAATTGTTCCAGTTTTATCAAATACAATAGTTTGAATCTTATGAGCTTTCTCTAAAGTCTCTCCACCTTTTATTAAAACGCCATATTCTGCCCCTTTTCCTGTACCAACCATAATTGCCGTTGGTGTAGCCAGCCCTAGGGCACATGGACATGCTATAACCATAACCGCAATAAAAATCGTTAAAGCAAAGACAGGAGTTTCACCACTTATATACCAAGCTAAAGAAGATAAAACAGCAATTAGGAAAACCACTGGAACGAAATAGGATGAAACCACATCTGCCATTTTGGCAATAGGTGCTTTTGACCCTTGGGCTTCTTCAACCAATTTTATAATCTGAGCAAGAGCTGTATCACTTCCTACCTTTGTTGCTTTAAATTTAATAAATCCCTGTTTATTCATACTTCCGCCTACTACCTTATCTCCTATTTTTTTCTCTACAGGAAGACTTTCTCCTGTTAGCATTGACTCATCAACAAAAGTATAGCCCTCTACAACTTCTCCATCTACTGGTATTTTTGTACCTGGTTTTACAACAATCATATCTCCAACTTCTACTTCTTCTATTGGTATTTCTATCTCCTGATCTCCTTGCAGAATAATAGCTGTTTTTGGAGCTAAACCCATTAACTTCTTTATAGCTTCAGATGTTTTTCCTTTGCTCACTGCTTCTAAATATTTTCCTAACAAGATTAATGTAATAATCACACCTGCAGATTCAAAATATAGATCATGGGCATACATTATATATCCAGTAGAAATTTTATAGGCTGCGTATAATCCATACAAAACAGCTGCTCCTGTACCCATTGCCACTAATGAATCCATATTTGGACTTTTTCTAAATATAGCACTAAATCCTACGGTATAAAACTTCCTTCCTGCAAACAATATAGGAATTACAAGTGCAATTTGAATCATCGCAAAATTTAATGGATTTTTTATAGGATCTATAATTTTGGGTAATCCAAGCCCTATCATAGGTCCCATAGCAATATAAAGAAGTGGTACTGCAAATATTGCTGACAAAATGAATTTTTTCTTCAATGCCTTTATTTCTTTTTCTTTTCTCTCCCTATCATGATCCTTATCTTTGATTTTCTCAATTTCTAAAGGCATATATCCTGCCTTTTTTACAGCTCCTTTTATTTCTGAAATTCTCACCTTTTCAGGATTATATACTACTGTAGCTTTATTAGTAGCTATATTTACATTTACAGATTTTATTCCTTCTAACTTGTTGATAGCCCGATCAACTGCTCTTGCACAAGAGGCTCAGGTCATCCCTTGTATGGGGATTGTTATTTCCTTTGTATGTTCTTCTTTTACTGCATATCCTGCTTTTTTTACAGCCTCTTTTATATCCTCTAATGTTACTTTTGTTTCATCATATACGAAGGACATTTTTTCTGTCGCAAAATTTACATCTGCCTCTGTAACACCATCTAATTTTTTAACAGCTCGATCAATTGCCTTTGCACAAGCTGCACAACTCATTCCATCTATTTTCAGTGTTTGGCGTTTCATTGCACCCCTCCTTTTTATATACCCCCCTAGGGTATTGGTTATTTATAATATATATGTTTTTTAATTTCTTGTCAAGTGCATCTAATTATAGTTTTTCCCCTATTTTTTATCTTATCCTCATCTTCTTTTAGTGTGTCACAATCTTTCTATTATGCATATGCTATAACTGAGAGAACAAAATACTCTAAAATGATTTTAAGGGGGAAATGTAATGCCTATGCACGATGATTGTATGAAAGATTATGGAAAAGATTATGAAGAATATCCTATGTATCCGCAAATGCCTATGATGGGAGGCATGCCTATGATGGGATGCGGTATGCCTTATCCACAAATGCCTATGATGGGCGGTATGCCTATGCCTTGTCCACAAATGCCTATGATGGGTGATTATGACAAGGAAGATTTATGTTACATGGAACATATGAACGAATACATGGCTTATATTTGTAAAGCAGAAGCATGTAAAATGCGTGCAATGCAGTGCATGCATAAAAGATAAACAAAAAAACAAAATAGGGACGGTTCTTTGTCACGCTTTTGAGAACCGTCTTCTTATTTTAGAATAAATCTTCTATTCTATTAATTAAATCTCTTATAGGCTTTCCTCTTCTTATATCTTCTTTATAATCTCTTAATCTTTCTACTTTATTTGGATCTGAAGTAACATAAACTCTTACTATATTTGGCATTTTTTCTCTAATTTTGCTTGCAACACTAGTTTGCAATGCTTTCATGTTTATATTAGTTCTTGTATTAGCTTTGATCCCTACATAAGCAGTATTATTATCTACAATAATCACTGCATCCCTTACGCCTGGTATTCTTTCAACTTCTCTTTCGAGTGTTAAATTTATTCCTAAGTTGTTTGGAATATTATCATATGTTAAGTCATTGTCTCCATATCTATCAGGAATGGTATCATTATCATATACACTATTCATTCGATCATAACGATTTGTTTCAGGAACAGGTCTTCTAGCAGGAGTACATCCTATTGCTAGGAAAGATGCAAAAATCAAAACAATAGCAATGATCGAAACTTGCTTGATTCCTTTTCTCAAATTCATTCTCCTTGTATACTATATTTAGGTTAATAAAGGCAACCTATAATCCTTTATTAGCTGAAAGATTATACAAAAAAGAGTATAATCAAAATATTAGATAGAGTGATGTCGTAGTCTCCTTGAGGTAAGACCTCGTACTTGAAAGACTGACACCTCTGTCTGATAAACAGATTACGAATAAGTTGGATGTTGACTAATAAGTTTAGTACTTCGAATATGCAACAAGGCGGTAACGTTTATCAGATTAGAGGAACTATCTAAAATAAATTTATAGTGGTGATGGAAATGTTTTATTTAGGTATTGATATTGGAAAAAACAATCATGTAGCTTCGCTAATAAATGAAAAAAAGGAAAAAAATTATTTTTAAGGCTTTTTCCTTTTCAAATACTACAAATGGTGGTGAAAGCTTAATTACTAAGTTAAACAATTTCATTAGATCTGTTAATGATGTTGAAATAGGTATGGAAGCTACTGGTCACTATTGGTTATCCATTTACTCATTTCTTGTGGAAAAAGGTTTTGTCATTCATGTTGTAAACCCTATCCAAACTGATGGTTGGCGTAAAGGTATTGAAATCAGAAAGCGTAAAACAGATATCATTGATTCTGTTTTAATTGCAGATCTTATTCGTTATGGTGATTTTCTGGAAACTTCCTTAGCCGATGAAAATACCATATCACTTCGCAACCTTTCTCGCTTTAGAAACTATCTCATCAGTTCTATAGGTGACCTTAAACGTAAAACCATTTGTGTCTTAGACCAAGTTTTTCCTGAATATCAATCTATCTTTTCTGATATTTTTGGACAAACATCAAAGGAAATTTTGCTTCATTTCAGCTCTCCAAGTGATTTCGAAAATATTTCATCTGAAAAGTTAGACAAAGTTTTATCTGAAATCACTATGAAAAAATTTGCTACTAATAAAATCAAACAACTTTCTCGTGTAGCTAAAAATTCTTTTGGTATAAGCTTTTGTTTAGATAGCTTTGCTCTTCAATTAAAACTATTAATTGAGCAGATTAACTTTATTGAAAGTCAGGTCAAAGATATAGAAAAGCAAATAAACACTTTACTTGATAAAATCAATTCTCCTATTACTACAATACCTGGTATTGGCAACGTAACAGCTGCAACTATACTTGGCGAAATAGGTGATATCTCAAGATTTTCAAACCCTTCAAAGCTTGTTGCTTATGCTGGAATTGATGCTTCTGTTTCACAATCTGGTGAATATCAAAGTACAAATAACAAAATGAGTAAACGTGGATCGCCCTATCTTAGAAAGGCTCTCTTTAGTGCTGCTTTAGTTACCTCTAACTGTGACCCTGTTTTTAAAGCTTTTTACCAGAAGAAACGTTCAGAAGGAAAACATCACCTAACGGCTATTGGAGCTGTCGCTCGTAAACTTTGCTACACAATTCATGCTATTTTAAAAAATAATTGTCCTTATGAGGTGAGACTACCTAATAACGAGTAATTGATATTATTTCCCATATTTTTACTTATACTTGCCTCACGCAGGTCTTTTTGTCATGCATTTTTATTCACCAATTTAATTAAAATTTTTTCTTTTTTACTATTGACTTTTTATAGTTGGTCTTTCTATTTTTATTCATTTTACATTATTATTTTCTGTCGTTTTTAAACTTTATATTGATTGAAAGTTTATGTATATTTTGCATTATTTCTCATTTTTATTGTCACACTTTTTTTGTTTTTCCATATTATAATATATAGGTAAATAATATCGATAATTTTAAAAAATAAGTAAATGGAGGTATCATATATGAGTGAAGAAAAAAAAGGGTTTTTAGGAGATAATTCCACATTATTGTTTTTTCTCCTACTGCTTATAATCTTATTTGGCGGAGATTTTTTCTGTGATGGATTAGGAGACGATACCTCATTATTATTGTTCTTTCTTTTACTTATTGTCTTATTTAACAACAGCGGACTTTTTAACTTTTAGTAATTTATAAATTGAAAAAGCAAGGGCTTCCCCTTGCCAAACTCCTTTATCGATGATGATTGTGTTGTACCATATCTACCGTTCCAAGAAAAACATGTGCTAACCCAAATCCTACAATTCCGGCAGCAATCATTGGAGCAACATCTCTTTTTTTCATAATTGCCCCTGTAATGGTAACAGCAGAACCTAAAGCAGTTGGTATCAATCCTTCTCGAACCTTCATGAAAAATCCCTCCTTGTTTTTTTGGAGTTCATTATTAGCTTGCTTTACTTTTATACCTTTTATCCATACCAAAACCTATCAAATCTGGCAAAATAAAAATTAGCATTCTAATTTTTATTTTTTTGGTATTTTTTCTAATTTTATTTTTAAAGATTTTTCCTCTCCATCTCTTATAATCTTAACGGTAACAGTATCTCCTGGCCTATATCTATATAGGGTTCTTACCAATTGACTCATATTAGTAATCTCTTTATCATCCATTCCTATAATAATATCTGCACTGTGTAAACCTCCACGAGATGCAGGAGAATTTTTTGATACCTCTGCTACATATACACCTTTATCCGCAGACAAATCTGTTCCCATGTATCTTTCAAATACAGCTAAGTCTACACCCTTAATACCCATATATACTTTTCTAAATTCTCCTTTTTCAATAAACTGATCTACAATAGGTTTAGCAATATTAATAGGAATTGCAAATCCTAATCCTTCTCCTGATTGGATTTTAGCTGTATTAATACCAATAACTTCACCCTTTGCATTTAATAGTGGCCCTCCACTATTTCCTGGATTTATAGAAGCATCTGTTTGAATTAAATTTTCAATAGTTTCATGACTATTTATACTTACACTTCTATTTAATCCACTAATAATACCTGATGTAACCGTCTTTTCAAACTCCATTCCTAAAGGATTTCCTATAGCAACAGCAACCTCTCCAACTTGTAGTTTATCTGAATCTCCCAAATCTGCTGGTTTCACCTTTACCCCATCAACTTTAATGACTGCTAAATCCAAAGCAGGATCACTCCAAAGAATTTTTGCAGCCTTCTTTTTGCCATCATCAAACAATACGTTTACCTCTTCTACGTTTCCATTGTTTACTACATGAGCGTTTGTTAATATATATCCTCTTTCATCTACTACAACACCTGTTCCCAATCCCTTTGTTGTTCTTGTTCCAAAGAAAAAGTCTCTCTCAATGCTTTTAGTTGTGATACCTACAACAGATGGAATAGCTTTTTTAGCAACAGCAGATATCAAAAACTCTGTATTTTGAGGTTCTACATTGATTATTTGTTTTACATCCGGACCAAAATAATTTTTAGGATAAGGTATAAGTTTTCCAAATACATAAACAGGCATTACATAACTAGAAATAACACCCCCAATTAATGCAGAAACCAAAATAACAACCATAAGAATAATACTTTTTTTCTTTTTAGGCTTCTTTTTTTCTTCTACATAATAAAATGTAGGTACATCTATAATCTCTTGTCTTGGTTCTTTATTTTCATAATCCATATAAATCACCTCTCCTTTTTCTGTTGATAACTTTATTTTAAGAAAAGGTTATGAACAAAATATGAACAAATTGTGAACAATAAAATTTATTTTTTATTAAATATAAACAACATCAATGTTACAAAAAAGAAATATAAAAAGATAAGTGAATGGCTTTGATAACTTTTGTTTTTTCAAAAGTTATCTGGAATGAACGTTCTTTTTATTTTTCTTCTTAAAATTATTTATCTATAGAAGGAGATAGTGAAAAAATAAAGGTTGTCCCCACTCCTAATTCGCTCTCTACTTTTATCTCTTCTTTATGTCTTTCAATTATTTTTTTTACAATATAAAGACCTAAACCTGTTCCATTTTTATTTCTATCCCTTGATTTATCAGCCTTATAAAATCTATCCCATATAAATGGCTGTTCTTCTTTTGATATCCCAATTCCATTATCTTTAATTTTTACCCATACTTTATTATGCTTATATTCACTAGTTATTTGAAGCTTTCCTTTCTCCTTCATAAATTTCATAGCATTTTCTAAAATATTTATCAGTACCTGCTCATACGCATCCTTATCAGCCCACACAAGCATTTCATCCTGTGTTAAGTTAAGCTCTACCTTAACACCCTTTTTTTCAATTTCTTCTTCATATTTTATTAATGTTCTTATTATCAACTCATTTATCCCAAACTTTTGAGGGTATATTGGATACTTATCTGACTCCATTTTCTGCAAATCCAACAAATTAGATATCAATTGGGTAAGCCTCTTTGTTTCTCTTAAAATAATATTTAAGTACTTATCTTTATCTTTTTCCTCTACCGTACCATCTACCATTCCTTGGACAAACCCTTTTATAAGGGTCAATGGAGATCTCAATTCATGAGCAACAGCAGCTATAAAACTTCTTCTATTTTCTTCTATTTTTTCTAGTTTATCTGCCATATCATTAAAAGTTTTTATAACTTTTTCAATTTCATCCTCTGAATCGGTATATGTTTTCACCCTTTGGCTAAAATCACCAGCTGCTATTTTCTGAGCTACTTTTCCCATTTCCTTTATAGGGGCAGCTAGCTTCTTTGAAACTAAATACAGAATCATAAAAGAAATAATAAAAGAAATTGCCATAGATGTCCAAATAATCCGATGCACTTCTTTAATTGCTTTTGTAATTTCATATAAAGGTGCATGCATTATAATAGCATTATCTACACGTCCATTTATAAATATGGGCATTCCTACTGTAACAATAGGTGTTTTTCCTACCTCTTCATAAATTCCCTTTTTTACAATGATTTGCCCATCTAACACTCGCAATATATCCTTTGTTGTAATCTGCTTTCCAATCCATTTCTTTTCTTCACTTGAAACACCATAAATAATTCCTCTTTGATCTATGATCCAAATTCTTGTATTCAAAAACCTCTCTACTGACTGCAGCTCCAAATTCAATCTCTCTCTACTAATATAACCATTTAAATAGTCAATCACTAATGTGTTTATTTTATCTCCTTCTTCTAATAATTGGCGTTCATATTTGTCAAAATAATAATTAGTAAATAATTGTGAAAAAAGCAACCCTAAAATAAGAAATGTAACAACAATAATAATAAAATAAGTACTTAATAACTTCTTAAAAACTGTATTAAACATCTTTATTCACCTCAAACTTATACCCCACCCCCCAAACAGTCTTAATCCTATATTTATCTTTCACTCCTTCTAGCTTCTCTCTTAAACGCTTAATATGTACATCAATCGTTCGAGAATCTCCCTCAAAATCAAAGCCCCAAATATTTTCAATTAATTGTTCTCTTGTAAAAACCCTATTTTGATTTTTCACAAGAAAATACAAAAGCTCCATCTCCTTTGGTGGTAACTCAAAGGTTTTGTCTTCTATTTTAACAATATAAAGATCCATATCAATCAAAAGATTTGGCAGTACTATCTGTCTAGTAGGTAATGTCTGCTGGCTTGTCCTTCTTAGAACCGCTTCAATTCTTGCAAGTAACTCTCTTGGCTCAAAAGGCTTTACAACATAATCATCTGCACCGATTTTTAATCCTAAAACCTTATCAAAAGTATCTCCTTTTGCAGTAAGCATAATAATAGGTACATTGCTAATTTTCTTTAACTCTCTACAAACATCCCAACCATCCATCTTTGGCAGCATAATATCAAGAACTACAAGATCTGGCATCTCCTCTTTAAAAGCTTCTATTGCACTTAATCCATCATATACACTAAGCACCTTATATCCTTCTTTTTTTAAATAAAGCTTAATCAATTCACAAATATCTGTATCATCATCTACAACAAGAATTTTTCTCTCTATCACGTCTCTCCCTCCTATTCATAAAGTAACTTTGGAATGAACGTTCTTTTTATATTTCTTTTTTGAAAAATATTCTTCATATGTTACACTTATAAGTATAGTATAAAATAAATTCCCATTCATAAAAAATCCATAAGGAGATGATTCTATGAGCGAAAATTATAAATTTAACCAAAATCGTAAATGTGAATATTTTCCCTGTCATAACGTAAAGGATGAAGAAAATTTTAACTGTCTATTCTGTTTTTGTCCATTGTACATGTTAAAAGATAAGTGTGGCGGAAACTTTACCTATGTCAATAACATTAAAGATTGCAGCAAATGCACGATTCCTCACAGCAAAGGAGCATATGAATATATTATGTCAAAAATGGACGAAGTAATTCGTATAGGTAGTGAAAGAGAATAAAAAACAGGTAGTGTAAAATCTACCTGCTATTCTTCTCTTTCTTCTAGAATATATTCATCTAATATTTCCATAATCTCATCCATACATACATCATAACTTTCTAAGTCAAAGTGATATACCCATTCCTCATAGTCAGGAGTAACGATGATGGTAGCATTTGTAATATGATCTAAGTTTTCTGTATTCACAACAATCATCTTTTCATGTTTTGGCATTGTATAAAATTTTTCAATCACAACATATCCAAAGCCTATGTCATCTTCTATTTCATGATATTCATGATGTATCAAATCTCCATCTACATCTCTCATCAATAATTCTAAAACTTCTTTTGGTTTTATAGATAGAGATACAATTCTGATACACATCTCTTAAACCTCCCTAACCTCTTTATTTTATCTATATTCAACAAAACAAAATAATTGCAATAAAATTTGATATAATATTTAAAAAAGGAGGGAATCATTTGAAGATCATTAATATATATACAGATGGTGCTTGTTCTGGTAATCAAAATGAAAGCAATGTTGGAGGATGGGGTGCTATTCTAGAATATAAAGAACATAAAAAAACATTGTATGGAGGAGAAGAAAATACTACAAACAACCGCATGGAAATGAAAGCCTTATTAGAAGCCCTGAAATCTCTTAAAAAAAATAATCTTATCCTTAACGTATTTTCGGATAGTTCCTATCTTATAGAATGTTTTACAAAAAAATGGTATATAAAGTGGCAGCAAAACGGCTGGATAACTTCTAGTAAAAAACCTGTAGAAAATAAAGAACTATGGGAAGCTTTGCTTGAGCAAGTTTCTAGACAAAAAGAAATTCATTTTTATCGGGTAAAGGGACATTTAAATTTAAACAAAAAAACTGAAATAGATAAATGGTATGAAAAATTTAAAAGCTGGAATGGAAATCATTTTTCATTAGAAGATTTTATATACATAACAAAAATGAATATAGAAGCAGATGCCTTAGCAAATAAAGGTATTGACCAAATACGTGAAAAGACCTTAGAATCATAACGTAGCTACTGCGTATGCAGTAGCTATCATACTAAAACCTTTACTTCTTTTGAACCAGATAGCATAT
Source organism: Crassaminicella thermophila (assembly GCF_008152325.1). GTDB lineage: Bacteria > Bacillota > Clostridia > Peptostreptococcales > Thermotaleaceae > Crassaminicella_A > Crassaminicella_A thermophila. Next base: position 2,814,447 of record NZ_CP042243.1, read on the forward strand.
TACTTGAACAAAATGGGCATGTAGGATTTTCTGAAACACTAAATTCTTTCTGCATCCACCCAATACAGTTTGGACACTGCCACACCTGTACCTCCTTAAATTCGTAAGTTTTTTCTTCTCTTTGTACATCTTTTTTGAAAAACATCCTATTCCTCTCCTTCATTTTTTATAGAAAGATGCATTTATTATGCCCATAAATCTAATAAATGAACTCAGGAAAAAATTACCGTTATATCTTCCTCAAAATCTAAGTATAAATGTTTAAACCCTATAAATAATCATCATCTATCATAATAAAATAATTTACGAAGAATATTTACAAAATTCTAAATATGTAGTATCATAGATATAGTAGATTATTGATAAATTTGTTTGATTATGTACTATATTTAGTGATAAGTAGCTTTTTACATAATTTAAAGGGGAAGAGATGGGGAATATGGGAGAATCAAAAGAAATAAGAAAAAAAATAGAAAATCTAAGAAAATATTTGTATGACCTAATCGAACAAAATAAAAATCTTTTTGCCGCAGAAGTAGTGAGAGTAAGCCAAGAATTAGATAAAGTATTAAATGAATATAATTCTATAATAAAAAAACAGATAGCCTAAGGGCTATCTCTTTTTTACATAATCTATACGGTTTTAATGATTTCTAACACAAGTTTTGCACTATTTACTAAGTCTTCTATTTTTAAATGTTCTTCTAAAGTATGTGGCTTTTTCTCTCCAATTCCTAAATTTACAGCTTTGATACCATTTTCATTAAGTATATTTGTATCACTACCCCCACCAGATGCCTGGGTAAAAGGCTTTAATCCAATGTTCTCACAAGCTTTTCTTACAGTATTTACAATTTCATCATTTTCATCAATCATAAAAGCACTATACATTCTCTCTGTATGAATTTCAACTTCTGCTCCAAATTCTTCAGCTGCCTTTTTTAAGCATTCAACCATGTGAGATGTTTGTCTATCTAATTTTTCATTGTTTAAACTTCTTGCCTCTGCTTTTATTTCTACTTCTGGGCAAACGATATTAGTCACTTTGCCCCCTTGAATAACACCAATATTTGCTGTTGTTTCTTCATCAATTCTAAGCAGATTCATATTGCTTATTGCCTTTGCAGCCACTTGTATAGCACTAATTCCTTCTTCTGGGCATACACCTGCATGTGCTGGCTTACCTATAATTTTTGCATTGATTTTGTCTTGTGCAGGCCCTTTTACAATAATTTGTCCTGGGTCTCCACCACTATCCAATACAAAAGCACGTTTTGATTCAATTTTTTTATAATCTAAATTTTTAGCACCAAACAATCCACCTTCTTCATAGATGCTAAATACAACTTCTATTAGCCCATGTTCTATATTATTTTCTTTTAATGCTTTTAACGCCTCTAAAACAGCAGCAATTCCTGCTTTGTTGTCTCCTCCAAGTACTGTTGTACCATCGCTATAGATTACACCATCTTTAATTACTGGCTTAATTCCTACTCCAGGACTTACAGTATCCATATGACAGCTAAATAAAACTGGCTCACTATCTTTTGTTCCTTTTAACTTCGCAATAACATTACCTGTATCTGAACCTACTTTTTCTCCAGCATCATCTATATGTACTTCTAATCCAATATTTTTCAGTTCTTCTGCAATAAATTTAGCAAACTTCCCTTCACTTTTTGTAGGACTGTCTATTTGTACATACTTTAAAAATTCATTTACAACTCTTTCTTGATTAATCATTTTTTTACCTCCTATATGGAAATATTTTATAAAGAAAGGCACCAAAGGTGCCTTTTTATTACATAGGTAAATGAATAAATGCTTCTGGTCCAATTGGTAATCCTAATAAGTACCAACCTATCATTAATGCTGTCCATCCTAATAAGAATGCTATAGAATATGGAAGCATCGTAGATATTAAAGTACCAATTCCTGTATCTTTGTCATATTTTTGTGCAAATACTACAATTACAGCAAAATATGACATAAGCGGTGAAATGATGTTTGTACAAGAGTCACCTATACGATATGCTAACTGTGTAAATTCTGGAGTAAATCCTAATTGATACATCATTGGTATAAATACTGGTGCCATAATCCCCCATTTAGCAGATGCTGATCCAATAAATAGGTTAATAAATCCAGCAACAATAATAAATGCAATTATTAATGGTAATCCTGTAAATCCAATAGCCTTTAAGAAGTTTGCACCACTTACAGCTAAAATAATTCCTAAATTAGTATAAGAGAAGTATTTTATAAACTGAGCAGCAAAGAAACATAATACTAGATATCCTCCCATTGTTCCCATAGCTGTACTCATAGCTTTTATTACATCTTTATCATTTTTAATTGTTCCTGATACAATTCCATAAACTAAACCTGGCACTAAGAAGAATAACATAATTGTTGGAACTAATCCATGATATATGAATTGTTTTAATTGTCCATCTGCTTTTAATGCTGCATTTTCAGGTAATGTCAACAATAACATAACTGCACCGAAAACAAGTAATGAAATCCCTGCAGCAATTAAACCTTTTCTTTCTTTTTGTGTAACTTCCATTGAGTCATCTGCATAGCCGCCTTTATATTCACCTAATCTTGGCTCAACTATTTTTTCAGTTACCCATGTGCCTAAAAGAGTAATTAAGAATGTAGATACAAACATAAAGTAATAGTTAGAAGTTGGTAAGATTGTTAAATCAATACCACCTGCAGATAAAGCTTCATTTGTAATCCCTGTTAATAATGGATCTAGAGTTCCTAGTAAAAGATTCGCTGAGAATCCACCTGATACCCCTGCAAAAGCAGCTGCCATACCAGCTAATGGATGACGTTTAAAGCTTAAGAAAACAATAGCCCCTAGTGGAACTAATACAACGTATCCTGCATCTGATGCTATATTTGACATAACCCCTGCAAATACAACAACAGCAGTAATTAATTTTTTAGGTGTACTTAATACTAATTTCTTTAATGCAGTATTAATAAGTCCTGTTCCTTCAGCAACTCCTACTCCAAGCATAGCAACTAAAACTGTCCCTAATGGATGGAATCCAGTAAAATTCTCAGTTGCTGTATTGATCATATACCTTAATCCATCAGCATTTAATAGTGAAACTGCTTCAACCATTTTTTCTGTTTTGTACTTTGCATCATAAAAATTGACTGCTAAGCCTGCACGAGAAGCAATTTCCGAAACAATCATTACGGCAACTGACAATAAAATAAATATGGTAACTGGATGAGGCAATTTATTACCCACTGCTTCAACTCCGTTAAGGAATTTGTTAAATAAACCATTTTTTTGTTGTTTAGAAGTTTTTGAAATACTTGCCAATATAATTCCTCCTTTTTCTAATTTTTTACAACATAAACTATTCTGACAACTTAGGATGTTATAGCCTCAATTGTATAATAATAAATATAATTGCATAAATATTTCGCTATATTTTTAAGGAAAACGCTATCACATCCCTATACACAACATAAATGATATCACACTCTAAGGCATTTATGTTTTAAGTTTTCGTAATGTATACAGTATTGAATATTTATAACATTTCAAACTCATGAATCATTCTATATTGTTATTTTTTTCATTTAAGTCTAGAAGTTCCCATACACTTTCTTTCAGAATATTATAAATATATAACCTACTTGCTGCTTATAAGGAGGAAAAATTATGCTACAATATAGCTCAAGAGATTCTCTCTTATTTTTCTTTTTATTGATAATTCTTATCTTAAAAGATACCCCATATTGCAGCGAACACCCTACAACTTTTCTTTTGTTTTTCCTTAACTTAGTTGTTCTATGCAATATATTTTATCTATAGTTTCAAAAAAGCTGGGAAACCCCAGCTTTATAATTTTATTTTTCATTTTTTTTCATTAAAAGACTTGCAACGAATGCTGTTAATGGAATTGTTAGTACTAAACCGATACTTCCTGCTAAAGAACGAATAACTTCAGTAGCAATAATATCTAAATTTAATATTTTCACAATAGAGGTTTCATAAGCCATAAATAGAAGTAGAAGCGGTATTGAACTTCCTGTATAAGCAAGAATTAAGGTATTTGTCATAGTTCCCATAACATCCTTTCCTACGTTCATTCCTGCCGAAAATAATTCTTTTCTTGTAAGTGTTTTATTGGCATTATGTATTTCCTCCATTGCAGAAGAAATAGACATACCTATATCCATGACTGCACCTAATGCACCCATAATAATTCCAGAAAATAAGAGACTTTTAAAATCAAAAACAATCCCTTGAGGAATATCCATAAGCATAATGGCTTCTTCACTACTAAGTCCTGTTAATTTTACCTGACTTCCAATATAATAAGCAACAAGTCCCGCAATCAACACTCCACCGCTTGTCCCAATAATTGCTGCAATAGTCTTACTGTTAAATCCTCCAATAAAAAACATAGTAATAACCGTTATGCTTATAGAAATTGCGATGGTGAGTGGGATAGGGTTGACTCCCTTTAAAATCATAGGTAAAAGAATTTTTAAAATAGCAACCATTGTAAGTGTAAGAGTTATTACTGCTTTTATCCCCTTTGTTCTTCCAATCACCACAATTAATAATATAAATAATATAGATAAATAAATAATATAATGCTGGCGCATATATTCAGTTATAAATACATCAACATTTCCATCTTCATTCTCTTCAATATTAACAATAACCTTATCTCCTTTTTTTACAGCTATAGCAAATCCATAATTGTCAGCTATGTTGTTTTCTATTTCAAATACTTTTCCTTTATATTTCCCGCTAGTAACCTCTAATTTTACAAGCTGGTATTTTTCTGTAAATCCTTCATATTCTTGCCCAATCTTTGTTTCACTTGCATCTAAAACTACTGCCGTTTCTGTATAAAATGGATTTTCCTCTTCTGCGTAAACATTAAAAGATACAATAAGAATAAATAAACCTATTAATAAAAAATATTTTTTCATGCTTTCCCTCCAATCTATTAATTTACGGTTTATAGTATATCACTATTTAAATCTATTGAAAATCAATAGTCTTAATTAATACACAGCTATATTGATATATTATGAAATTTTTTGCACATGCTTCATCAAATATTTTATAATTTAGATTATTTCCATATGAATTGACATAAACCTTTTTGTTTAATACAATTTGTGTGAAAACATAATATATGCATTATGGTGTTGTTAAGCTAAAAGCTTACAACTTAAAAGGGAAGCTCGGTGAAAATCCGACACGGTCCCGCCACTGTAACGAGGAGTACATCTATCTTAATGCCACTGTTTTATAAAACAAACGGGAAGGTGATAGGTATACAATGAGTCGAAGTCAGGAGACCTGCCATAATGAATAATGCCGTTAAACTTACGAGGATAAGGAGGTGTTAATAGATTAGCTAAAGACTACTATATTTAGCTTGATTCTTATTGGCATAAAGCATCTCTTTTCACTTGAAAAAGATGCTTATTTTGATTTTTGTATCCGTTTAAAATACAAGCTTAATAATAAGGAGGCCAAAAATGACTTTTAATGCTACGCATTTTATAACAAATCATTTTGTACTAATCTTTTTTTCTGTTGTAACAGGTTTGCTAGTCGGAAAAATTGAGTTTGGAAAATTTAAATTAGGTACTTCCGGGACCTTGTTTACAGGTCTTATTATGGGATGGTATATCTATAAAAAATACGCTTTTCCTTATGAGAATTTAGAAAATATACCTACTTACGCCACTAAAATCTTAAAATACGGCCTTGTTCCAAATGATCTTTTTATATTTAATCTTATATTATTTGTTGCAGCTGTAGGTCTTTTAGCTTCTAAAGATCTTGGTAAAGTATTAAAAAAATACGGATTAAAGTTTGTATTTCTAGGTTTTATTATTACATTCACAGGAGCAGCCATTTGCTATCTTATGTCCATACTAAATGAAGGTCAAAATCCATACGCTATTTCAGGAGTTTACACAGGTGCCTTAACAAGTTCACCAGGTTTAGCAGCTGCTTTAGAAACTGTTTCTTCCTATGGCAATAATGCAGAAAGTATGGTTGGCTTTGGATATGCAATCGCTTATGTTCCTGGTGTTTTTATTGTAATTCTTTTCATGCAATTTCTTCCATATATTTTCAAAATGGATATAGAAACAGAAAAAGCTCTGTTTTTAAAAGAAATGAACTTCTCTGAAGGCCAATCAAAAGAAACAGAAGAAAAATTTGATACGATCGCCTTCGTATTCGCATGTCTTACAGGTTTTTTCCTAGGAAAGATAAAAATTTATTTAGGTCCTACAATAAAATATTTTAGTCTCGGTTCTACTGGTGGTGTTCTTGTATCATCCCTTCTGTTAGGTTATGCAGGTAAAATAGGCCCTATGAACTTCAGAATGAGTAGTAGGATTTTAAATGCTATACAGGAAATATCCCTTTCATTCTTTCTATCTATGGTAGGGTTAAAGTACGGATATACAACGATTCATTCTGCAACTGGCTCTGGAGCTTATTTAATCTACATATCTTTTCTGTGTGGACTTACTGCATTATTCGTAGGCTTTATCATTGGAAGATATGTATTTAAAATCAATTGGATCATGCTTTCAGGAGCCCTTTGCGGTGGTATGACATCTACTCCAGGATTAGGAGCTGCCATAGAAGCTACAAAAAGTAATAATGTTGCTGCTGGATATGGAGCTACTTATCCATTTGCTCTTCTAGGTATGATTCTATTCACTATATTGCTATATCGAATACCCGTATAAGCATTACTCATAATAAATGATTCAAGGAGGAAATAAAATGTTAGAAAATAGAATTAGAAACAAAACACTACAGAATAAAATCATGTCAGCTGATGAAGCAGCCCTGTTAATCAAAGACGGAATGAATGTAGGTACTAGTGGATTCACCCCATCTGGATATCCAAAAGCTGTTCCTTTAGCATTAGCCAAAAGAGTAGAAACAACAGGAGAAAAGATAAAAATAGGACTATTCACTGGCGCTTCTGTTGGTGATGAATTAGACGGTTCTCTTTCACGATCAAAGATTATTAGAAAAAGACTTCCCTATCAAACAAATGAAAGTTTGCGAAAATATATAAACGATGGGGAGTGTGAATATCTTGATATGCATCTTAGCCATGTTCCTCAGTATGCTCAATATGGCTTTTTAGGGAAATTAGATCTAGCCATCATTGAAGCTGTTGGCATAACAGAAGAAGGAGGTATTATTCCATCAACTTCAATCGGATGTTCTCCTACATTTATAAAAATAGCAGAAAAAGTAATCGTTGAAATTAATACAAGTCAGCCATTAGAATTAGAAGGAATGGCAGATATTTATATTCCAAATGATCCTCCTCACAGAAAACCTATACCAATTACAAAAGTAAATGACAAAATTGGTACACCATATATTCCTTGTGATGTAAACAAAATAGCTGCGATCGTTGTAACAGACATAAAAGATAATGTAAGACCCCTTGCACCTATAGATGATATTTCTAAAACCATATCAGGCCATTTGATAGACTTTTTAGAACATGAAGTAAAGGTTGGAAGGCTCCCAAAAACTTTATTTCCTCTACAATCAGGTGTTGGAAGTGTTGCAAATGCAGTTTTAGGTGGTTTATTAGAATCAAGTTTTGAAAACCTTTTATGCTATACAGAAGTCATTCAAGATTCTATGCTTGATCTTTTAGATTCTGGAAAAGCTTTGTTTGCATCTGGAACTTCCATTACCCCTTCTGAAGAAGGACTTATTCGTTTTAAAGAAAATATTAATTTTTATAAAGATAAAATTATTCTAAGACCGCAAGAGATTAGCAATCATCCTGAAATCATCCGAAGATTGGGTATTATCGCCATAAACACAGCCATTGAAGCTGATATCTATGGTAATATCAACTCTACCAATATAATGGGTACACGTATGATGAATGGTATAGGGGGGTCAGGAGATTTCACTAGAAATGCATATATCTCCATATTCACCACTCCATCAACTGCCAAAAACGGAGATATCTCTTCTATAGTCCCTATGGTTGCACATCATGATCATACTGAACATGATGTGATGGTACTCATTACAGAACAGGGAGTAGCTGATTTAAGAGGATTAAGTCCAAAAGAAAGGGCTAAACTTATTATAAATAATTGTGCACACCCTACTTATCAGCCTATGTTAAAAGATTACTTTGAACGAGCACAAAAAAGTAAATTTAAACATACACCCCATATGCTAAGTGAAGCACTATCATGGCATGATCAATTCATAAAAAATGGAACCATGAAAAGACTTCCTTAATACATAGAAAAAGTAGGCAACCAATTAGTTGCCTGCTTTTTCTACAATACCGCCCTATAAACTCTTAAAAAATTTTCTCCAAAAATCATATTTATATCCTCTTCTTTATAGCCTCTTTTTATTAATTCTTTTGTAATTTCCTTTATCTCTTTATGACCTTTTAATATATCATAAGATTCTCTCTTAGAGTTAACTATCTTTGGTAGCTCATACTTCCTCAATTCATCACAAAAATCAAACCCAAATCCTACATGTTTGATTCCAACTAAGTTTACAATGTAATCAATATGATCAACCAAAGCTTTTGTATTTGCCATATTATCATTATCCGCAACAAATTTATTTGCAATATTTATTCCTATAACGCCGTTCTTTAATGCAATAGCTTTAATCTGTTCATCTGTAAGATTCCTCATGACAGGTACTAGCTTTCTACAATTAGAATGAGAAGCAATAATAGTTTTTTTTGAAACCTCTAATACATCCCAAAAACCTTCATCATTTAAGTGACTCACATCTATAAACATTCCTAAATCCTCTGCCATTTCTATAAGCTCTACACCAAAGGATGTAAGTCCTCCCTTTTTTCCTTCTTTCACCATATTAAAATGACATCCATCTGCTGCATAATTCCTTCTGCTCCAAGTAAGTCCTACTATTCTTACACCTAATTCATAAAAAATTCTCAAAAGGTTCAAATCATTATAAAGTGGTTCAATTCCTTCAAAAGATAATAAAATTCCTAGCTTATCTTCTTTAATTGCTACTTCTATTTCTTTATAATTTCTACAAAGCATAATCTTATCTCTTGATTCATCAACTTCTTCATACAAAGCACTTATTTGATCGAGTGCCCTTCTTAAAGCCATTTCGGGTATGAATATTTCATCTATATACAAGGAGGATACAACGATATTTACACCTCCTTCTTTAAATCCAGGTAAATAATCTGTCTCAATCACTTTACTGCGTCCTAATTGTCTTTGTCTTACTACATCATATAAAAGGTCAAAATGAGCATCCACAATAGGAAAATCTTTGTGGATTCTGTTTATCGCTTCATCCATATTACGAATCATAAAAATCCCCTTTCCCCTTATAATTCTACTCCCTTCATTATATAAAAAAACTTCCTTTGATACTATTTAATGCTGTAAACAAAATAAAATTTATGAATAAAAAATAAAAGCGAATAATCTCAAAGTTTTAGCAAAGAAAACTTGATGAATAATTTGAAAAAAATCCGTAGGCTTAGCATGGATGCTAAGCCAGCATCCTACAAGACAGGATGTCTTAATTAGGTGCGTTAGGATTTTTCAAAATTATAAAGCTTAGTTTTCTCTAAAAATTTGTTTATGAGCGTTATTTTTCGATTCATTTATAAATATAACTTTGTTAACAAGCTAAAACTTCCTTTGATACCAATCATAAGGAAGTTTTAGTTTTTTATGCATATTATTTTTTAAAAGAACAACTATTTTCTCCACAACCACTGCATCCGTAGCAATTTCCCCTAATTTCTTTTTTAAAACTTCTCACAAGTAAATATATCCCAAAGCTAATCAATGGTATCCCAATTATCCAAGTAACAAAATTTCCCATTAAATCATCTCCTTAAAATCCAAATAATGTTCCTATTTGAAATACTAAGAAAGCAACAAGCCACGCAACAACAAATTGATATAGTATGGAAAATCCAGTCCATTTCCATGAATTTGTCTCTCTCTTAATAACACCAATTACCCCAACACAAGGAGTATAAAGCAATACAAATACCATAAATACATACGCTGTAAGCTGGGTAAAGCTCTGACCTAATGATACTGCAAATTGAGCAGCTGAAGGATCTTCTGCCAATCCATATATAATAGACATATTGCTTACCACTACTTCTTTCGCAAGTATACCAGTAACTAATGATAACGCTGCTGCCCAATTACCAAAACCCAATGGAGCAAAAATAGGTGCTACTATTTTCCCTATATAAGCACCAATACTTTCTGTCAAATCAGCAGGTCCTGAAAAATTAAATCCTAATATAAACCATAGGACCATTGATGCTCCAAAGATAAGGGTTCCAGCTTTTATTAAAAAGCCTTTTACTCTTTCCCAAACATGTACTGTAATTCCTTTTATACTTGGTATTTTGTATGGTGGAAGTTCCATAACAAAAGGCATAGTCTCTCCTTTGAACAATGTTTTCTTAAAAATAAATGCCATAATAATAGCAACAAATATTCCTAATAAATACAATGAGAATACAACTATTTTTTCATTCTTAGGGAAAAATGCAGCTGCAAATAATGTATATACAGGAAGTCTTGCTGAACAGGACATAAAAGGATTCACAAGAATAGCTGTCAATCTATCCTTTTCATCTTCTAATGCTCTTGTTCCCATTATTGCAGGTACATTGCACCCAAATCCTAAAATCATTGGAATAAAAGCTTTTCCACTAAGTCCAATTTTTCTCATAGCTCTATCCATTATAAAAGCAACCCTTGCCATATAACCACTATCTTCAAGAATAGATATTGCTAAAAATAAACATATAATATTAGGTAAAAATACTAACACTCCACCTACTCCGCCTATAATACCATCTACAATTAATGAATGAAGCCACTCTGAAGCACCAATTGTTTCTAAAGCATTTGATGCCCATGTAGACACTGTTTCTGCAAAAAATATATCTATCATATCTAAAAATTTATTTCCTACTAGATCAAAGGTAAAATAAAACACACTATACATAATAAGCGCAAATATAGGTAATCCTAACCATTTATTCGTAACAATCTTGTCTATTTTATCTGAAGTAGTTAGACTATAATTAGTTGGTTTTTTTACAGTCTTTGATAATATCCCTGTAATATAATTATATTTTTTATCTGCAACCAACGCTTCAATATCATCTTCTAGTGATATCTCTTCTGCTGCAGCCATTTCGTCATTAAGTGTATTTAAATTTAACAAATCCAAAATTTCCTCATCTTCTTCTAAAACCTTTAAAGCTAACCATCTTAAATCATACTTTGAAGCCTTTGGATTTTCCTTTAACATTTCTATCGTTTCTTCTATTTTTTTCTCAAGTTCTTTTCCATAGTCTACTTGTTTTGGTTCATAAATAATTTTTTCATTTATAATATCCAAAACTTTATCTAACAAATCATCAATTCCATTCTTTTTTGTTGCCACAATAGGTACAACAGGTACACCTAACAAGCTAGATAGCTTTTCATGATTTATTTTGTATCCTCTTCTTTCAGCTACATCCATCATATTCAATGCAATAACAACAGGCTTTCCAAGTTCAATTAGTTGCATAGATAGATATAAATTTCTTTCTATATTTGAAGCATCTACAATATTGACAACCACATCAGGAGATTCATTAACAATATAGTTTCTTGCAATCTTTTCTTCAATTGAATAAGGCGATAAACTATATGTCCCTGGCAAATCAACTGCTGTAAATTGATGCTTTTTATACGTCAATTTTCCTTCTTTCTTTTCTACCGTAACACCAGGCCAGTTTCCTACATAGTGCCTAGCACCCGTTAAAGCATTAAACAGTGTGGTTTTACCACTATTTGGGTTTCCTGCCAAAGCGATGGTCATACTTTTAGCCATTCATACTCCTCCTTAATTGATTATGCAAATCATTATCATTTATGTTTTAAAATTATTCTATTATAATCTTTTCAGCATCTTCTTTTCTTAAAGTAAGACTATATCCTTTAATTTTTACTTCAATAGGATCTCCAAGAGGTGCTTTCTTTTCAACATATACTTCTGTCCCTCTAACAACACCCATATCCATAAGCCTTCTCTTTACAGGCCCACTCCCATTTATTTTTATAATTTTTCCGTTCTCTTTAAGCCTTAAATCTTTTAGTGTTCTTTCCATTTTATTCCCTCCTATGCTAAATCAACCATTATTTGCTGTGCTACAACACTCCCTAAAACCAACCTAGAACCTCTTAAATTTATAATAAAAGCTCCTTTTGTATCATTTGATATGACATTGATTTTAACCCCTGGGGTTAATCCCATATCTCGTAATTTCTTTTTCAGCTTTGGACCCCAATTAATACAATTTAAAATAGCATCCTGTCCTTGATTTACCATAGATAATGGCATATAATCCCTCCTAACAGATATATGATCTAATGTAAATAATTTTTAATTTCACTTGAACATCATTATCAATCATACTCATATTATATGGTAATTGATAATAATTGTCAATATGATATATGTTTTTTCTTTTTGTATTCACAATCCTTTGTACAATATTTACAAACATCTAATTTCATTGCCAAATCACTCACTGCTCTTTTGGCAAATATACATGGAACATCCATCGTCTTTGATTCTTTTTTAATAATATTTGCTAAATTATGTTCTATAAAATCATACAAAACAATAATCATATCAATATTCGTAGGCACCACTTTATTACGCATCCCTTTTTTTCGTCCTGCCCAATGAATATATTGATCAATTCCTCTCTCATTTAGTACTTGAGGTATATTTCCTAACCGATCTCCTCCTACTATTAACGCAGTCATTTTTCTCTCTCCTTACTGATAATGATTATCATTATTATATATTATTGATAATAAATTTGTCAAGCCAAGCTAAAAAATTGCTGAGGGCATCAACCCCTCAGCAATTTATATCTTATTTTAAAATTAATTATCTTATACACTAAACATTAATATAAAAAGATAAGTGAATTACTTTGATACCTTTTGTAAAAAAACTTACTGAAGTTACATGAAAAAATACGCTAAAAACCTTCATTGTTTGAACGAACGTGAGTTTTGAAGGTTTAGTATTTTTTCATGGAATGAAGTTTAGTTTTTTCAAAAGTTATCTGGAATGAACGTTCTTTTTATATTTTTTTAATCTAATTACATATTATAGACAAAATAGAATTTATGAATGAAAAATAAAAGCGAATAATTACAAAGCTTTAGTAAAGAAAAAACCTCAAAATTATAAAATAAGTCGAAACAGATAAAACAGAAAATAAAACACACCCTAAAAGAATCACTTTTATTCCCTTATCTTTAATATCTTTAAAATCAACCATCAATCCCATAGCAATCATCGCTATAAGAATAAACCAACTACTAAGCTCAGTAAAAAATTGTATCAAAATTTCTGGCAATATACCTGTTGATGCAAGTATTCCAGCCATAATAAAATACAATACATACATTGGGAAACTCGCTCTTTTGCCTGTTCCTGATTTATTAAAAATAAATCCTAATATGATAGATACAGGAACTAACATTAATACCCTTGCCATTTTTACAAATGTTCCAATCTCCCCTGCTCCTTCTCTTGCAAATGCTGCTGCTAATGCATGAGCTACCCCTTGCAAAGAAATTCCAGACCATATACCATACTGTATATCTGTCATAGGTGAAATAACAGCTACAGCAGAATAGCTAAGTACCCCTATTGCCCCTAAAAATGAAATTACAGATACAGCTAATACGGAATCTTCTTCTTTTGCATCAATACAAGGTGTAACTGCAACTATTGCAGATGCACCACAAATACTTGAACCAACACCAATCAAAGTAGCAAGCTTTGGATCAATTTTAAATGCTTTCCCTAATAGATTTACCAAAATAAAAGTACCAAAAACAAAAATAACTACCATCAATAACACACGAGGCCCCAAATTGGCGATAGCCGAAAAATTCAGTTTAAATCCTAAAAATACAATCCCTACTTTTAATAATTTTTTCAAAGAAAATTTTACACCTGATTGAAAACTTTCCTTTATTCCCAATGTATTTTTTATAATCATTCCTAGTATGATACCAATGGTTAGTGATTCTAATTGCATAATAGGTGATATCCTTTCATTGAGCAATTTAGATACCCATCCAATAATAAAAACAAAAATCAATCCTGGCATATATTTTTTTATGTTATTCATACTTCCCACCTCCTCTTTATAGGATAGCATAAAATATTTATTATTAAAGATAAACAATATCGAATGAAGTTTAGTTTTTTCAAAAGTTATCTGGAATGAACCTTTTTTTATTTTTCTTCTTAAAATTGTTTATCTATAAAACTCTTTAATTTTTCCGATTAACTACTCACCTTTTCTCAGTTCAAACCAAAATTCAACTCCATCCTCTTGGTTCAAAACCCCAAATGAACTTCCATGAAACTTTAAGATTCCCTTTACAATCGATAATCCTAAACCTGTTCCCCCATATTCTCTAGCTCTAGATTTATCTATCTTATAAAAACTATCCCAAATTCTATGAATTTCTTCTTCTGGAATAGGTTCTCCTGTATTTTTTATACCAAGGCGTACTTTTTCATCCTCATTCCTTATACTTATATAAATTTTTCTTTCTCCACCTATATGATGGATTCCATTATTTATAAAATTAACCAACACCTGCTCTATTTTTAATGGATCTCCTTTTACTTTTATTTCTTTGTCTTCTTTGTCTATATATACATCTATACTTTTCTCCTTAAAAATGGGTTTATATTTGGCATAAACTTTTTCAACCAAAGTAATTATATCAAAGACTTTCATTTCAAAAGAAACATTTCCTGATTCCATCTTTGATAATTCCAATAAGTCTTTTACTAGCTTTCCCATCTTCTCTGCCTCATCCATTATTACTTCACAATAAAAGCTTTTGCTTTCTTCATCCCCTGCTACATCATCCATAAGTCCTTCTGCATAACCTTGAATCAAAGCGATTGGCGTCTTTAACTCATGAGAAACACTAGAGATAAATTCTTTCCTTAAAAGATCTATTTTTCTTTCCTTCTCAATATCTTCTTTAAGCTTACGATTGGCTTCATTTAATTGGGTTATGGCACAATCTAATTTATTAGACAAATCATTCATAGTTTCTCCTAATTGGCCAATTTCATCATTGCTATGCACTTCGTATTTTTTACTAAAATCTAAATTTGCCATAGATTTTGCAACATGATTTAATTTTATTATTGGTTTTGTAAATCTGTTTGCATACCAAAAAGCAATTATAGTTCCAATGATACAAGATATAATTCCTATATAGATATAAAAATTCTTTGCAATTTCTACACTTTCTTCAATGGCTCCTATAGATGTCTGCAATACTAAAATACTATCCTTTGTTAAAGGAGCTGCATATACCAATAGTTTTACATGAAATTTTGGATGATAAAAGGTTTCTAATATACCCTCTCCGCTTAAAACTCTTTCTATACCTTCCCTTGTAAGAGGAATATTTTGTCCCTTCCTCCCGCCTCTTCCATATCCAAAGGATGAAATGTATAAATACTCTCCATCTACCTTAAGTATTGTAATATTTCCGCCTAATATATTTTCTATTCTTGCAAGTTCATTTTCAATATCTTCCATATTATTATCATACATACTCTTAATCTTTTCTGAATACTTTATAAGACTTTCCTTTTTTTGCTCCATGTAGTACCTTTCCAAATATTTTGTATTAAATATCCAAAATAGACTGACTATCATTAAAGCAAAACATGTTATACCCATAAATAACTTCATTCTTATAGAGTTTCTCATTTTTTCACCTCAAACCTATAACCAACTCCTCTTACCGTTTGAACAAAATTGCTTTTCTCCTTTAGCTTTACTCTAAGTCTCTTAATATGCGTATCTACTGTTCTTAAATCTCCATAATAATCATATCCCCATACCCCGTCTAAAATCTGCTCTCTTGTTAATGCCTTTCCTTCGTTATTCATAAGATAAACTAGTAGTTCATACTCCTTAGGTGTCATCTCAATTTCTTTTCCATCTATAAATACTTTATGAGCATCACAATCAATTTCAATCCCTTCAAAGGATATAGCACTCTCCTCTTCCATATTAAACCTTTTCAATAATGCTTTTACTCTCGCAACTAAAATCTTAGGCCGAAAAGGTTTTGTTATATATTCATCTGCTCCTAATTCAAATCCAAACAATTCATCAGATTCTTCACTTCTTGCTGTAAGCATTAATACAGGTACTGAGGATTCTTTTCTTATTTCTCTGCAAACCGTCCAACCATCGTATTTTGGCAGCATAATATCTAGTATAACCAAATCTATGTTTTCCTGTCTAAATAAATCTAATCCTTCTTGTCCATCCTCTGCTTCTAATACATCATAACCTTCTCTTTTTAAATAATCTCCTATTAATCTTCTCATTCTACTTTCATCTTCTATAATAAGCACCTTTTTTCTAATCATTTCCTCCACCTCCATAAAACACCTAATTCTATTATACACAAATTCTTTAAAAAGCTTATTCACAAAAATTTTCTATGTACCATATTATATACTACTAAATTATATAGGAGGCTAGTTGAATGAATGGTTACATGCCAATAACAACCCCTTATATGTATAATACTTTAGCCTTGCAAAAAGCTCTCTCTTTGATAAAAGAAGCCGTTCAGGGGGAAAAAAATGATGAACTCTTTTATGACTATTTGATTCATATAGCACCAACAGAAGAAGAAAAAGAAATTATTACAAGCATTCGAAATGATGAAAAAAAGCACAACAAAATGTTTAGAAAAATTTATAAAGATTTTACAGGTCAAGAAATCACAGGAATCCATGAAGAATTCGAAGAACCTAAGTCCTATATTGACGGTATAAAAAAAGCATTATTTAGTGAATTAAGAGCTGTGGAAAAATATAGAAGTATTAGGGCAAATCTTCCCACAATATATTATCGAGATATGCTGTTTGAAATCATAACAGATGAATTAAAGCATGCAGATAAATATAACTATATATTAAATATAAATTCATAGAAGAGGCCTATGCCTCTTCATTGTCTTTACTCATTTTTTAAAAGTTCACGAGCAGTACTTACTTCAAAGTCTGCTACAAAATTCTTGATCTCTTTCATTTTTGTATGATGTGGAATATCCTTTGGCAATCCTAATTTACTATATAATACATCAATCGGTATGTTCATATACTGTGATACTTCTTCTAAAGTCATATATCCTTTTAAGTCTTCTGCATCTAATGTCTGTCCCTTCTCAATAGGTGCAGGCAATACTTTATATACACCCATTGTATTTGCTACAAAAATCCCTCCAAAATAAATAACAATAACAGCTATTATCAAAAATAAGGGTGTTACTCCCTTTTTTCCTTGTTTTATTTTCAAAGCTCCTTCTTTAGGACAAGATAAGATACACATCTGACAGTTTATACATTCCGCTGAAGTCATTTCTTTCGCACTAGCCACATGAATATTCATAGGACATTTTTGGGTGCAGATGCCACAATCTATACACTTTTCATTATCACGTGTTATTTTATTTGGACTGATCTTTGATACGATTCCTAGAAAAGCACCCATAGGACATAAATATTTGCAGAAAAATCGATCATACAAAATAGATCCTAAAATGGTAATGATAAGAAGTATCAAACCAATAGGTAATTCTGTGAAAACTTCTTCTATTCCGCCAAAAATATGTCCATACGCTGCCCAAGGATCATACGGCCCCATCCAAAGGCTTCCTGTTATCCAAGCCCCTAAAACCGTAATAAGCAACACAATATATTTTAAGAATCTGAATGGTTTATCTACTTTAGGAGTCATAACAAACTTTTTCCCAAACAATTTTTGCCCAAGTTTTCCTGAAAACTCCTGCAGTGCACCAAAAGGACATAATAAACCACAAAAACTCCTTCTAAAGATAATTGCTAAAACAATAGAAATGATCAAAAGCACCAATGTGCCCGAAAATATTTTTTGAATAAATGTGCCTGATAAAAATAACGTATAAAAACTTTCTAAAGCCCCATACGGACATAAAGCATGAATAGATGCAGCTCCATTGCTGCCTCCTCCTAAAACTTGATGCAAATAAGCTTTATAACTAATCACTACTAAAAAAAGAAAAAGCATAAAGCTTCTAATATTTTTTACCCATCTTTTCTGTTTCATGATTCTTATCTTTTCAACTTTTTCCTTCATCGCTACCCCCCATTTCATTTTAAAATCCCATAGGAAAGGAGCAGATTTACTGCTCCTTTTAAATATTTTCTAGTTATTTACAGTTCCTCTACAAAGACCCATACCGCGACCCAATCCATTATTTGCTCCTCTTCCTTTCCCAAAGCCGCTTCCTTTACCAAAACCAATTCCTAATCGCTCATGATTTTCTCTATTTTCTCCAACCGTAGTACAGTCCTTCATTCTTTCTGTAATGATTTTTTTGTAATTTTCTCCTTCTTCCTTTGTAATTTTTTCATCTTTAACCAATTGATCAATACGTTCTAATTTCACTTTTAGCAATTCTTCTACTGAAAGATTTTGTGCATACACTCCTAGACCATTGCCTCTTGTGTTTGTGGCAGGCTTCTCTACTTCAGATGCAAATGCAACACCTATGCTTGATACAACTAAAAGTCCTCCTAAAACCAATGTAAGTATTCTTTTTTTCATATAACCTCATCTCCTTTTTATTTGATACGTTTATTATATCCCCCCAATGTGACAGCTTTGTGACAATAAAATTATCTTTATGTGAAACAACATCAACATTTCATTTTGAAGTTGATTATTTTCTTTTTTTAATCCTGTGACTACGTTTGTAAATTGTTAAAGCTACTTCTTTTAGACTTGATATTTCTCCTCTTCTTGATTTAAATATAGGTCTTAATAAGATATATATACTTATGCTTAATAGAATAAAAAAGATTATCACATTCGTAATATTTATGTAAGTTTTCGGTAGAGATGTATATAGCTTTATAATCCCAAAGAATAAAAATATGCCTGCTGAAGCAATTTTTATTGCCAATTCAGGGACTTTATCACCAATTTTACTCCCAACAAAAATACCTAATCCACTCGTTAAAACCATTCCTGAAACTGTTCCTAATAAAACAAATATGGGATATTTTGCATCCACTGACAAAGTAATAGCTGTAAGCTGAGTCTTGTCCCCAAGCTCTCCAATAAAAAATGCAAAAGCCACTGTTAAAATAGGCCCAAAGTTTCTTCCTGTATTCTCCTCATCTTCTTCCTCATCACTTTTTAAAGTCCACAGAGCAAATCCTATGAATAAAAATCCTGCTGCAATTTGTATGGCTCCCATTGGAAGCAAATTTGACAGGTAAGACCCTAAGGCCACTGCTACCCCATGATTTAAAAATGAACCTATAAACACTCCTAGTAACACTTCATAGATTTTAAATTGTGTTGCAAATGCCATTGCTAATATCTGGGTTTTATCTCCCATCTCCGCCATGAATATTAAAAATAATGATCGAATAAATTCTTGTAACATTTTCCTTCTCCTCCTTTATCAATATTGCTTATATACGATGAAAAATTCTAAGATATTTATAATTTACTAAAGAATAAAAAGGCGAAACTCATAGCTTAATAAAGCTATTTACTAACAGCTTTATTAAGCCAAAAGTCTCGCCCCTTTATAATATAAAGTAAATAGGACCAGGTATTTTCACCAGTATGTTGATCCATATTTGTGGGATATCCCATGGCTACTCCCTTTTCGCTTACTTTCAAAAATCAATATACCACATATTATTATTGATTACAATATAAAAAAATTATATTCACAAAATAATAGCCAATTCCTTGAATTTTTTCATGAATAAGCAAATTCTTTTTTTGAATAGATAACCCTAAAAAATCAAACAATATTTTTGAATACTTCAAGGAGGTGAAAAAATGCCACAAGGAAACAGCCATATTGGATGTAATGTAACTGAATGTCGTCATCATGCAAAAACAGTTCAACAATGTAGCTTGAGTCACATTGAAGTTGTAAAGCATGGAGCAACTGCTACCACAAAAGAAAGTACAGATTGTGGAAGCTTTGAGAGAGCCTAATCATCTTTTTGAACAAGTTACAGGCACATTAGTTGTCGACTAAATGTGCCTGAAATTTATAAAACATCTTCTTTTGGAAATTGAATCACAAACAAAGTTCCTTCTCCTTCTTTGCTCTCTACCTGTATATTACCTCCATGAGCTTTTACTAATGCTTTTGTAATAGTCAGTCCGATCCCTGCTCCTCCGGTTTCTCTGCTCCTTGATGTCTCTGCCCTATAAAATCTTTCAAAGATATGCGGCAAATTTTCCTTTGATATTCCTATTCCTTCATCCTTTACATATATTGTAAGTACATCTTCCTGCTTTAATCCTATTTCTACCCTTCCTCCTTCATAAGAATATTTATAAGCATTGGAAAGAAGGTTAAAAAGTATTTGTTTGATTTTATCTTCATCCATAAATACTTCTACACCCGGTAATACATTCATAATGATTTTTAAATTTTTCTTTAAATACTGGGGTTGAAAGGTTTTAATAATTTGTTTAATGGTACTTGATAAATTAAAATGAGATTTATTTAAATATAGATGATCCTGTTCTAATCGTGCAAGGTCTTTTAAGTGATCTACTAACTTTTTTAAGCGTAATATTTCATCGTAACAGCTTTTTAATCTTTCTTCGGTCGGTTCCCAAATACCATCCATGAATGCTTCTACATGAGACTGCAATGTAGTAAGAGGTGTTCGAATCTCATGGGCCATGTCAGATGTTAACCTCTTTCTAAGCTTTTCTTGCTGCTGTAATGTATCCCCTAAATAGTGAATTGCTTGGCAAAGTTCATGGATTTCTATTGTATCTGTATTCACATCTGCCCGTATTTGAAGATTTCCATTTCTCATCTCATTTGCCACTTTAGTGATTTTCTCAAGCGGCTTTGTCATCTGTTTTGATAAAATACCGCTGATGATAAAAGCCAATAGCAGCGTAACTGTAATGGAAATAACAAAAGATTGATTCATCGTATTTTTAAATTGAATATCTCTTCCACTAATATTTGATATACCAAAATACCCAATCACAATAGTTCCTATATTTTCTCCATTTTTTATGATTGGAAATTCCTTTTCTATGTATTCGCCTAATAAGGTATCCATCTTTTTATTCATCATACGCCCCATCATAGAACCCATCATTTTTTTATGGAGAAGATGACTTTGTCCTGATGAAAAAATCATATTTCCATCGACATCGTTTATTTGTATATACAAATCTTCTAACATTGCATACCTTTTTATTTGACGATCATCTAATTTTTCAGATGGATCCTTTGGATTATACAATTCTCCTACTAATTTTTTTACTTTCTCAATTTTTCTTTGGTGCTCCTCTAACAGATACTGATTAAATTGTTTGTCAATCATATAATTAGAAATAAGACTTGTAACCAAAATAGCTCCAAATACTGTTAGTATAAAAATGAAGGCAAACTTCTTAGACAATGGCTTTTTCATCTTTTCCCTCCAAATTTGTATCCCACACCATATATCGTCAGAATATATGCTGGTTTTTTTGGATTGTCTTCTATCTTATGGCGAATATTTTTTATATGCGTATCAATGGTCCTGTCAAATCCATCATAATCTAATCCAAAAGCCTTCTCTAGCAATTGTTCTCTTGTAAAAACCTGTCCTGGATGAGTCAAAAAAACATGAAGCAGCTTAAACTCATTAGGGGTTAATCTAACTTGCTTTCCCTTTTTCTTTAGATGAAATTTTTTAATATCTACTTCTAAGTCCCCATCATTGAAAATCAAATGATCTGCTAAAGGCCCTTCATCTCTATAAGATCTTCTCATAAGAGCTCTGACTCTTCCTGCTAATTCTCTAGGACTAAAAGGCTTTGTCAAATAATCATCTGCTCCAATAGCCAATCCTTCAATCTTTTCATCTTCTTCCGTTTTTGCTGTAAGCATAATAATGGGAACATCTGAAATCGTCCTGATCTTACTACATACAGCTTCTCCTGAAATCTTTGGCAACATCAAATCTAAAACGATTAGATGGATGCTTTCCTCTTCAAAAACTTTTAATGCCTTCTCCCCATCTGTTGCCAAAAGAACTTCATAATCTTCTTTTTCTAAATAAGCTTTTACGACCTCTAAAATTTTTGGTTCATCATCCACAACTAATATACGTTTTTTCTCCATTGCCTTGCACCTCTTTGAATATATATTTTTTACTATTTTACTCATATTTTTCATTTCTTTCAATTAACATCCAATACATAAAGGTATAGCTAGAGACAATCCTCTAGCTATTTTCCTTTTATGATCTTTTTCTTTTGCATATATTCTTCTTCACCAATTTCTCCATTTGCAAACTTTTCATCTAAAAGTTCTATTGCATGCTTTCTATTGTAGCCATAATCTCTTACTAGCCTTGTAATCCATATTACAAAACCTATGGTAATCACAATGCCTAAACCCATTCTTAAGATCATCCAAGGCCACCATCCTGCATAACCAAAACCAAAGCCACACATACTAATCACTCCTTTTTCATGGATCTTCTTTCAATATTATATTAATACAAAAATGTGAAGAAATTATGTAGATAGAAAGAAAATGAATCACAATAAATAATATATCCATAGAAGAAAGTGATATGCAAAACTAAAATCAATAATTTCTTTTGATGTTATATTTATCCATTCTATATAGAAGGGTATGTCTTGTAATCCCTAATAATTTTGCTGCCTTTGTCTGATTATAGTTAGTTTTCTTCAAAGCTTGCTCTATCAAATTCTTCTCTACTTCTTCTAAATTAAGCCCTTCTTCTGGTAATATAAATGTCGCAGTTTCTTCTTTTTGAAATCGTATTTCCTTTGGTAAATCATCTCTATAAATCACATTTCCTTGAGATAATATAACAAGTCTTTCAACCACATTTTCAAGTTCTCGAATATTTCCTTTCCAACTATATTGCAATAGACTCTCTAACGCATCTTCACTTATACGTATTTGCTCTCTTCCCATTTCTCTACAGTACTTTTTCATAAAGTACTCTATTAAAGCTGGTATATCTTCTTTTCTTTCTCTTAAAGCTGGTAATTCTATGGGTATAACATTTAATCGATAATATAAATCTTCTCTAAAAGTTCCTTCTTTTACCATTTTCTTCAAATCTCTATTTGTTGCAGCAATTACTCTCACATCCACTTTAATTACTTCTATTCCTCCTACACGCTCAATTTCTTTTTCTTGAAGAGCTCTTAAAAGCTTTACTTGTGTAGCAAGACTTAATTCCCCTACCTCATCAAGAAATAGAGTTCCTCCATCAGCCCTTTCAAACCTTCCTAGTTTTCTACTTACAGCTCCTGTAAAAGCTCCTTTCTCATGTCCAAACAATTCACTTTCTAGTAAGCTTTCAGGAATTGCACCGCAATTTACCTTTATGTAGGGTTTATTTTCTCTATCACTATTATAATGAATGGCATTTGCAATCAGTTCTTTTCCTGTTCCACTTTCTCCTGTAATTAAAACAGTTGCTATGCTTTTGGCAACACGATTTACAATTTCTAGTACTTCTTTCATTCTTGGACTATTCCCTATGATTACTTTTCCTGCCTTATTTTTTAATTCTTCTTTCAAAAAATTTATTTGTTCTTTCATATCCCCTACATCTAGGGCTTTTCTTATTTGAATTTTTAATTCTTCAATATCAAATGGCTTAGGTAGATAATCTATTGCCCCTATTTTCATTGCCTCTATTGCAGATTCCATTGTTCCATGAGCTGTGATCATTATTACAGGTATGTTCTCATTAAACTCCTTTATTTCCCGTAAAGCCTCTATTCCATCTTTTTGAGGCATTCTTAAATCTAATAATACAAGGTCAGGATCATTGTTCTTCGCCTTCTCTACAGCTTCAATACCATTTGCTGCTGTAATAATCTTATAATTTTCACTTTTTAAGGCCTTCTTCATTGCCCAAATCATATTTTTTTCATCATCAGCAATCAATATTTTTTTACTCATTTTTATCTCCTTCCTCTACTGCAATAGGAAGATATACATCTATTTTCGTTCCCTTTCCTACTACACTATCTATCTCCATATAGCCCTTATGTTCCTATGGGTAATATATAATCCAATCCATAATGCCCAGTGGATTTCTTATCTCATAAGCAATACCTAATGCAAGCTCTCCTACTGCTGATAACTTTTCAGATCTTCTTAATTGGCTTTCTAACTTTCGAATCTCAGATATTTAACTTCCCTTCCTTATTTGTAGCATATCACACAATGCTTGTGGCATATACTTCATCAAATAATATAATCAAAAAAATATTTGTTTTTCTATCCAACATCTATTGAGTTTCTTTTTTCTTCTTCTGTAATAATTTGTTTGGATATTGTGTTTTCATTCTTTTTTTCATCACAACAATTTTCTCTATGATTGCTATGTCCTCCACAACATCCTCCATTTTTAATCATACGATATGCCATAAAGCCTATTAAGATAATATACAATATTCTAAGGATCAATATCATGTAAAACGCTCCTTTCCTATTTGAATAAAGTTTCTTAATCCTTTGTTACAATTTATTAAAGCAATTGGTTTATACTATAAATACCTACAGTAACGCCCATTGTTATGAAGAAAATGACTGATGAAACAACCATTTATCCATAAAATATCATCTCCTTTAAAAGATTTATTTTCTTGTTTATAACTTACTTGTATTTTACGCAAAAACTATGCCATTTTAAATAATGTAGTATGGCTTTGCATTTATATATTGTTTTGGCATTATTCTTGCGTATACTTATATTAAAAAGGAGTGATTTTTATGGAGAAGATAGGTAGAATCATAAGCACTAATGGTAACGTTGCAAAAATTGAAATACTACGAACAAGTGCCTGTGGAGAAAAATGTAGTAGTTGTAAGGTTGGATGTAGCAAAACAGGTATGTATATAGACGTAGAGAATACAGTTGGTGCAACCCCTAGTCAATTTGTAAAGGTGAAAGTAGAAACAAAAATAGTTATGAAAGTAGCTTTCTTAGTTTATATTGTTCCCCTTTTCATGCTCATTGTAGGTATTGTATCAGGTTCATACATCCATCAACTATTAGGAGTTACTTTCTCTGCAGAACTCTTTAGTTTTCTATTAGGTATGATTTTTATGGGATTATCTTATGGGGTCGTTAGAAAATTTGACCAAATTTATAAGTCAAAAGAAAAAATAAAATATGAAATTATCAAAATCCTATAGTCCCATACTTTATTAAATATGAAACAATTCTTAAGAAATTTTATTATAGTGGCATTTATATCATTCATATTTCAAGCTGCTTGAGAGTACTGGGCATAATGAAGGTCATGTAGAATTGTTTTTAAGTTTTCTAATTCTACATGACCTTCATTTTTTACATGCTCAAGCCCTTATTTCTAATATTAAACTATTAGTAAACTAACAATCATTTTTTAATGTTTAGTGCTTTTTCTTATGAAAAAAATTAAAAATTATAAATAGCTTTACTTATATATCTATCGGATCGATCCGCAAATAAAACTACTATGTTTCCTTTTTTAAGTTTATTTGCTTGCTTCAAAGCTGCAGAAAAAGTAGCCCCTGATGAAGATCCTACTAGAAGTCCTTCCTTTAATGCCAACTCCTTTACTGCATGAAAAGCTTCTTCATCCGTTACTTTCTCCACTTCATCTACGAAAGTCATATCCATGGTTTTTGGGATAAAATCATTACCTATCCCTTCTATTTTGTAAGCCCCGCATTCTCCGCCACCCATAATAGAGCCTACTGGATCAGCTAGAACCCCCTTTATACTTTTATTATTTTCTTTAAGATATTTCATAACACCTGTAAAAGTTCCACCAGAACCTGCACCAGTAATGAATAAATCTATTTCTCCATCTAATTGATTGTATATCTCTCTCCCTGTAAAGAGATAGTGAGCCTCAGGATTATACATATTATTAAATTGATCCACAACAAATACATTTTTAATTTCCTTTTTCAATTCTTCAACCTTCTTAAAAGCCCCATCCATACCTTCTTCTGTCGGCGTGCTTATTATCTTAGCCCCAAGCGCCTTCATAATAATTTGCTTTTCAATAGAAAATTTTCCAGGAACTACAAAAACAATTTCATAACCTTTATTAATCGCAGAAAGAGCTACCCCTATTCCTGTATTTCCTGCCGTTGCTTCAACTATGGTATATCCCTTTTTCAATTTTCCTTCTTTCTCTGCTTTTTCAATTATCCATTTCCCTATTCTATCCTTTACGGAGCCTCCAGGGTTATAAAATTCTAATTTTGCAAAAATATTTACATCTTTAGGAATGTCAAAGTTATTGATTTTTAAAATGGGTGTATTTCCGATTAAATCTTGAATATTATTAAAGTAATACATAATCAATTCCCCACTTTCATCTTTAAGCTATATCCAAATCTCTAATAATATCTTCCACATCTTCAATTCCTACAGATAGTCTAATCAATGTATCCGTTATGCCCAATTTAACTCTTATTTCAGGTGGTACTGATGCATGTGTCATTTTAGAAGGAACACAGATCAGACTTTCTATACCACCAAGACTTTCTGCTAAAGTAATTACTTTTAGGTTATCTAAAAGTTTTTGCATATACTTTTCATCATTTACTTCAAATGAAATCATACCTCCATATCTTTTCATCTGTTTCTTCATTTGTATACCTATCCCTGGATAGTATATTTTTCCCACCCATTCTTGCTGACCTAACCACTTTACTATTTTTTCAGCATTTTCACAATGTCTTTCCATTCGAACTGCTAGTGTTTTAATTCCCTTTATAAGAAGCCAACTATCAAAGGGTCCTAGTATTGCTCCAACTGAATTTTGTATAAAGTGCATTCTCTCTCCTAATACTTCATTATTTACAACTACTAAACCTGCGATTAAATCGCTGTGCCCTCCTAAATATTTTGTAGCACTGTGAAGGACAATATCTGCTCCCAATTCAATTGGCCTTTGAAGGTACGGCGTCATAAAAGTATTATCTACAATAAGAAGCAAATTATTTTCCTTTGTTATTTTTGAAACTTCCTCAATATCAGTTAACTTCATTAAAGGGTTTGTGGGCGTTTCTATATAAACTGCTTTTGTATTTTCCTTTATATGGTTTCGTATATTTTTTATATCGCTTGTATCCACAAAATCATACTCTATATTAAAATTTTTAAATACCTTGTCTACAACTCTAAATGTTCCTCCATAAACATCATCACTAAATATTATATGGTCTCCTGCTTGAAACAGCATTAAAACAGAAGATATTGCTGCCATACCAGAACTAAATGCAAATCCTCTATGACCCTTTTCTAAATCTGCAATAAGCTTTTCTACAGCTTCTCTTGTAGGATTGCCTGTTCGTGAGTATTCATATCCTCTGTGTTTCCCAACAGCTTCTTGGGCATAAGTAGATGTCTGATAAATTGGTATGGTAACTGCCCCTGTATTTTTATCTCCATCTACTCCTCCATGTATCACCAAAGAATTAAATTCCATTATTTCTCCTCCCGTAATTATATTTCTCTTTCAATTTTTCAACTGTAACTTTAGCAAATTCTTTTGCTCCAAACAATGACATATCTCTATAATTTCCACATTGCACGGGATTTGCAGCTGGAACTTCATCTGCGGACAAAACCTTATCCAATGCTTTTATCAATCCTTTAGCCACTTCAGCTTCTTGCCTGTCACCTATTAATATTAAATAAAATCCAGTTCTACATCCCATAGGTGATAGATCTATTACATCATCTAATTCTTCTCTTATATGTCCTGCTAATAAATGCTCTAGTGTATGCACAGCTCCTGTCGGCATTGCCTCTTGATTTGGCTGAGTAAATCTTAAGTCAAACTTCGTAATAATATCTCCTTTTGGTGTTTCTATCTTTCCACATTTTCTTACAAAAGGAGCTTGCACCTTTGTATGATCCATCGTAAAACTTTCTACAACTATTTTTTTCATATTAAAAACCTCCCTTTTCTGCTGATATAATCCAAACATATTTATTCATTTTAATTGTTTCAAAACTATAATTTTGTTCTTTAAATAATTGGCATATATCTTCTACACATTCGTAGTATTCTGTATTCAAATCATTTAATAATTTAAAGGATTTCATAGATGCTACGTATTTTAATAGATTCGATTTATACGCTAATGATTCAAACATGGTATCCGCAATAATCATCCTTCCTTTTTCATTCAAAATACTGTCTAGATATATAAGTGCTGCTTTCTTTTCTTCCCATGTAAGGTGATGAAACGCATAAGAAGTTACAATTGCATCCACTTTGTTTTTCACTGGTACAGATAAAAAATGTCCATCTAATATTTCCACATTCGGAAGTTTTGATTTAAATATTTTCCTCATTTCTTGGGAAGGTTCAATTCCTGTAACATGAAAATTCTTTTGGTACAGCAATCTTGTCAGATTTCCTGTTCCTGTTCCTATTTCAAGTATATGTCCATCTTTCTTATCTTCTATTTTTTGCGATATTGTTTCTAATATGTTGTTATAATTTGCAAAAACTTCAATATATTCATTATTATTACCATATACTGTTTCATCATAATTAGCTGCCCATTCATCAAATAGTTGGTTAAATACCGGCATACCTTAGCCTCCTCGTTTCAATTTGTATATTTCATATCGGAATACACGGAATTAAATGTATAGTCTCCCTTATATAGATATATAAAAATAGAGCAGTAGATATTTTATCTACGCTATTTTTATTAATTCATAGTATTCCTATATGAATTTATGATTTTATCTTAGCATCTTATCATTTTTTAGTCAACAATTTTTATTTAAAAACATCTAGATTAATTTCCATACGAACGGTATTATAGAAGAACGGTAGATAAAATAATTATCTATCTCCTAATAGAAAAATAGCGTAGCAAAAAACTGCTACGCTATTTTCCTTCTACACCCTCTAGCATTTCCTTCATTTCAGGATATGTCATCATACTCATTTTAATAGCTCTTATATTTCCCTCTTTATCTATCATAAAAGATGTAGGAAGCCCTCGAACCATATATTTGATAGAAATACTTCCATCTTTATCGAGCAAAACAGGGAATTCATAGGATTTCCCTTCCAAATATTTTTCTACATCTTCTTTTGATTCTCCCACATCTACTGCCAACACTACAAAATCATTCTCTTTATTTTCTATATATAATTTATTTAAATCAGGCATTTCCTTTACACAATAAGGACACCATGTAGCCCAAAAATTTACTAACACGTTTTTTCCTCTGAAATCACTTAAGCTTACCGATTCTCCTTGTAGATTTTCTAAAGTAAAATCAGGAGCTGGTTTTCCTACTTCAATGTCTATTGTTTTTTCTTGATCATATTCTTCCATGTTGTTTTGTGAATTCTTCTCTTGTACTATCTCTGGCTTGTTAGCCTTAGTCATAACAAAAAAACCTGCAACCATTACAATTCCTAATAGCATAATCATAATACCCTTTTTATTCACTTTCATTCCTCCATTTTAAATATTTATTCATTTTTCTTTATATAAAAAACGTGCTTATAATGCTCATTTTATTGAAAAATACAAGAATCCCAAAAATAACCAGTATAATTCCACTAAGTTTTGTTATATATGGTAAATATCTTTCATATTTCATCATCAATCCACTAAATTTATGAATCACAAGCGAAGTAATGATAAATGGTATCCCCATTCCTATAGAATAAGCAAGTAATAAATAAAATCCTTTTGCCACAGTGCTCGTTGATGAAGCATAAACAAGGATCGCTCCTAATACTGCTCCAAAACATGGGGTCCATCCTGCCCCAAAAGCCATCCCCATAAAAATTGAGCCAAACCAGTTAGAAATATTTTTTGGTGCTTTCATTCTTATTTCTTTATTTAATAATTTTATTTTTAGTACTCCCATCATATTCAGTCCAAAAAAGATAATAAGCATACTGCTTACCTTCCGAAAAAGCTCTTTATGTCTTATAAACAATTTCCCTATAAAACTGGCTGATATGCCCATCACTATAAAAATTATTGAAAAACCTATCACAAATCCAAGGGTTCTTGTAAATGCAAATAATTTTTTATCCGCAAGCTCATCTTCAAAAGTAGTACCCGTTATATAAGTAATATAAGCTGGAATAAGTGGTAATATACAAGGCGAGAAAAAAGATAAGAATCCTGCCCCTAATGCTATAGGTGTGGAAACGTTCATCATATATACCCCCCTCCCCTTAGGGTTTTTGCTCTTATTATACCCCAAAAGGATAAAACTGTCAATCGTATTTCTTTTCGAACAAAAACTAACGTACAATAGGAATAATATGAGGTTTTCCATTTAAAGGATTTTTCATCATGTATACATCAATATTATACACATGCTTTATATTCTCCTGAGTAATCACTTTTTCTGGTAAGCCCTCTGCAACAATTTTTCCTTCATGAAAAAGTATCAAATAATCACTATATTGTATAGCAAAATTCAAATCATGCAACACTGCAATCACTGTAAGATTCTTCTTATCACACAACTCTTTTGCAATATTTAAAACATCAATTTGATGGTGTATGTCAAGATGAGAAATAGGCTCATCCAATATTAGAATATCTGACTCCTGTGCTAGGGCCCTAGCAATAATTGCTCTTTGCCTTTCCCCTCCACTAATTCTATTAATTCCTCTATCTTTTAAATGCCATATATTAGTTATTTTCATTGCTTTTTCTGCAATTTCAAAGTCTTTTTTGCTTTCTGCCTCAAATCTTCTTAAATGAGGACTTCTCCCCATTAAGACAATATCCATGACCGTAAAATCAAAATCTACCATTGTATTTTGAGGAACAGATGCAATTTTTTTTGCTAAATCTTTATATCTTAACTTAACAATGTCTTCATTATAGACATAAATAGATTTTTTCTTTGGCTCTAATAGCTTCAATATATTTCTTAAAAAAGTTGATTTCCCAGAACCATTTGGACCTATAATACATGTAAATTTATTTTCCTCTATACTTGTACTAATATTTTTTAATACTTTGCTTTCTCCAAAATACCAACTTAAATTATTTACCTTAATAGGATATACCAAATTTCTCACCCCATTGAATTTTGCTTTTTATTCTTATAAAGAAGATAAATAAAAAATGGTGCCCCCACTAAAGATGTGATTACTCCTACTGGAATTTCAGCCGGCGGAATAAGTATTCTTGCTAAAGTATCTGCTACAACCATAAATATTGCTCCACTAATCAATGTAAAAGGAATCAATACCCTGTGATCAGGCCCTATTATTAATCTTCCAATATGAGGTATAACTAATCCTACAAATCCAATAATCCCACTTACTGAAACAGCTGATGCTGCTACTATAGAAGCTGCGACAAGCAATACTTTTTTTATCCTCTCCACTTCTATCCCTAAGCTTTTTGCCGTTTCCTCCCCCATAAGCATAACGTTTAAATCTCTACCAAACATAGTAAAAAATATACATCCTATCAAAATAATAGGAGCAGCAATCCTTACATGTTTCCAGCTTGCAGCAGAAAAGCTCCCCATAGTCCAAAAAACAATCCTCTCAACTTGTTCTCTATGAAACGTCATTAATAACGATATCAAAGATGATAATAAAAAGCTTAAAGCTATACCAGCAAGTAAAAGTGTCACTATAGGTGTCTTGCTCCCTATTTTAGATAGATTATAAACAGTTAATGTTGCTAAAATAGCACCAACAAAAGCCATAACGGTTATTGCCCTAAAACCTATGAATATTTCTTCCAGTCCAAATATTATTGCAATAGTTGCACCAAAAGCAGCTCCTGAAGATACCCCGAGTACATAAGGATCTGCCATTGGATTTTTAAATATCCCCTGAAATACTGCTCCAGCTCCTGCTAATGCCATGCCAACCAAAGCAGATAGTAAAATTCTTGGAAATCTAATATTTAAGATAATCAATTTTTTTGATTCTTTAATATCATCTATCGAAATATATCTTCCTATTAATGGTACATTTCTCAATAATATTCTATATGCCTCAGCAAAAGATATCTTAGCAACTCCAAGAGTACTCACAAAGAAAATGCATATACATAATAGTGCAAAAATAACTATGAAAAATTTCCAATAATATCTTCTTTTTTGTATATAAGTCATATTATTTCCTCACTTTAGAACATAGTAAAGCTGGGAAAATCCCAGCTATTATTTAAACAATTCTGGATGTATAATTTTTGCTAATTCCTCAAGTCCATCTGCAAGCCTTGGTCCCTGTCTTTCAAGAAGATTATTATCTATCTCAAATACCTTTCCTTTTTTAACAGCTGTTAAATCTTTATATCCATTTGTATTCATAAGCCTCTTTTTTGTATCATAATATTTTGAACAAATTAATATATCTGGGTCTTTCTCAATCAATCTTTCTAAGCTATATTTCCACCCTTCAACATCTCTTGCAGCATTAAGGCCTCCTGCTAATTCTATCATCTTGCCAATAAAAGTATCTCTTCCAGCAGTATAATCTCCACCTTCTCCAAAGCCAACTACATAATAAACTTCTGGTCTTTCTGCATTTTTTACTTTTTCTGTAACGTTTGAAACCTTTTCTTTCATATTAGATACTATTCTTTCTGCTTCATCTTTAGCATCTAATGCTTTTCCCAATTTTTTTATTACTTCATAAACTCCTTCAAAGCTTTCTTCCCCATAAAGAACAATAACCTTAATATTTAGTTCCTCAAGTTTTTTTAGTACATCCTTTTTAAAATGGGTTGACGCCACAACCAAATCAGGTTTTAAGTCTACAATTTTTTCAATATTTGGCTCCATTAAACTTCCAATAGATGGAATATTTTTTACTTCTTCTGGATAATCACAATAATCTGTTCTTCCTACTAATTTTTTACCTAATCCTAAAGCAAATATTGTCTCCGTTATATTTGGAGCAATTGAAACAATCCTCATAGGCTTACTTTCAATTATGACTTCTCGATTATAAGAATCAACAATTTTAACTGGATAGACTTCTTTTTCTTCAGCCTTCTTAACACCTTTTTCACTAGGTTTTGCACAAGCTGAAAAAGAAAATATAAGTATAATCACTAAACATAATGCGATCACTCTATTTTTTGTAATCATATTTTTCCTCCATCTCCCTCTATTATTATTTAATCTTATCTATAGTTTTTGTATTTTTCACTTGTCTATTCAATTTTTATAGACAAACTATCATGCTTGTGCATATATTATTACAAAAGAAAGGAGGCTGTCTAATGATTTATGATCCATATTATCGTGATTTATATGAAAAGTATCAAAGATGTCTTTGGTATGTTTGTCAACTTCAATATATTACGTATCAACAATATCAACAAATAAAAAAAATACCACCTTTTGCTACCCTCACTGATGAAGAATTAAAAAAAATACAAGACTTAGAAAAAGAACTAGGCAACAAATACTATCTACTTGCATTCGAAAAAACTGTAAAGGATCTTATGCGTAGACTCAGAATAAACTAGAAAAAGAGCCTTATTTAGGCTCTTTTTCTAGGCTAGTTTATCTGTTTATATCTATAAGAGAAATTCGTATTTTGCTGTTTTTTTATAAATAACTGTTTAAGCTCATTCCAAAAAACTTTTTTTAATTCACTTTTATTTTTTACATGCTTTTGAGCAAATATTTTCCTATAAACTTGATCTGCTTTTACATTTCCTGTTATATTTCTTTCTCTTCTTTCTCCAAAATTTTTATACATATCTATATTTACAATCATTTTTATTTCCCCTTTCAAATTAATAATCTATATACTCTTTTAATAGATAAAAATTTGATGGGGTGGTTCTGGAAAGTGGCCATAAGAAACAAATTTTAATAATGTTATATGATTATCCGTAAATATAGTATCTAATGAAAAATGTGTAAACTTACTGTCCTCATATAATAAATCATCCATTCTTATGCCTCCTTCCTAAATAATAA
This sequence comes from Crassaminicella thermophila, assembly GCF_008152325.1. Lineage (GTDB taxonomy): Bacteria > Bacillota > Clostridia > Peptostreptococcales > Thermotaleaceae > Crassaminicella_A > Crassaminicella_A thermophila. The sequence continues at coordinate 2,848,645 of NZ_CP042243.1, forward strand.
AGCCCTGTCAGAAGACAGGGCAAATAGACTCATTATCACAAATAATAATGAATTTAGATAATTTGTTTCCTGGCCTTCCCTCCGAAGGTAGTCACTCACACAATAGGCAGGTCTCCTGACTTGTGATTCTTCCTACTCCCTCTCCTTCCCGTTTTCACAGTGGATTACTTGAGGTTTCGTCATCACTTACAGTAGCGGGGGCTGTGTCGGATTCTCACCGAACTTCCCTATTAAACCTAAAAAAGGTACCTAATGCATCTACTATATTTACTTCCAGCTTATTATACCACTAAGTGCCTAAATGGTCAATCATCACCTAAAACTTTATGAATTTCCCTTTTTATACTAATAATCCTTTCATCCTCTAAGCTTCTTTTGTGTCTTAACAAATCGATATTAAATCTCTTTTTTATTTGAACAGGTAACTCACTAAAAACATAAATACTATCTCCTAAAAGGACTGCCTCTTCTATATCATGGGTTACAAATATAACTGTTCTTAAATCTTCCATCCATAGTTTTATAAATTCATCCATTAATCTCTTCTTACTATTTACATCTAACCCCTTAAATGGCTCATCCATGAGAAGTATATTAGAAGAATATGCAAAAGCTCTTGCTATTGCCACTCTTTGCATCATCCCACCACTTAAATTTTTGGGATAATAATCTTTAAATTCTCTTAACCCAACCAAATCAATGTATTTTGATACTATTTTTTCTCTTTCTTCTTTTTCATAAATATCTTTTAAAACAAATTCAATATTCCCCCATACACTCTTCCAATCTAGAAGCCTTGGTTCTTGAAAAATATAAGAAATAGCCTTTTGATCAAATCCTGAAAAAATACCCACATCTGGCTTAAGAATCCCGCTTATCATATTAAGTAGCGTTGTCTTGCCACACCCTGAAGGACCTAAAATACAAGTAATACCATTTTTTATGATTTCCATATTAAAATTTTCAAATACTTTAAGTCCCTCATAGCTTTTATAAAGCTTCTCAATTTTTAGTGTCATTATACTCTCCACCTAATCATCTTTTGTCCTAGTATTCTTAAACCCTTTTCAAAAATAAAGCTCAATATAATTGCAACAACCGTCCACGCAAAGACATTTTCTGTTTCTATATAAATTTTTGATGTATAAAGACTTGTCCCTATAGCAAACTTTGGTTGACTTAAAACCTCCGCTGCAACAGTAGCCTTCCATCCAATCCCCATAGCAGTAGAAATTCCTGCTATAAAAAAAGAAACAATTGAAGGAAGATAAATTTCTAATAAAATTCTCCATTTCTTAACACGGTATATTTTTGCCATCTGAATAATTTTTTTATCTACACTTTTTATTCCTTCAGAAACATTAGCACATATTATAGGAAAAGAAACTAATAAACTAACAAATATAGGGACATTATCAGTTTCAAACCAAATCAAAGCCAAAATAATAATAGACATAACAGGAGTAGACTTAATCATAACTAAAAAGGGTTGCATTAATTTTTCTAAAAATTCGCTTATACCTGTCAATATACCTACAGCTAACCCAAAAATACAAGATAATAAAAAACCTATTAATCCTCTTATTACTGTTGCTATTACTATTTTTAAAAAAGTTTTAGATTTTAAAAGATCTATAAAGCTTATCCATGTAGCTTCAGGAGAAGGAAGAATCATCTTAGAAGCAACAACTTCAGAGATGACCTTCCAAATAAATATAAGAATCAATATAGATAAAACGGTTGGAAATTTATTTTTGATGATAGTAGAAATTTTCATCAGGAAGCTTTCCTCCCACAGCTTTTGCTGAAAAATCATATAAAACTTTTAAATAGTTTTCAACAGCTTCTTTTGCATCTGATGCAGTTTTAAAATCAAGATTACATCTTGGTATTGCCATCTCAGCCATTTTTGCTTTCATTCCGATTCCATGCTTTTCAACCAATACTCCTGCTTCCTCTTTATTCTCGTTTACCCACTTTACAGATTTTTCATATTCAGCTAAAAACTTATTAACTACTTCTGGATGCTTTTGTGCAAAATCTTCTCTTACAACAATACAGCCTTGAGGAATTAAAGCTTTTCCTCCTAATGTGTTTTTCCATTCATCTTGAATATTCATAGCAATCTTAGCATCTTTATTCTTCATACTAACCATAGTTACAAAAGGTTCAGGAAGCAAAGCTATATTCACTTTTTTAGCAGCCATAGCTTGTGCAAGCTCCACATGTCCTAATGTATAATCTAATGTTACATCCTTATCTGGATTCAATCCATTTTTCTCTAATAAATACCTAAAAATCACATCTGGATTTGATCCTTTTGCAATAGAATTAATATTTTTTCCTCTTAAATCTTCCCAATTATGTATTTCTTCTCCTTGTGTCATAACATAAAGAACTCCCCAAGTATTTATGGCTGCAAGCTTATATCCTGCTCCTTTATTATAAAGCTTTGCCGCAACATTTGTAGGAAGTGCTGCAAAAGTAACTTCTTTTGATAAGAGCTTTGAAACTAAAATATCTGGATTTTGTGCCACCTCATAAACTGAATCAAAATTTTCACCTAAAGATGGTTTTTCCTCAAACATTTTTATCATTCCAATAGAAGTCGGTCCCTTTAACCCTGCAATCTTTACTATCTCTTTTTCACTTTTATTTGTTTCTTCTTTCTTTGAACAACCTACAGCACTAAAAATTAACATAAGCACCATAAGCAACGATAGAATTTTTTTCATTTCAACCCCTCCCTTAATAAGTACCTTCAAAAGTTATCTGGAGTAAACGTTCTTTTTATATTTTTTACTTATAAAAAAAGTATAACACAATATATCATATGTAAAAATACAAAATTCTTTAAAAATATTCATAAGTATATATTTATAAAAACTATCAAATCCTATAAATAAACATTTTAAAAGAAAAGGTGATTGGCTTGTACATTATTTATCATGATGTGGGCGGCACCCATTCTACTGTTGTTGCCGCTGCAATACATCTTAACAAACTTCCATTAGATAGCGTTCCTTCAAAATCTGAAATACTAAACCTTCCTTTATTTGATAGATTAGAAAAAAAGGATATTGGTCGATTGATTTTTCATGGAAAAGATGAATATGGTCATAGTATTTATACAATAAGCAGACAATATTCTCCCCGTTTAGTAGTAAATGCTCTGCAAACAGTAGCAGATATGATCAATAAAGACAAAAATGAAATACTCTGTGTAGATACTTCAAAAACAGTAAATAACCTTATGCGAATTGGTGGAGCAAGCTCTAGGAGACTCGGTCTTGTTTCCTTCGGAAGGCCTATTGTTACATATGGAACAATAAAAGCCTATCCTCAAATTGCTACTATTGTAAAAAAGACAAAATTAAAAATAGCACATTAAGTGCTATTTTACAAATTTTACAATTGTTTTTAATACATTCTCTACTTCTTCTTTACTTAGGCTTTCCTTATCTCCAATCAAGCAATCCTTTGCATGCTCTTCTAATATGATAAGCCCTACCTTATGAACAGATGCCCTTATTGCAGCAATTTGAAGCAGTATGTCCTCACAAGTTTTTGTATCCTCCTCAATCATCTTCTCTATTCCTGCAATATGTCCCTTTATCGTTCTTAATCTATTGATAATATCCTTTTTTGCATCTTCTCTAGCCATAAAAATCATCCCTTCTTTCATCTACTCCTCTCTATATTGTATCATATCTAATCAATTCAAATAAGCATTTATATAGATAACCAACATAAAAAAATATAAGAGAATGACTCTGATAACTTTTGTTCAAAACTTACTGGAATGAACGTATTTTTATATTTCTTTTTAAAATTAGTTATCCATATCATAAAAGTGGTTGCTTTAACAACCACTTTCCTCTAAATAAACAAATTTACATTAGCCTCATCAGCTTCTCCAAGATAACTTGCTACCCCTGCAAATTCTACTCCATCAATAATCTCCTCTTCCTTTATACCCATTACATCCATAGACATAGTGCAAGCAATCATCTTTACACCCATCATTTGTGCACTTTCTATTAATTCTGGTAAGGTATTTACATTTTTCTTTTTCATGATGCTCTTCATCATCTTTGCACCAATACCACCAAAATTCATCTTTGAAAGACCTAACTTTTCAGCACCTCTTGGCATCATCCAGCCAAACATTTTTTCCATAAAATCTTTCTTTACCTTAATCTTTTGCGCTTTTCTTAATGTATTTAATCCCCAAAAGGTAAAGAACATGGTTACTTCACTTCCCATAGCTGCTGCACCGTTAGCAATAATTAAACTTGCCATAACCTTATCCATATCTCCGCTAAAAACAATAATTGTTTTTTTATCAGCCATGTCAATCCTCCCTACTTTTTAAGGATTTTTGCTGTAATCTCAGTATCTGTTTCGTTTAGCTCTATAAGCTCATTGCCTGTTTTTTTGCACCAAGCCTTAATATCTTTTGAAAATCCTCTATCTGTCACCTTTACATTGATCACATCTCCTGCTTGTGCTTCCTTTACTGCTTTAAAAACTTGCATAATTGGTCCTGGACATTGAAGTCCTTTACAGTTTAAATTAATCTCTGCCATTTCAATTTCCTCCTTTAATTATTCCTATTCTCTTTCAAAAGGATAAGCATTCATGCCACCCTCTAGAATTTTCAAATCTTTAAATCCTAATTCTTTTAATTTTAGATAAGACAAATATGCATTTTTACCTACCTTGCAAACCAAAACCGTCTCTTTATCTTTGTCTAATTCATTTGCTTTCATAGTAATCTGTCCTGAAGGAATATTTATAGCTCCAGGGATTGTTCCAATCATAAATGATGCTTCATCACGTACATCTACAATTTGTAATTCATTTAATCTATTTTTTAATTCAATAGGTCCAATTCCCTTTACTCTGTTTGTCAACTTATTTGTCAATACACTAGCTGCTACAATAGTAGAACTCATTGCCATAGAGAATGGCGGCGCATAAGCCAAATCAATTTTTTGTAAATCCTCTACCTTTGCACCAAAAGTTATTGCTGTAGCAATAATATCAATTGGTTTGTCTATAACTCCTTCTCCAATTACTTGTGCCCCTAATACTTTGTGGGTATTTTTGTCTACAATAAGTTTTGTAATAATTTCTCTATATCCTGGATAATAATGTGCTTTATCATTTGCAGGAACTAAAGCAGTCTCTACCTCAAATCCTGCTTTCTTTGCATCTCTTTCTGATAATCCTGTTTTTCCTGCATTCAGTTTAAAAAGCTTTACAACAGTTGTTCCAAGAACGCCTTTTAAACCATCCTTTTCTTCATTTGCCATATTTATCGCAGCAATTCTACCCATCTTATTTGCAGTAGAACCCATTGGATACCAAGCAGGCTTTCCTGTAATAAGATTGATATTCTCTGCACAATCTCCTACTGCATAAATCCCTTTTATGTTTGTTTCCATGTGCTCATTTACCTTAATAGCACCTGTAACCCCTATTTCTATACCGATTTCTTTAGCTAATTGTGTATTTGGCCTAACACCAACAGACATAATTACAAGATCTGCTTCAATCTCTCTTTTGTCTGTAACAACCTTTGTAACCTTTTCATCTCCTACTAGTGAAAGAACTTTTTCTCCTGTATAAATATTGACTCCTTGTTCTTTCATATAATTTTGTGCATAAAGAGCGATCTCTTCATCAAAAGGAGGCAGAATATGATCTATAAGTTCGACAAGAGAAACTTCAATATTTCTTTCATGCAGATTTTCTGCAACCTCAAGACCTATAAATCCGCCACCTACAATAACAGCCTTCTTTACTTCTCCCTTATCCACCATTTCTCTTATTTTTATTGCATCGGATACAGTTCTTACTGAAAACACACCTTTTAATTCTTTTCCTTCAATAGGCGGTACAAATGGAGATGCACCTGTAGCAATGACCAATTTGTCATATTGAAAGTTTTTCATTTCCCCTGTTGTTAAATCTTTAACCTCTACATATTGTTCTTCTTTATTTATTTTCACCGCTTCATGCTTTGTTAACACCTCAACACCTGTAATTGCCTGAAAATCTTCTGGTGTTTTTACAACTAATTCACTCTTTTCTTCAATAACCCCTCCAATATAATAGGGTAGTCCACAACCTGCATAAGAAATATCCTCATCCTTTGTTACAATACCAACCACTGCTTTTGGGTTTTCTCTTTTCAATTTAGCAGCAGCCTTTGTTCCTGCGGCTACACCACCAATAACAAGTATTTTCTCTTCCATAAACCTATCCTCTCCTTTTCCCCGCCCCCCATGGCGGGGTTTTCTTACTTATATAATACGCTGACTTTGACAAAAAGTCAACAAAAACTCTCCAATTTTCTGAGAGTTTCTGTTGACTCGTTTTAACTTTATTGCTCCTAATACCCATACCCTGGATAATCTCCTCCAGGATAGCCATATCCGGGATAACCATAACCTGGATAGCCATATCCTGGTCTTCTTCTACGTCTTCTTCCTAATAATTTTCCTAATAACAATATCCATATAAGACTCTTGAATAATCCCCTATGACCATACCCTCCATCTGGTGATCGATACATATTGTCTTTGATATACATTTCATATATTTCATCTACCATCTCTTCAACCGTTTCTTTTTTAGGAAATGGATACATTTTAGAATTGTAAATATGATCTTCTCTTGCACAAATTTTTTCAATATATGGATTTAAGTCTTTGCATACTTCTGGATACATTTTTTCAGCTTCACTCTCACAATAACCCATGTAATCATAATATGGATAAGGATACAAAGTATTTTCCCCCTTTTGTAATAATATCTATAATCTCTCTATTCTTATCATATGTACTACTTATAAATTTGTTCCTCTATTCTATGATTTTAAAATAAAATTTCAGTAATAAAACAACCTCAATACAAATATATTATTAGTACAATGCCAAGTCGTGAGGTGATATAAATGCTAAAAATTTTCGTTTTAAAAAGACGTAGCCTGTATATCGGTTTAGCTATTTTAGCAATCTTAATCATTGGAATACTTGTACTTATTTTTTCAGGTTCAGATGAAACTTTTTCAGAAACAATGAAATATGCCTATAAAGAAATCTCTCCTGAACAAGCAAAAGTACTTATAGAAAAAAATCCTGATGTCACGGTTTTTGACTTAAGGGATGAAGAAGAATATCTACAGGGGCATTTGCCAAGTGCCACACAGCTATCTTATAAGGAGCTAAAGAAAAAATTAAGCTATTATAACAGAGAGGGTATTTACATTATTTATGGCAGCAGCGATAAAAAAAGTGCAAAAGCTGCAGATCTAATGGCTAACAAAGGGTTTCCCAAAATTTTTATACTTCATGGAGGCTTTGACAATTGGCCTTATGAAGTAGAATAAATAATAACAGGCACACCATTTGGTGTGCCTGTTATTATTTAACGAGGAGGAATAGTTGGTTTATATGGTACAGCTATATTACCAGTTTTAGCATCTATATGGAGTATCCAATATCCATAATCTCCTTTTTCTGGTTTCTTATCCTCTATAGGATGCCAGTAAACAAATCCTGTCATCCCTTCATAAGGCTGCTCACTTAATATGAATCTACCAGGAATCCCATAGATATAATATATAGGCTCACGATTTTTATCATACATAATTCCAAAAATATAATGCTTATACTTATATATTAAATGAGGACATCCTATCATATTGTTTATATAGGGCGAATAACAATACATCTGATGAATATATCCATAAAAAGGCAAGAAATTTCTATATAATGTTTGCTGACTACAATCAATCTTCCACCACTTGCAGTTTCCAAGATTCTTTTCAAATGGCTTTACTTCTTTATAATATTTTAAGACATTCTCTACATATCCACATACCATTTTAAAATACTGATGGTAGTGTTCATATGGATTTTTACAGTCATAAGACCTCATCTGATCATAATCTATGCCATAATCTTCATTTCTTTTTTCATCCTTATCTTTCTCAATTTCCTCCTTAACTTCCTCTTTCACCTCTACTTTTTCTTCTTCAATTTCTTCTTTCTCAACCTTTATTGGATCTATACGAATCTCTTCTTTTTCCTCATTTTTTATCTCTTCTTCAATAGTTTCTTCTTTTTGAATATCTTCTTTAACAGTTTCTTCTTCTTTTGGTGTCTGCTCTTCTTTTACTTCTTCTATTTTTACAGCTTCATAATTATTCTCTTCTTTTTTCTCTTCTTTATAATGGTTGGTCAAAACATGCTTCCACCTTACCTTTTCCTTATCTATAAATCCTACTAAAGGTGCAACAATCTCTTTCCTCTGACCATTTTGTACCTCTGCTACAATAGCAATAACATTAAATTCTTTTATCGCATTTCCCTGTCCATCAACATTCTCAGGATTAAATCTCCAATATAGTTCTCCTTTGCCGCTCTCATCAATAACAAACGTTCCATTATCTGCAAAAATTTGCTTACCGTCCTTTGTTCCTATCAAATACCCTTTATATACATACTCTGCATTATCAAAATACTTTAGATTTTGAATATAGTGACTAAGTACACCCTTCCCATTTTTAGTTTCGATCTTCGTATATCCCTTTGGCCTTTTTCCACCTTTGTTCTCAAAACCATGATCTTCTTCCTCAAGTATTATAAAATACCTTCGATAACGCTTTCTGTCCATCGTCACCCTCCCTCCTTTTTTAATCACTTACTATTAATATATGTACTATATACAAAATAAGTTCACTTTTAACAAAAAAAATAAGCCCTCTTAAGGCTTATTTATAATCATATAATATATCAGAAAGCTTTGCGAACTCTTCTATAGTAAGAGTTTCCCCTCTTCGATTTCCTTCAATGCCACTCTCTTCTAAAACCTTTTTTATAATTTCCTTATCTACACCTAGGCCACTGTTAGTAAGAGCATTTAAAAGGGTTTTTCTTCTTTTTCCAAAAGCTGCTCTAACAACAGCAAATAAAAGCTTTTCATCCTTCACCTTAACCTTTGGTTCATCTCTTACAGTCAATCGAATAACGGTTGACTCTACATTTGGCTGAGGTATAAACACTGATCTTGGAACCTTTGTAATAATATGTGGTTCACAATAATACTGGACTGCAACAGATAATGAACCATAATCCTTGCTCCTAGGCTTTGCCTGCATTCTGTCTGCAACTTCCTTTTGAATCATTACCACAATATTTTTTACAGGCACCTTTTCTTCAAGAAACTTCATAATAATAGGGGTTGTTACATAATATGGAAGATTTGCAATAACCTTTACAGGCTTCCCTTCACATTTTTCTTCAATAAGTTTATGTAGATTAAGTTTTAAAACATCTTCATTTACAATCTCTACATTATCCTTATCCCCTAGAGTTTCCGAAAGGATTGGGAGTAAATTTTTATCAATTTCAATAGCAATAACCTTATTTGCTTCCTCTGCTAATGCTTGAGTAAGGGTTCCAATACCAGGACCTACTTCAATTACCATATCCTCCTTATTTACCTCTGCTCCATCAATAATTTTATACAATATATTTTCATCAATTAAAAAGTTTTGTCCTAAACTCTTTGAAAACCTAAATCCATATTTATTGACAATTTCCTTTGTCACCTTTGGTGAAACTAATCTATCCATAATATCCTACTCCTATTAAAGTTTTTTTAAAGCTTCCTCAAATTCTTCTCTAGTAATGCCGTAATTATTCAATCGATTTAAAAACTGTTTGGCATTGGCATATCCAATCCCTAAAAGCTTTCCTAATTCATCTCGTCGACTGCTCGCCTCCATTGAACCCACCAAATCATTCTTAATTAAATCTATCTGCTTAAACTCACTTCTCTTTTCTTTACTTTCTGTTCTAACCTTCTTAAGTGCAAGTATAATATTCTCAGGCGATGCATTTTCTATTCCTATATCTCCATTTTTTATAGCTTGCTCCCTTGGCAAAAAAGCATGCTTACATCCTTCTATCCTCTTTGATATAGTTTTTCTAATCCTCTCTCCTGCATGGTCAGGATCTGTAAAGATAATCACCCCTTTTCTTTTTTGGGCAAACTCTATCCTTTTTAAGGTCTCTTCTGTTATACCAAATCCATGCGTAATAATAATCTCTGCATCTACTGCACGCTTTACTGCAATCATATCATCTCTGCCTTCTACTACAATCACTTCTTTAATCATAATCTTCCTCCAAGTATTCTTCTATTCTTAAAACATTTTACAATATACTTACATATCTGTAAAACCGAATTTTAAGAAGCTTATTTCCTTTTCTTATTATTTCCTCTATAATTAAAATATAAATGAACTGAAAAATAATTTATATTTCATTTTAAAGTAAACATATAATGGAGAGATAATAATGAATTTACAACAAAAATATACAAACCTTAAAAACATAATAAAAAACTTTAAAAAAGTAGCTATCGCCTTTTCAGGTGGTGTAGACTCTACTTTCTTAGCAAAAGTATGCAAAGATACATTAGATGAAAATGCCATTGCCATAACAATACACGCAGCCATCCATTCAAACCGAGAAATCGAAGAAGCAAAAGCATTAGCCAAAAAAATAGGGATAAAGCATATCTTACTTGAAAAAGATGTTTTAGAACTTAATGCTTTTAAACAAAATCCTAACAATAGATGCTATCTTTGCAAAAAAGAAATTTTCACACAAATAAAAGAGATTGCAAAAAATAACGGTATAGATTATGTTTTAGATGGCTCTAACCTAGATGACTTAGGAGACTACAGACCAGGACTTAAAGCTTTAGAAGAATTAGATATTAAAAGTCCTTTAAAAGAAGCAAAGCTTAAAAAAGAAGAAATCCGCATTCTTTCTAAGCAGCTAAATCTTCCTACATGGCAAAAACCTGCTTTTGCCTGCTTAGCTACCCGTTTTCCTTATGGTGAAATGATTACAAAAGAAAAGCTTAAAAAAGTAGAACAAGCAGAAAATTATTTGATGGATTTAGGTTTTAAGCAGTTTCGTGTTCGCTATCATGAAAATATGGCTAGAATTGAAGTAGACCCAGAAGAAAGAGTAAAATTCTTTGATATTTCCTTTATGGATCAAGTTTCTGAAAAATTTAAAAGCTTTGGCTTTAAATATGTAAGCTTAGACCTTCAAGGATATAAAATGGGAAGCATGAATGCAACAATAAAATAAGGCTGCTAAAAGCTGCCTTATTTTATTTCAAAATATTCTTTTGCACAAAAAAGTATCTCCTCATATACATCCTTTAAAGGTACTTTAAATTCTTTTGCAATCCTTTCACATTCATCATACTCAGGAGAATACTTAAGTACTTCCCCATCCTTTAAAGCAACCTTTACTGTAGCCTTTCCAAATGAAGTTTTTATTTTTATAAATTCTCTATCTAATATACTTCTTTCAACCTTATATTTTCGTACTCCTAAGGTTGTTGTTTCTTTCAATAATATATCTTCAAATTCCTTCACCATATCATCATAACACAATATGCTTATCTTAACTCCAGGCCTATTTTTCTTCATTATAATATGAGTCAGATAAACATCTAATGCTCCTTTTTCAAAAAGCATAGGGATCATATAAGAATAGAATTCAGGATTCATATCATCTATGTTACTTTCTAGAATAATCAATGTTTCTTTACTTTTTTTTTACCAATAATTACACGCAATACATTAGCAATATCTAAATCTCTCTTTCCTAAACCATAACCTATCTTTTCTACTACCATTTCTGGAATAGGAATAAAATCCTTTGCTAATGCTTTTATAATTGCAGCTCCTGTAGGCGTAACAAGCTCACTCCTTATACCTGTAGCATAAATAGGAATCCCCTTTAAAATCTCCATTGTAGCAGGAGCCGGTACAGGAATTTTTCCATGGGCACATTTTACAAATCCAGTTCCTGTATGTATATAAGATGCATAAATCTCATCTACTTTTAATAAATCAATGCATATAGCAGTACCAATAATATCTACAATTGAATCCACTGCACCAACTTCATGAAAATGTACTTCATCAATACTTTTATCATGAATCTTTGCTTCTGCCTCAGCTACATATCCAAATATTTTTTTGCTAAGGCTTTTAACATTTTCATTCAATTCACTTTTCTCGATTATTTTTTCAATATCATTAAGATTTCGATGCACATGATGATGGTGTCCATCTTCATGAGAGTGGTCATGTTCTAACAAAACACAAAAGTCGGTCCCTGTAATACCATTTTTTTGACCTTTCTTTATCTCAATAGAGTAACCATCTATTTTAATTTTTTCTAGTTCTTTTAAAAATACATCTTTATCTACCCCTAAATCAAGTAATGCCCCTATAGTCATATCACCACTGATTCCTGATAAACAATCAAAATATAATATTCTTTCCACTGTTCTCCCCCATTCATAATTAATAATTATTTAGAGCTAACTCAATCTGTCTATTTATAGTACTTGCCAAATAGCCTGCCCCAAAGCCATTATCAATATTTACAACACCTACTCCACTTGCACAACTATTTAACATGGCAAGGAGTGCTGCCAATCCATTAAAATTTGCTCCATATCCAACACTAGTAGGCACTGCTATTACAGGCTTATCAACTAATCCACCTACCACACTTGCAAGAGCTCCTTCCATACCTGCCACAGTAATAATTACATTAGCCTCAAGTAATCTATGTTTATTGGATAATAATCTATGAATTCCTGCAACCCCTACATCATATAGTCTTTCCACACTGTTTCCTAAAACTTCTGCAGTAATTGCTGCTTCCTCTGCAACAGGAATATCTGAAGTACCGCCTGTTGCTACAAGAATCTTACTTTTTGATTTTTTGATTTCTTTCTTTTTTATAAAAACTATTTTTGCCAAATCATAATAAATTATATCATCTGTTAAATCTTTCAGTCCTTCATATACTTCCTTGCTTGCTCTTGTAGCTAATATATTATTATCCTTTTTTAGCATACTTTCAACAATGCCTTTTATATGCTCAATAGATTTTCCTTCACAATATATAACCTCTGGATACCCATTCCTTAAACTCCTATGGTGATCAACCTTTGCATAGCCGATATCCTCAAATGGAAGATCTCTTAAATAATCCATAGCCACATCTATATCAATATTGCCCTCTTTTACAGATTCTAAAATACTTCGAATATCTTTCTCCAAATCAATATAACCCCTTCCTATAATACCTTTACCTTAAAGAATAAGGCACTTCTAATGAATGCTTCTCCATTAAAACCTTATTGCTCAAAATATCTTTTGGGGCTCCATCTGCTACAATACACCCTTTATCAAATATAATAACTCTATTGCATACCTCTAATACAAACTCTAAATCATGAGATGCAACTATTAAAGCCTTCTCCTTTGATTTCTTTAAAAAATCAATCAATTTTCTTCTATGGTACATATCTAAATTTGAAGTAGGCTCATCATATATAACAAAATCAGATCCCATAGCCAAAATACCTGCAATAGAAACCAATCTTTTTTCTCCTCCAGACAGTTGGTGGATAAGTCTATCTTTCAAATATGAAATCTCTAGTATTTTTAATGCATCTTCTACCCTATTTCTTACCATATCCTCAGACAATCCCATATTCCTTGGCCCAAATGCAATATCATCCCATACAGATGGATGAAATAATTGATCATCTGTATTTTGAAATACCATTCCAAGCTGTGGATAAAATCTTTTATGCAAAACTTTTTCCCCAAACAAATACACATTTCCATAGTTAGGCTTCTCTACTCCAGCCATGAGGAAAAAGAGGGTTGTTTTTCCTGCCCCATTTGGACCAACAATTCCCAATCTATCCCCTTCATAAATTTTTAGTGAAAGCTCTTTAATGACAGGATCTTTTTTGTCATATGAAAAAGTAACTTGATTCATTTCTACAACCATCTTATCCTCCCAAAACATCTAAATAAACCTGCAAGAGAATCATCCCTACAGCCAAAAATACGAAAATACCTAAAAGTATCTTATCTTGCTTACTCACTAAAGAAACCTTCTTAATCATCTGATTTTCTCCATATCCTCTAAGTATCATAGCATTATAAATTCGATCTGCCTGTCCATAGCTTCTTACAAAAACTGCCCCAACCAAGGAACTAAGCTTTCCAATGTCCTTAATTCTTTTCCCCTTAAAGCCTCTTAAGCTCATTGCCCTTTGCATTTTCTCCAAATTACTTCCTACTTCGAATATATAACGGTACGTAAACAAAAACATATCTGTCAAAATAACAGGAAGTCCTAATTCCCCCATTCCTTTTACAATGTCTACATAAGAAGTAGTTGCAAATAGTATGTTCGCTAAAGTCAAAATGCATAAGGCTCTTGTAGTCAGCAAAACACTATTAATAAAGCCCATATATGTAATGTTTAAAAAACCTATATGAAAAAGGATATCCCCTTTTGAAAAAAATAAATAAATCAAGTCCATAATCAAAATAAACAGACTCGGTATTCTCCATCTTCTGACTAAAAAATAAAAAGGAACTTTCGAAATAATCCACAAAATAGCTGATAAAACAATCATTAAAGGAACAAGCTTTATATTTTTTATAAAAGAAAAAGAAAAAATCAAGGCTATAAATCCTATTATTTTTAACCGCACATCCCATGTATGCAGTAAGGTAGAACCTCTAAAATCCTCTTCTAAAAACAACTTCATTCATTCTCCTTTAAAAGCTCAGGCTTTACTTTCTTTATATAACGAATTACTAAAACCGTAAAAACACCTTCTATCAACATAAGTGGCATATGAGCTGTAACAGATGCATAAATAGCCATCTTTTCAGCAGCAGCATCAATCTCTGCAGGAATAGAATAAATAATAGTCAAAAAAAACAACAATACCGCAAAACCAGTACCAATAACTCCTGTAATAAATGCTAAAAAATCATTCTTTAAATATTTCTTACCATTCCTATAAATAAAGCTTGACACAACAGCTGGTATTCCTATAATCACAGCATTAACCCCTAATGTTGTAAGCCCTCCATGCTGAAACATAACTGCTTGAAAAAACAGAGAAACTACAACACTTAAAAATGCATATTCCCCAAGCAAAATCCCTAACAAACCTGTAAGTAACAAATGAACACTCGTAGGAGGTATAGGAATATGAATCAAAGAAGCTACAAAAAATGCTGCTGTTGTCAAAGAAGCCTTTGGAATATCCTCTTTAGGATCTTCTTTCATTTGAATCTTTTTTATATAGTATCCAGTAGTAATCCCTGTTATGCCATAACCTACAGCACAAACAGAAACTGGCAACATCCCATCTGGTATGTGCATTATTTCTTCCTCCTTGAAAAATATAATCCTGTTCCAACAAATCCCCATACAACACAAGCAGCCATTATACCTTTCTGAATCGGTGTATATCCCATTTGCCCTGATTCAACAACTTCTTCTCCAATAGGAATATAAATAGAACCACCATGTCCAGCTTTTCGAATCTGTATAGTCCACGTTCCCTTCTTCTGTAAATCTGCAACAAAAGTATATTTTCCTTCCTTATCACAAAAATCCTTTTTCCAAGGATGTTTTAAATCATCAGGTGCATAAATAATCACCTGAGCATCAGACATAGGCGTTCCATCATCATACTTTGCAACAATTTCATATTGCATATTTGCCTCATATGTGATTTTTGCTCCATGAGCAAAAACCACAGTAAAGTGCAATAAAAATAATCCTATAATCAATAAGACAACTTTTCTATTCATTCTATTCACCCCTATTCTTAAAGCTCTTTCGCATGTGCATGGCCTTCTCCTACATGTCCAAGAGTTGGTAAAATATTCATAAGTTTTTCAAAATCTTCTTTAGAAAATTTTTCTTTAAGATCATTTATATCTACATCTAATTTACCATTCTTTGCAATGTTTGAAAAAGGTTCAAATCCTAATGCATAAACATTTAGCCCATCCTCTAGGGGTGTATCAAAATCTCCAAACATATGATCGAAATGGAAAGTCATTTCCAAATCAGCTTCCTGCCCTTTATCTACAATTCCTTTTCTTTCATCTCCAATATATTCTCCAGCAAGATACTCATATTCTTTATCTAATTTTATACGAAAATCTATATTTTTTCCATCCTTTTGGGCTTTACCTACTAATGTTAAAACAGTATCCTTATTTTCTCCATCTGCTGCCTTTACCATTTTCCAACTCAGTGCATTATAGTGCCCTACAGGTGCTTCTACCTTTCCTACAAATACAGGAGTATCTCCCTCTGCCAAATCAACAGTTTTTATACCATCTAACGAAACCATAACATCTGCTTTTATTTCTTTTTCACTTTCTGCATCGTAAGGTGGATTTGTCTGATAAGCCTTTATATCTGCAAGAGTAATATAAACATGATCAAATGTTAAATGCCATCCATCCTTTGATACAAATCCTTCTCTTACAAAATCTTCTCCATTTGCAACAAAAATTAACTGTCCCTCTTCTGCTGTCTTTTTGCTTGCACCACAGCCTGTCATCATTGTAATAATTAATGCAAAAATCAATACCATTAAAAAATATTTTTTCATATTTTCTCCTCCTTTTAATATTTTTCACAAAAATAACCATGAAGTCTATCAATATAGAAACCTTCATGGTTTAATCCTTAACCTTATTAAGTTCATCAACAATAAACATAATCATATCACTAAGCTTAAAATCCATTGTACCTACAATATGTACATTGCACCTATTAAGAGGTAGTAATATTTTTCTAGCACAACTGTTTGCAATGGCTTCTGCCACAGAAGGGGTAATTTCTCCCATCATTGCATTTGCCACAATAATTGCTATAGGCCCAATGATTACATCTACTTTCTGGCTCATAACCTTTATGGCATTCTCCCCTGTTGCTCCAGCATGGGCACCACCTTTGATCATATTAGAGGTTGCAAGGGAATTCGTTCCCAAAGCGATGATTTCTATATCACCCTCAAAATTTACTCTAACCTTCTCAATTATGGATTTGCCCAGACCTCCGCCTTGTCCGTCAATTACAGCAATCTTCATTATCTACCCCCTTTACATAATATTGCATTTTCACATCATTATACCATATTTATAAAAAATTTTGTAGATACAAATCAAGACAGGAAAATCCTGTCTTGATTATTCTAAAATATAAACCATTACCTTTCTTTTTCCATATTTTGCTACATCATTCGGGCTCTCAAAATACAAATCAATCCTATTTCCTTTTATAGCCCCACCTGTATCCTCTGCACTAGCAAATCCATAATCCTTTGACCCATCAAGAGCTTCTATATACAGCTTAGTTCCTAGAGGAATCACTCTTGGATCTACTGCTACAACCCCTGGTCTTACCTTTGTACCACTTCTAGTGATACCATAATAAGGATCTCCTGGGTGTTTTCCAGTACTTGCAAAAGTAGCATCATAAGCTGTTGCCGTCATCTTGATAGCTTTCTTTACTCTTATATTTCCCCTAGAAGTAGCAACATACAAAGCTGTTCCTTTTTCAACTATTTCCTTCTGAGGACTCACAATAACTTTTTCTTCTATTAATTCTTTAGATACTTCCTTTCCATCTTCATACACAACCTTATACTTTGCTTCTCTTTCTCCATTTTTTCCTTGTTGAATCAGATTAACCTTTCCTTTATCTAATTTGTCACTATATTGAATGACACTTTCAAAGGGAATAATTTCTTTCTTAGAAACAATCTCTTCATCTACTTTTACAACTGTTATAGTTTCATATTTTTCTACCTTTTCATCTAATCCTGGCATCACTTTATCATCATCATCAACTATAATAGAATATTCATCTAATATGTCTTTTACCTTTTCATTAGCTGTCAGTACTTCTTCTAATTTTCCTTCTAGCTGGATATTTACTGGGTGAGCTCTTTCAATGGCAATAACCATGCCATCCTTTACCTTGCTTTTTAATGGGATAGATACCTTATCATGTTCATTAAGTGTTATATTTCCTTTCTTAATTGCATCTGCTACATCTCCTAATCTTACACAAACCTTTACTTTCTTTTCTCCATCTTTAATAATGACCTCTTTTTTCATCCCATAGCTCACAGAAAAAATTCCTATCAGCAAAACAATCCCTAGAATCATCAAATTTCTTTTTGTAAAAAATTTGACGTTCCTACTCTCTGTTTCCATGTCTTTTACCCTCCTTTTTTAAACATAGGAAACACTGCTTATTAATGTGGTCCTTGTAAATTCTTACAGACACCACCAAAATTATCCTTAAAATGGAATATTTTGTTTTTGTCTAGAACAATCTATAGTATTCTACACAAAAAATCTTCGTGAGTCAAATTTTTGCTTATTATTTCCATATTATTTCCACGATTTAATATTCTATACATTTACAACCTTCGTCATATTTCCCGGGAAATTTTTAAAAATTTATAAAAGGCCTTTAATCCCCCTCACAATTTTATATTATATGCTCCTCATTTCCACTTATGCATACTTTTTATTTGTATCAGGAAATAATTCCCATAATAAAAGCTTCAATTTCTATTTTTAGAAATTGAAGCTTTTATCTTTCACTTTACTTCCCTAAGATTTCTTTTTAGCTCAATAATACTATTATCATTATGCAATACCTTCATAGTAAGATTATTAACATCTACTTGAAGATTTTCTATTTTTTCATCCATTTTATCTAGCTTGTCATGAATTACTTCTCTATTATCATATAATCCTCTAATCTTATCCGTAATTTCATTTTCTATTTTTAGCTCTAGTCCTTTTATATCTTCTTTTAATTCTTTTCTTGTGTCCCTTAATTCCTGTTTAAGATCCTTTACTTCTTCTCTTGTATCCTTTAATTCTTGTTTAAGGTCCTTTACTTCTTCTCTTGTATCCTTTAATTCTTGTCTAATCTCTTTTATATCTTCTTTTAATTCTTCTTTTGTATTTTTTAAATCATTAGCTATATTGTCAATCTTTCCCGTTAAGTCTGTATACATAGTTTCTAGGAGATTTAATATTTTTCCCTCATTATTCATAGGCTTCATCCTTTCCGTTACAAAAAACTTCAAAAGTTATCTAAAGTAAACGTTCTTTTTATATTTCATTTTATCATTTTTTTACTATAAAAAAAAGTATAGGACAACACACACTATCCTACACTCAAGACTGTAGACAAAATAAAATTAAAGATAAACAATATCGATATTAAAAAAAGAAATATAAAAAGATAAATGAACGTTCTTTTTATATTTCTTCTTAAAATTGTTTATATATATTATGAATTTAAAAATAAAAGCGAATAATTACAAAGCTTTAGTAAAGAAAACTTGATGAAGAATTTCAGAAAAATCCGTAGGCTTAGCATGGACGCTAAGCCAGCATCCTACAAGACAGGATGTCTTGATTAGGTGCGTTAGGATTTTTCTAAATTATGAATCTTAGTTTTATCTAAAGCTTTGTTTATGAGCGTTATTTTAAAATTCATTATTTTATCCCAAAAAACCTCTTAGCATTTTCCGTTGTTTGATAAGCCACTTCTTCAAAAGATATACCCTTTATCTGTGCAATCTTTTCTGCCACATACTTTACATAAGCCATTTCATTTCTCTTTCCTCTAAAAGGAACAGGAGTTAAATAAGGTGAATCTGTTTCAATAAATAAATACTCTAAAGGAATTTTTTCCACAACCTCTACCGTTTTTCTTGCATTTTTAAAAGTAATAGGTCCTGCAATAGAAATATATGCACCCAAATTGATATATTGTCTTGCAAGCTCTGCACTTCCAGAAAAACAATGAAGCACTACTCCTGTATCAAAAGCTTTTTCTTCCTTTAAAATTCGCATAACATCATCATTTGCTTCCCTATCATGAATAATAATTGGAAGCTTTACTTCCTTTGCCAAAGCAATCTGCTTTCTAAAAACTTCTCTTTGAACATCCCTCGGAGAATGATCATAATGAAAATCTAGTCCTATTTCTCCAATAGCTACAACCTTAGGCTTTTTAGCAAGTCCCTTTAAAAGAGCTAAGGTCATATCATCCACATCCTTTGCATCATGAGGATGCACACCTACTGCTGCATAAACCATATCATACTCATTAGCTAGCTCTACAGCTTTTACAGAAGTCTCAAAATCTGCTCCTGGATTTAAAATATAAGATATTCCATTCTCTATTGCATTTTCTAAAACTTGATTCCGATCCTTATCAAATCTTTTATCATCCAAATGTGCATGAGAATCAAACAACACAACATTTCCCCCTTTAGCTTACTACTGCTCCATCTTCAATATCTGCTGTAACCAAAGTTAATTTTTCTCCATCTGCTGCAGCTAAAATCATTCCTCTTGATTCTTCTCCTCTAAGCTTAATTGGTTTTAGGTTTGTTACAACAATAACCTTTCTTCCTACTAATTCATCTGGCTTATAATATTTTGCAATACCAGATACAATTTGTCTTACCTCATCACCAATCTTTACTTGAGATACCAACAGCTTATCAGCCTTTGGATGCTTTTTACACTCTACAATCTGACCTACCTTTAAATCAACCTTATCAAAATCATCAATTGTAATTTCAGGCTTTTGTACAACTTCTTTCTTTTTCGGTTCCTCTTTCTTATTAGAAGCTGCTAAGCTTTCTAATTCCTTTGCCACATCTATTCTTGGGAATAGGGCTTCTGTTTTGTTTACCTTAACCCCACTTGGAAGCTTACCAAATTCAAAAGTATCTTCCCAAGAAGTTCCCTGACCATGATCAATACCTAACTGCACCCATATCTTTTTAGAAGTCGTATGCATAAATGGAAGAATCAATATAGATATGATTCTAATAGAATCTGCTAAATTATAAAGTATAGTATCTAATCTATCCTTATTAGCATCATCCTTTGCTAAAATCCATGGCGTTGTTTCATCAATATATTTATTAGTTCTTCTTACAAGCTTCCAGATTTCTTCTAATGCATTGCTAAAATCTAATGCATTCATTCTTTCCTCAACCTTTGCAGAAACACTTGTTGCAATATTTTTTAAATCTTCATCAAATTCTCCTAAAACCTTAGCAGCTGGAATAATTCCTCCGTTGTACTTATCAATCATCGCAACCGTTCTACTTACTAAGTTTCCTAAATCATTAGCTAAATCTGAGTTTATTCTGTTTAATAATACTTCATTTGTAAATACGCCATCTTGACCAAAAGAATATTCTCTAAGCAAGAAATATTTAAGTGCATCTACACCATATCTTTCTACTAATACAACAGGATCTACAACATTTCCTTTTGACTTTGACATTTTTCCTCCCTCAAGAAGAATCCATCCATGTCCAAATACCTTCTTAGGAAGAGGAATATCAAGAGCCATTAACATTGCTGGCCAAATAATAGTATGGAATCTTACAATCTCTTTTCCTACAAGGTGAATATCTGCAGGCCAATACTTTTTATATTTTCCATCTACCTCTTCTGGATATCCTAATGCTGTAATATAGTTTGATAATGCATCTAACCAAACATATATTACATGCTTTTCATCAAGAGGAACCTTAATCCCCCAGTCAAAGCTTGTTCTAGAAATACATAAATCCTCAAGCCCAGGCTTTATGAAGTTATTAATCATTTCATTTCTTCTAGATGCAGGCTCTAAGAATTCAGGATGTTCTTCAAATAGCTGTAACAATCTATCTTGATATTTTGATAACTTAAAAAAGTAAGCTTCTTCTTTTGTCAATTCTACTGGTCTACCACAGTCAGGACATTTTCCATCAACTATTTGTGTTTCTGTCCAAAAGGCTTCACAAGGCGTACAATACCATCCTTCATATTCTCCTTTGTAAATATCACCTTTTTCATAAAGCTTTTTAAAAATCTCCTGTACCCTTCTTTTATGATCCTCATCTGTAGTCCTTATAAAGTGATCATAAGAAATCTCCATAGTCTCCCAAAGCTTTTTGATTCCTTCAACAATTCCATCAATATAAGCCTTTGGCTCCATTCCCTTCTCTTGAGCTACTCTTTGTAGCTTTTGTCCATGCTCATCTGTACCTGTTAAAAACATAACATCATATCCTGTAAGTCTTTTAAATCTTGCCATAGCATCAGCTGCTACAGTCGTATAAGTATGTCCAATATGAAGATTAGAACTTGGATAATAAATAGGTGTTGTAATATAAAAACTACCTTTGCTCATAACTTCTTTTCCTCCTCTTTCTCTTTTTTCGCTTAATTTCATTTTTGCATTTTTTCCACTCTACTATACCGCAAAAAACCATAAAACAATGGCCTACAAAGGTGATGCCTAACTTGTTATACGCTTCTGTCTTTATGTACTTTATAACAATAATTGAAAAAGCCTCTGGGTCAAATAAAATAACTGTAAGGGCTACAACAATATAAATTATTGAAATAAATATAAATCCAATCAAATATCCATAAATAAACCTTAAAAGAAGCCCCATTTGTTTCCCAAGCGACAATTACATCACCTCTCTTTAAATCAAAAAAACCCCATCCCTATCTAAAGGGACGAGGTTGTTCTCGCGTTACCACCCTAATTTATCCTTGTTTCACAACAAAGACCTCTATAAGTGACTAGGATCACCTTGCAGCATTAACGGACGCAACTCCGGCATAACCTAAAGCTAATTCTCTCAGCCATGCAGTTTAGGGACCATCTTCAGTATATTCCTTCGTACCAGCTCTCATCTTCCCTGGCTCTCTGTAACGCTATCATATACCTACTCTTCCCATCATTACTTTTTAGATATAAATTTAGTATATATACTAATTTATAAAAATATACACCTATTGTCAAGATTTTCTGTAATCTTATGCACAAAAATAGACAGACTGTTTTGTAGCCTGTCCAATTATCACTTTATAATAAGAGTAGCTAAAATTCCTAGCAAAGGAATTTCTAAAAATGCACTAGTCAGTATAAGTGCTTCTTTTTCTTTAAATACCAGCTGATTTCCTGCTATAGTCTGATCTTTTGCTTTTTTCTCTCTTCCTCTGACAAAGCCATATATTCATTTTTTGCCTCTTTAATCAATCCATTAAGCTTCCCTTCAAACTCCACTCTTAAAGCTTCAAACTGAGCTGTATAATTTGCTACAATCTCATCCTCCAATATGACAGGGGACGGTTTCCTGTCATATAGCTTCTACTTTATTAATTGTAAATTTTTCTTTAATTTAAATAAATCTTATTCTGTTTGCTGTTCTTTATGCTTAATAAAATCCATATCATCAGACATTTTCTCTATTTTCATATTAATTTCTGTTATATCTTCTGTTATTTTAGCTGTATGTTTATAAACAGAATCTAATTTCTTCTCTATTCTGTTTTGCCCTTCTTTAAGTTCTTTTAATTCACTCAATATTTGTTTTAGTATTTCATCCATATTAACAACTCCAACTTCACAATATAAAATTTATTTTCTACATATATCCATAGCTAATACGAATAACGAGCGATCTCTTGTCATATTTTAGCATAGACATTTGTATAACTTAAAACTAAGCAACTAACTTGCTTAATTCTTGCATTTGCTATTTTAATTATAGCATAATTATAAGTATATAAAAAAAATATGTGACAAGGAACCGTTTCTTGTCACATATGTAGCCTCACCTTCTTTTATTTTTCAAAAATAACCTTTCCTACTCTATCAATATGCTCCTTTAACTCTTTATGTCTCAAATGCGTATAATCAACTATATCAAAAAAATATGGTAATGGCCCCTCTTCTTCTAACATTGAATGAAGGGCCGATAATGTATCAAAGGTTATATTCTCTCCGTAAATAGCTATATCAACATCTGAACCAGGTTTGTAATTCCCCTTTGCTCTTGATCCAAATATTACAGCTCTTTCTATCTCATTAAATTTTTTTATAATATCAACAATATAATCTAAATCAGAGGCTCTTAATCCGAAATTCATAGTAATTCACCCATCTTTAAGCAAAGTTCCTGAATAATTTTATAATATTTTTTCTTATAAGCTCTTCTGCTTCCATTGCTCTTTCTTCATCATAAGTACGTGCCATTAGATTTCTTTTCTCTAAAGCATCAATCCATGCATGTCCATCACTAATAAGCTGTATCTGAAAAGCTGTTTGTATTGTTTTTCTAGGACTTTTTACATCAAAACCCTCTTGTTCTAGATAATCTTTCATAGTTTTCCAAGCTAACTCGAAAGTATATTCAAAACATTGTATCAAACCTTGAACTTCAAACTTATTCAAACTATCTTTTTCTATAAATTCTGTCAACTGTTTAGCCGCTTTTTTGAAATTCGAAAATCTCTGTTTCCACCTAATATCCATAAAAATCTTCCCTTTCAAAATTAATCTTCAACTTGTAGAATGCATGAAAAAGAATCGTCCCTTGTCATATATCCAAATCCCTACAAAAGCTCCAAAACTATCAATAAATACATCCGTGATCTGAGCACCCCTACCAGGTACAAAAACTTGATGTACTTCATCACTTGCAGCATAAAGCATACAAAACACAAGTGAAAATAAAAATCCTCTCCATCCAATCACTCCACTTTGCCTAAACCCATTCATCACCAATATTCCTAGTACAAAATATAAAGTAAAATGGGCATATTTTCGTACTAAATGATTAAAATGTTCTACCAAATCTGTAGTCGTACTAGTTTCACCAGCTAGAGGAACGACCTTCCCTACATTTTCTATAATCACTTTCGTAACCTTCTTACTAAGTCCATCTGACTGTACTGCTGGTTGAGATGACAAATAAAATATAAGGACAAGCCACAAAAACACAGCCGTCCATGAAAAAATGATAATCTTATTCTTATTCATATCCAATCCTCACATATTAATAATATGATAAGGAACCGTCCCTATCATACTACTTTTCCTGTTTTAGTCTCGCAATATCTGTCCAATTATTTGCTGTAGCTTCTTCAACTCTATACATATCTTTCTTAATTACTTCTATATCTCCTTTTATATGTGCTATATCATTTTGCATCTTATCATTTTCTGCTTTATTCACCTGAGCCGAATACTATAAAGCTTTAACAATTTCATATGTTTCATCAATTTTACTTTTCATGGTTGCCATTTCAGCTTTCATACCTGTTATTTCAGTTTTTATACCTGTTATTTCAGTTTTTATACCTGTTATTTCAGTTTTTATAGGCTCTAATTCTTCTTTAAGCATTTCTCTAATTGCTAATAACAATTCCTTTTCAATAGCTTTATCACCTCAGTATCATTATAACATAGATATTTGTATAACTTAAGATCTAGTCTCTAACATTGTGACAAAGAACCGTCCCTTGTCACATTTGTCACATTTTTCAAAACATAAATTTGCAGATCAATACAGAAGCAATGACTGCTGCCAAATGAGAAAGCAATGCTGCAAGTAAAGTATGTCTACCCATTTTTATGCCTACTGCACCAAAGTATATAGCCATGGTATAAAATATAGTCTCTGCTGAACCCATCATGGTAGATGCCACTCTTCCTATAAATGAATCAGGTCCGTATGTATGAATCAAATCCTTTACAATCCCTAATGCACCGCTTCCTGATACAGGTCTCATTATAGCTAAAGGGAGTACTTCTCTTGGTATGCCGAAAAAGTTAGTTATAGGAGATATTATTTTGGTAAATAGATTAAGCGCCCCTGAATCTTTGAATATTCCAATGGCTAAGAATATTGCAATCAAATAGGGCATGATCCTTACAGCTGTTTTAAAGCCTTCTCCTGCCCCTTCTACAAAAGCTTCATATATATTTATTTTTTTAATCATCCCGTATACCAAAATTATAGTAATCATAATAGGAATTATCATAATGGATAAGAAATTTAATATTTTTACCATATTAATATTTCCTTTCTAGTATTTTACAAGCTATAATACCTACCACTGTTGAAACTGTGGTTGCAACTAATGAGGTGCCAATAATCTCTGTTGGGTTCACACTCCCTGCATCTGCTCTAATTTTTAAAACTGATAATGGAATTAGCTGAATAGATGACATGTTTATTACCAAAAACATACACATAGCATTTGTTGCTCTTGTCTTTACTGGATTTATGCTTTGTAGCTGCTCCATGGCCTTAAGGCCTAATGCTGTTGCAGAATTTCCTGCCCCAAACATATTTGCAACCATATTCATTACCATACTACTAATAGCTGGATGATTCTTTGGAATTTGAGGAAATAATAGTCTTATAAAAGGACTCATTATTTTTCCTATCCTTTTTATTAGCCCTGATTTTTCTGCTACATTCATAAGACCTAGCCAAACAGCCATAATCCCTGTAAGCCCTATAGCAAACCCCACTGCTTCTTGAGTATTTTTTATAACAACATCATTTATAATCTGGATATTGTTTGTAGCTATGGCAACAAGCATCCCAATAATAATCATAAAAAACCATATCTTATTTATCATACTCTCCTCTCCCTACATATCTATGGAATGAACCTTCTTTTTATTTTTCATATCTTTTAAAATTATATGCCTGATATAAATAAAAAATTAGAGGCATATTAAAAATACACCTCTAATTTTTATCCTCTTATGAAACTAACCCTGAAAGAACAGATGTACGAACAATAATCCCCTGAAGCTTCTCTGTTTCATCTACAACAGCAATAGGATATTTTGCTTCTATTGCCATTGGGATTAAATCTTGTACATAAGTCTCAGGATTCGTCTTAAAGAAATCCTGCTGTATGATATCATTGAGAGTTTTCTTTTCTTGTATTGCTTTTATTGTATCATCTATTGTGATTATTCCTTGTAGTTTTCTTTCTTTGTTTACTACAAATAAGCTAGAAATCCCATGGGTCTGCATCTGCTTTACTGCAACCTTTAGTCCATCTTTGTTGGATAATAAAGGAGATGGCATAAACATAACATGCTTTGCCTGCATAATCTTTGAACGGTCAATATCTTGAATAAAATTTTCGATGTATTCATTTGCTGGATTTGATAATATCTCTTCTGGTGTACCGATCTGCTCTACTTTTCCATCCTTCATTACTGCTACACGATCTCCTAGCTTAAATGCTTCATTTACATCATGAGTAATAAATATAATAGTCTTATTCAACTTTGCTTGAATATCTAAAAGCTCAAGCTGCATATCTCTACGAATCAATGGATCTAGTGCACTAAAAGGCTCATCCATCAAAAGAATATCTGGATTATTTGCAAGGGCTCGAGCAAGTCCTACCCTTTGGCGCATACCTCCACTTAGTTCGTGGGGCATTTTATCTCCCCATCCGTCTAACCCAACCGTTTTAAGGGTTTCATTTGCAATATTTAATCTTTCTTCTTTTGACATTCCTTTTACTTCAAGACCATAAGCTACATTTTCAATGACTGTTCGATGGCTAAATAATCCAAAGTGTTGAAATACCATTGCGATTTTGTCTTGCCTGAATGCTCGTAATTCCTTTTTATTAAATTTTACAATATCTTTTCCTTCAAATAAAATCTTTCCAGCTGTAGGTTTGTTAAGTAAGTTCAAGCAACGGATCAAAGTAGATTTTCCACTGCCTGATAATCCCATGATTACAAAGATTTCTCCTTCATTTACTTCAAAGGATACATTATTTACTCCTACTGCATGACCTGTTTTTTCTAAAATCTCTTCTTTTGACATGCCCTTTTTTAATTTTTTTAATACCCCTTTGGGATTACGTCCAAATATCTTAGTTAAATTTTCAACCTTTATTTTTACTGACATTCTATACGCCTACCTTCATTTTCCTTATTGTGGGATTTTGAAACGCTCTGCAATCCCTTGAGTAATTCTATCAATTATAATGGCTATAACTACAATTGCCAATCCTGCTTCTGTTCCTTTTGCAATATCGATTCGGTTTATAGCAATGAGTACTTCTCCTCCTAATCCTTTCGCACCAATCATAGAAGCTACAACAACCATTGCCATTGCCATCATTGTTGTTTGGTTTACCCCTGTCATAATGGTTGGCAGTGCTTGAGGAAGCTCAACCTTTAGTAGAATCTGTAAAGGAGAAGAACCAAAAGAATGGGCCGCTTCAACCATTTCTTTTGACACACTGCGAATTGCAAGATTAGTAAGTCTAATTACTGGTGGAACTGCATAGATGGTTGTAGCAAATACTCCTGGCACTTTTCCTAATCCAAATAGCATAATAGCTGGGATTAAGTATACAAAGCTTGGCATTGTCTGCATACCATCTAATATTGGCTTCATAATAGTCTCAATTTTTTTGCTGTAAGCCATTAAAATTCCGATTGGAATTCCTACAAGTAAGGATATGAAAACAGAAGTTAAGACAACAGCTAAGGTTGACATCATTAATTCCCAAAGTCCAAATGCGCCAACGAAAAACAACATAATTGCATAGCATATGCCTGATGAAAGCTTCTTTATCCTCCATCCTGCTACAAATATTGCTAATATTACAAACCACCAAGGCAACCACTGTAAAAATGCTTCTATTTTTAATAAAAACCACAATATACCTTCCTTTATAGCATCAAAAAAATCACCAAAGTTTGTGGTAAGATATTTTACAAAAATTTCTACATATTTTCCTAGTTCAATTCTAAATGTATCTGGAAACTGATTCATATTTATTCTGGTTGCTGTATTTTATACAGCAACCAGGATCACCTCACTTTTAATATTTATTATTTAATGGCTTCTTTTACCTTTTGAGCCACTTCATCTGATACCCATTTTTTCCATATTTCTTCATGTTCTTTTAAAAACCATTTTGCTGCTTCATCTGCATCTACATTATTGTTTTGCATATAAGCTAATGCTTCACTAATAATTTTGCTATCCGTATGGTAATTTTTCAAAAATTCAACTACATCTGGAGCCTTTTTAGGCATATCCCTGTTTACTACAATCGTAATATCCACTGGTCTAAATTCGCAGTTATATCCATTTTTCCATAATTCTTCACTATATGGTTCATCTTCAAGAAGCGTCATATCGTATTTCCCCATAATCCAAGTAGGTTCCCAATAATAACCTACCCAAGGCTCTCCTTTTTCATAAGCTGCTGCAATTGAAGAAGCAAGGGCTGCATCAGATCCAGGGCTAAAGTAGTTATAAGTTTTGTCTAAACCATAATTTTTCATTTTTGTGCGCATAATCTCATCACATACCCATCCTGGTATGGCTCCATAAATACGTCCTTTGCTTGGATCTTCTTCATCCTTAAAAAGCTCCCAGTATTTTGGTAAATCTTTTATAGATTTTAAATCTGGTGCCATAGGTGCAATACCTCTATCTGGATCTCCTTTAATTACATAAGTAGGTACGTATAATCCTTGTTTATCATCATCAAAGTTTGTTCCTAATTCTACAAAATCTCCTTTTTCTATAGCATCATTGTACATATCAATGATATTATCCTTCCAAACTTCCATATACACATCTATATCTCCTTGTCTAAGTCCTGTAAGAGTTGCAGTAGACGATCCCATTGTAACATCTGTTTTGTATCCGTATCCATTTTCTATAATGAATCTTGACACACTATTATGAAAAGCAATACTGTCCCATCCAGGATCTGCAAACATAATTTTTGGTTTTTGTGCTTGTTCTACTTTTCCTCCGCAAGCAGTCAATCCTAACATAGAAAGACTAAGTACTAATATAAAGAAAATCTTTATTCTTTTGCTTTTTTGAAAAATATTCATTTCCCTCATCTCCTTTTTAGTATTATTATGGATAATCAACTTAAAATGCTAATGTTGTTTATCATATGCTCATCTCTTAAAATTAAGATTTTTTCTACGAGATGTTCTTTGTATACAGAAAAAGCATACAACAAAAAAGCGAATGCATCGTAAAGACATCGCCTCCATAGGCAGCATAAAATGTATGCTATGATATATTCTCTTTCATCAATAATTTAACATAAATCAAAAGTAATCCACTTATTGAAACACCTTTCATTTCAAAAATATATAGAATTTAAAAAAATTTATAAAATAGGGCAAAATAGAAAGTAAATAAAAAGATTCTTTACGATAGGTTATCTAAAGATGATTGTATAAATATTTTATAGATCTATATTAAAATAGAAAGGTATATGAAATTAATTTTATTTTATGAATACTTTTATGATAGCATCGCATTAATTTTATTATAACATTTAAATTTGTATTTGTCAAAATATTCATGGTTTTACCCATTTCATCCATCCTCCATTAAAAAATTTATGGACTTATTACATAAAAATATATACAATTTAGATAAAATAAACAATTTTTTCACAAAAGAAAGGAGTTATATTTTATGCCAAAAGAACCATTAGAAAAGAATTATTTTGAAGAAAGCTTTATGTATTCAAATACTTATTTTTTTATAAAATCTTATTTTCAATTCACTAAAGAAAAACTTGAGGTAAAAGTTCCTAAGCTGCTATTGTTTCTTCCTATAGGAAAAATACATGATAGCTATTCTTTTGATGATATTTCCGAAATAAAAGTAGAAACAAAGCCTTATTCAACATCGTTCTTCCTTGGGATCCTCCTAAGTTATTGGGCTTTTGATACCTTTAACAAAAGCTTGGTATGGGGGTTTCTGTTTTTACTAATTGGAATTTCAACCATATTAAACGCTTATAGAACGTCTATTATAATTACAAATAAATCTGAAGAAGTTATAAACTATCCTATATCTTTCTTTGAACGTTCTAAAGGAGAAGCATTTGTAAGTAAGATAAATAGTATGTTAAATGGGAAGGAATAATTCTTTAAGATATAAAAAATTAACAGCTAAATTATCACCCATATTGAACATACATATAAAACACGCAATACATAATTGCGTGTTTTATACTATTCATCTTCTATAAGCTTGTGGCTTGCAGTTGAATCATAATCCATTTCATAAACTTTTTTTAATTCTTCTATTTTCTGGGTGGTTTTATCACTAAATGGAGCTTTTCCTTCAAAAGCATGCAGTACTATTCCTTCAAGCAAATCTCCTAAAGATATGTCTAAATACTCTGCTAATCCTTTTAATACTTTTACCATTCTTTTTTCCATCCTCACACCCGTTTGCACACGCTCAACTTTTATTTTATTCATAAGACTCCTCCTTTTTGTTATATTGTTACCAAATTGTCTTGGTAATATTATAAAATATATATTTCCATTTGTAAAGGAATAATGATGTACTTTTTTAGGTTTCATCTTCATCATTTTATAAATGATTTCATATTCTTTATAAATAAGATTTCTTTTTCTAGGAACAGATGGTATAATATACAAAATTCATGATTGCCTATGCACAATGATGGAAATAAATATATATGAAAAAAGAAAGGAGTGTTTTAGTGAACGTACAAATTTCCTTGGGTGATTTAGGAATTATGCTGTTAGGAACAGCCCTGCTAGTTTTAATAATTTATGCCATATGTCTGTTAAAAAATTTAAACGATACCGTAAAGGTATTTAAAAAAGTCCTACAAAACAACCAGTATAATATTGATAAGATTCTTGATCAAGCCCCTTCTATTGCACAAAATATTGAAAGTATTAGTAGTGATTTATCCAATGATGTGAAGGCTATACAAGGAACTATAAATCAAATTGTAGGTACTACAGAAGTAGCTGCATCTACTTTGGCTGAAAATAATGATGTATTATCAAAAGTTATTGGCGCTATTCAAATAATCTATTCCATAAGAGAATTTTTTAATGGTTTTAAGTCAAAAAAAATAGTTTTAAAAAAAGAGAGTTAGTTCTCTTTTTTTAAAACATTTTCTTTTATATAAAGTATGGCATTTTCTTTTACTGGTGGGATTTTCCCTAAGAATATAGCTTTTTTTATCTCTTCTAATAATATTTCTATTTTTTTTGGATCTTTTATAGAAAATTTCTTTTTTATATCTTCTTCCCTTAAGATTTCGGAAATATCTTGGATATTTTTAAACCTTGTTAGGTAGTTATTGGCTAAATATTCTATGTGTATTTTATACATACCCATTTCTTCATTTGGATAAAGTAGTTTCCTTGTAGAGATAATATCTGCCAAAGAAATTAACAATACATCTAATGTATCTTCTTTAAGATTTTTAAATAAATCATAAGTTGTTTTTCCACTAACATCATTCCTTTTATAAAGACCTAAAGGCCACATATGTTCTTTTACCATCTTGGACAAATACCATTTTTCTTCTTGGTTTAATTGTAATCTATCTGCAATTTTTTCTATAATCTCAACTCCTAAAATTTCATGGCCTCTAAATCTGGTTTTTCCCTTCTCATCAATCCAACAAGCTTTTGGTTTCCCAATATCATGAAATAGGGTAGCTAACTTTACCAACTGCATTCTTGTATGCCCATTAGAAAAAATTTTCTCTATATGTTTTTCATATTCACACCTTAGATGGTATTCAAAATATCCATTTGCATAAATAATGCTCTCTATCTCTTTTAATGCATATAGTGAATGGGTCCATGCATCTACTACATGATAATCACATCTTCCAACCTCCTTCATTGGAATGATTTCAGGAAAAAGTTTGTCGAATAAATGGAGTTCTTTGTCCATTATCTGGATATAATAATAAGTGCGTTTTTCCCCTAATATATAGAACAATTCCTTTGATATATCCTTCCAATCAAGGCTTAAAATTTTTTGTGCGTTTTTCTTTATGAGCTCTGCCGTTGTTTTTTCTAAATCAAAACCTAGCTTAGCCATAAGCCTAACTGCTATTAACATGTTCAATGGATTTTCTTCAAAGGTAGTAGCCTTTACGCTCCTTATAAGTCTATTATTAATGTCTTTTACGCCACCAAAAGGATCAATCATATCTTCCATATTAAAGGTTCCGTCTTTATTTACTTTTACTGCCATTGCATTAATACTAAAAACTTGATTTTCTAAATCATTTATAATGTCTTTTCCTTGCATATTTGAAAATTTAATAATCTTTTTTGTATCTTCTAATATTACATTAGCAGTTCCTTCTTGCTCATCGATTTTTATTACTTTACCTATTTTCTCTGCAAATTTTTTAGCTGTCTGAATCGCATCTTTTTTAAGAACTATATCTATATTCTTTATTTCCTTTTTCAATAGATAATCTATCAATACATTCCCTACAATATAAATGTCGAATCTAGTCAGGTAATATATTTGTTTTATATATTCCTTTAAGGTATTCACTATATCCACTCCCTGTATAGTTTATGAAAACCTTTTCTCTCAAATACAATATTAATTTTTATTCTAGCATATGTCAACTTCTACATTTTGACTACTTTTATAAATGAACTCATCTTTATTTTTCTTCTTGAAGTTATCTATATATATATAAATTTGTTCAAAATTTATGGTTGACTTTTATTTACAATTCTGGTACTATTTAATTACGATAAAAATGTCGAATTTTGTTGAAGAAAGGAAGTTGATGGATGAAGTCCACAGGTATAGTAAGAAAAGTAGATGAATTAGGCAGAGTTGTTCTTCCAATCGAGTTAAGAAGAACATTAAATATCAAAGAAAAGGATGCACTAGAAATTTATGTTGATGAAGATCAAATCATTCTAAAAAAATATGAACCTGCTTGCATCTTCTGCGGACAAGCTAAAGATATAACAGTTTTCAAAGGAAAAAATATTTGTCCGGCTTGTATTGAAGAAATCAGCAAATAAAAAAGATACTTGTGCTTGCACGAGTATCTTTTTTATTCCCCTTCTCTTCCGTAAATCTTATGGATTTCATCTGTATAGCTTCCATCTTCATTATAAACATATAAAGGATCCATAAACTTTAATTCAGGTCTTCCAAATTTCACACATTGTATTAATAAAATATTTGGTTTTTTATTTTTATTTGGATGGACAAATCTTATTTTTTTAGGTTCTAATCTATATTGTCTACATAGATAAATAATATCTACCAGTCTATGTGGTCTATGTACCATATAAAAATGTCCTCTATCCTTTAATAGTTTGCTAGAAATGCGGATCACATCTTCTAGGGTGCATTTTATTTCATGTCTTGAAATTGCTTTCATGCTTTCTGGATTTAAAAGACCTGCACCTTCATTCATATAGGGTGGATTTGATGTAACTGCATCAAAGGAATTTTGGTTTACATGATCAAATATCTTGTTTAAATCCTCATTAATAATTTTCACTTTTTCCTCTAATTTATTGAGTTTTACACTCCTTGATGCCATTTCGGCAACTTCTTCTTGAATTTCAACGCCTAAAATTTCTTTTGCATTTGTTTTTCCTGCTAAAAGTATAGGAATGATTCCTGTTCCTGTCCCTAAATCTATAACACGCCAGTTCTTTCTTATTTCACAAAAATTGCTAAGAAGAACTGCATCTATACCAAAGCAAAAACCTTCTGGATTTTGTATGAGTCTTAGTCCTCTACACTGCAGATCATCAACTCTTTCATGTTCTTTTACTAATTTTTCATCCATATATATCTCTCCTATTGATTCATTGCATTTTCAATCTTTTCTGTCATCATTTCTTTATCCATTGCTTCTGTTATAAAATCTGCTATATATCCTTCTTTATTAATTATATAGGTAGTTGGAAAAGCTCTTACTTTATACTGTACAGATACTTCTCCGTCTACATCATATAATACAGGAAATGTGTATCCTTTTTCATCTAAAAATTTGTTTACACCTTCCATATCTACTTTTTCAGCACCTAATACATTTACAGCTGCTATAACCACATCTTTATCTTTATACTGCTCATATATTTCTTGAATATAGGGCATTTCTTTGCTACAAGTGCCACACCAAATGGTCCAAAAGTTTAGAAATACTACTTTCCCCTTTAAATCAGATAATTTTATTTCATTTCCTTCTCTATCTAAAAGCGTAAAATCGTATGCTTTATCTCCTATAAATACTCCTGTTTTGTCCTTTGGTTCTTCATTTTTATCATTTTGTAATTGAACTTTTTCATGATTTTCTTTTTCTTCATAATTTTCTTTTTTATTAGAGCATCCAAATAATACTAAAGTCATTAAAAAAACCATGAGTAATATTCCCATTTTCTTTAATCCTATTCTTTTATTCATAATACACCCCCTCTGATTATAATAAATCTTATCCCTAAATTAATTATACTATACTTTGTAAAAAGCAAAAAGTCTGAGAAATATGTACTTTCTCAAACACTTAACCTCTTCTTATATATATTTTGTAAAAAAGCTCAAAAAGTCCCTACATAGTTGGGACTTTAAGTATGCTTTAAGTTCTTAATATTTGTGTTTCATTTTCACTGAACTTGATAACTTAGGAAAAGGAGTAGGCTCATCTTCTTTATATGTAACATAACTTACCAAAACTAAAGCTAACCCACACAATATTGATCCTGGCAATGCAGCACCTACTCCCCAAGGCGAACCAGTCAATTTCCATATTATACTAGTTGCAAATCCTATAATAATCCCTGATATAATGCCTGAAGAAGTAGCTTTCCTCCAATATAGAGCAGCAAAAGCAGGTAATCCAACAGAAGCTGCATAAAAAGACCATGCAAACATTAAGGTTTTATATGCCTGTCTGATATAAAGAGCAATGATTAAGGCTGCAATCCCTAATAAAATAGTAAATATTCTTGAATAAAAAAGTTCTTTCTTCTCATCCATATTAGGCCATACAGGTTTTAAAATATCTCTTAGAATAGTCTGAACAGAAATAAGTAAATAAGTATCAGCCGAGGACATAAGAACTGCAAACAATGCAGCTATGGTTAATCCAGTAATACCTACAGGTAATAAATAACTAACTAAGGCTGGAATAGCAGCATCTGCTGTTCCATAATCATTTATGATATTTGGAAGTAGTATATATGCACTTAATCCAATTATTAAAGTTACAACAATAGTATATGCATAGACCGTATTCCCTAATAACATTCCTTTACGAGCATCCTTCGGACTTCTAGCAGCAAAAGCTCTTTGCCACATTTCAGCACCAGCTAATGTAAATACCAAATTTGTAAATATCCAACCTATAATCTGAGGAGATGGCTTTAAAGACAGCATTTCTTTTGGCACTGATTGTATCATAGTACTTATACCGCCTACTTTAACTAAAGAAATTATTGGTAATAATATATACATAAAAAGCATCAAGATTATGAATTGGACTACATCCGTATAAACTACTCCAAATAAACCTGAAGCTGCCGTATAAGAAACAAATATAATGACTGCAATCCAAGCTCCAGCTTCATAAGAAAAGCCCCCAATCGTTTTTATAAGTGTAGCTGTTGCTGTAATTTGTGTTCCTACAGTTGCCATCATAGTAAATGCTATTAAGAAAGCCGTCATATACTTTGCTTTTATACCAAATCGATATTCCATCAAATCAGGAATAGAATCGATATTGTTTAATTCTCCTACTTCTTGTATCCTTCCTGAAATAAAAGAAAAAAAATACATTCCTAGCAAGTAAGGTAATCCCAACATAATCGCAACTACACCTTGACTATAAGTAATCCCACCACGTCCTATCATTGCTCCGCCACCAATAATTGAAGCACATACAGTGGCCATAATAACAAAAAAGTTTAAACTTCTACCCGCTAAATAATAATCCGTAGACTTCGTTATCCTTTTCTTGAAATAAAATCCTATAAGTACCATTCCAATAAAATATAGACCTATCAATATAAAATCAAAAATTTTTATCCCATTCAAAACTTCCCCCCTTTTTTAAATGTTTACTTTTTAAACACTTTAAGCCCTATAGAAATCTATAGAGCTCATTATTATTTATATCCCTCTTGTAAAAAGTCTTTTATTTCTTCAGCATTCATTCCACTCAGCCCTAAACTTTCAACCGTATTCCCTGTTTTCCAATAATTCTCATCTTTTAAAGCAGAAGCCAAAGTTATTACAGAATCCATTACAGGGGTTTCTACTCCTACTATATCTGCTATACTTGATAAAGCTACCAAAGAACATGGTGTATCTTCTGTCAAATATCGGTCATTTAAATCTTTTGGACCTTTTAATGGTGAAAATACTTTACTGTCTCTATAACATTCATAAAGCGTTTCTCTTTTAGGTACATATCCCATTAAAAACAACCGATCTTTAGCGTCAACAATTTTATATCCAAATTTTTTACATATTTCTTGCCTTTCAATATCAATTTTTTCGTTAACACGTGCAACAGATGGCGTGATACCTTCTTTGTAATGATAATGTTCTCCTTTATAGTATTCAATCTTACCAGCATTTAGTACAACAGGGGCTGGATGGGATACAGGATTTCCATTGTTCAGCGCAGTTTCTAAAACATCATTTACTAATTCTACTGCTGGGTAGAATTCTTTTACTATATCATACATTTCCTGATTGTATTTGGCTGGAAAAGCTGCAAAGTATAATTTACCACATTCTAACAATATATTTACACTTGTTGGGCCTGTTTTTCTACAAGCATATGGCAAAGTATGCATTTCTGCAATTTTTACTTCATCTAATTTTCCTTTTTCATTTAATACTTTCGATACAATTAATGCACCACCCGTACTGCCAGGCGTTAAAACTATTTTATCCCCTCTTTTTATATATGGTGCTATCTTTTCGGCAAAATTTTTTAGTGCATATGCTGGAACTACTGGCATGATTAAATCTGCCTCCAATAGAGCTTCCTGTAAATCCATTGTAACTTTATGAATTTTTGCTTCTCCTGTTTTCCCAACTCCTGTTAAAGTAATCGTTTGTGTTTTTAGCAATTCTTCTATATTTTCTTTAAATCTTTCATCTTCATATAAAGTTATTTCATAGCCTGCTAATGTTAAGTCACCCGCAACAGCAAAAGCCCCATTTCCTCCCCCAATGATTGTAATCTTTTTAACCATATACAAAGCCTCCTTAAATATATTTATTAAGATAACGCATTTATCTTCCATTCCTAAAGATTACATTTATATAAAAGGCTCATCTGACTCTCTTTTAGCAGCATCGTTATATTTAGAATTCTTCTCCATAAACTTACCCATAAAAGCAAAGAGCACAACTAATACCATGCTGATCCAATGATTAAATAGATATGGTGCAAACTCATACCACTTTAAACCTAAAGTACCAAGTATTAGTAATGCCCCACCGCTCCATGGCACATAAGCTCCTGAATAGGAAGCTGCTTCTACAATTGTTCTAGAAAGATTAACTTTATGCAATCCTACACGTTCATAGGCAGGAACATACATACGTCCATTTAAAATAAGTGAAACATAAACACTACTAGAAAGATAAACGGTTAATACAGAGGTTATAAGGGATGTTAATACCAATGATCCTTCTGATTGTGTAAGTTTTGTAAGTTTATTTAATATAGTATCTAATATTCCAATAACTTCCACTGTCCCTGCAAATATAAATGCACAGAAAATAATTAAGATTAACCCCATCATTGATTTTAGGCCTCCACCACTTAATAGCTTATCAATTCCTTCGAGGCCAGTAGAAGAACTGTACCCACTATAGAGCACACTTAACATTTTATTAACTGGTATATTTTGCAATAGTATTGCTAAAATCGCTCCTATAATTACACCAATAACCAAAACTGGTAAAATAGGTTTTTTTCTCACAGCTAAATAGATAACAACTAATGGAGGTAAAATTAATATAATGTTAAAATTATAAGCATTAGCTAGTCCATCTATGATTTCTTTAATAGAAGAAGCATCTACTGCACTGTTATTTGCATAACCTAAGCCTATTATTCCATAAATAATAATTGCACCAAGAGCCCCCAAGCCAGTTGTAGAAAACATACTTTTAAATAGATGAAATACATCCTGCCCTGCAACTGCAGCTGCTAAATTGGCTGAATCAGACAAAGGACTCCATTTATCTCCTAAATATGAGCCTGCTACAATCGCTCCAACTGCCACACCAATTGGGACTCCAATACCATTAGCAATTCCCATTAAAGCAACTCCAAAAGTACCTATTATTGCCCAAGCAGATCCTGTTGCTATAGAAGCAATAGATGTTATTAAAAATGCAGCAATCAAGAAAATAGATGGTCTTAGTATCTTTAATCCCCAATAGATTAATATAGGTGTTGTTCCCGAAGCTAACCAAGAGGCTGTAATTAATCCTACCATTAATAAAATAAGAACTGCCGGCATTCCTATAGAAAACACTTTTAATATTCCTTTGAGTATTTCATCCCACTCAAATCTCAAAATAAGCATCCCATAAGTAGAAGTTACAATAGCACATAATAAAATAGACATACCTGTAGGAATCTTTGCTTTTAATGCACCCCACATCAATATAAATATAAAAGTAAATAATAAAAAGACAGATTCTTTAAAGCTAATATTTCTTTTTGCCCTTTTCACTACACTACCCCCTTTTTCTAATAATAGAATTGTATACTAAATAGTATTCAATTTTGTATACTATTAGTACGCGAACAAGCAAAAAAAAATAAGCTTTTAAACTATTAAATTTTCATATAGCTGTAGAAAAATATAAAAAAATAAAAGAGTTGCATCTATAGATAAATTGATATGACTTAAGATAGGCTTTTTAAAATTATACACCGAATACTACATTATAAAGTAGATATAGAGTTATGAAAAGGATTCATTCTTTCAGAAATTGTTAATTCAAGATTTTCAAAAATACTTTTTATATGCTGCTCCATTGCTTGCCCACTTTTGTAAGAATCTCCAGCTTTTATTGCTTTAAACAATTGTCCGTGTTCTTTTACTGAATTCAACTCTTCTAGGGGCTTAGTATAGAATTGATCATAAAAAACTAAATATATATTACTTTTCGTTAGTAATTCATTGATAAATTTAATAAAATATCTATTTTTTGAGGCTTCTGCTATTAGCATATGTATTTTATTATTTGTAGCAATGAATTTTTCAAAATCCCTCTTTTGATAACTTTCTTTTTCTTCTTCTAATAATTGTTTAAAAAAATCTAAATCTACAGCTGTCATTTGTTTAGCTGCTAGTATTGCTGCTTCTTTTTCTAATATTAAACGACTTGAATAGATCTGCATAAATTCTTCTATAGTTGGCTGTGCAATAAAAGCACCTTTCCTAGGTATAATATTCACCAATCCTTCGTAAGCTAGCTTTTTAAATGCACTTCTTACAGGAGTTCTACTTACTCCTAATTTTTCTGCTATAGTTGCTTCTACTAACTTATAATTAGGATAAAATTGTTTTGTCAAGATAGCATGTTTTAGCTCTTTATACACTTTGTTTTCTATATTTTGAGTATCATAATCCATTTTTAAATATCCTCCTAAGACTAATTCATTATCTAGCATGTAAAAACATACAATCCCACAATACACAATAATCTGATGTTTATAAAAATTCTTTATATATCCATTATACTATATTTCCCATAAAAAAACCCCCTATATTTAGGGGCTTTCTATTGTACATTATTCTGGTTTTGGTGCATCTACAGGACATACATTTGCACAAGCACCACAATCAATGCATCCTGCCGCATCTATTACATACTTATCATCTCCAGAACTGATTACGCCTACAGGACATTCTGGCTCACATGCACCACAATTGATACATGCATCTGTTATTACATATGCCACTAACATTCACCTCCAACCCTTACAAAATGCCATTCCTAACTAAGTATTTCCAATCACCATGTAAATTATAACTATTGATCTAAATCTTCCTCTATGATTTTTTCGTCTGTTTCTTCTTTTCTTTTGCAGCAGCACATTCTTTTTACTGCATCTTTACTATAAACTTCTATATCTTCACTTAGTTTATCATCTTTCCCATCTTTTCCTTCTTTTAATATAAGACGCACCTTTACACACTCTAAAAGTACATTACTCTCTACTACTATTCCTAATCCATCTGGTGTTAAAATCTTTTCACCAGGTTCAGGAAGATTTTCACGTAAGCATTGGTACATTTCATGCTCATATTTTAAGCAGCACATTAACCTACCGCAGATTCCTGATATTTTTGTTGG
The DNA here is from genome assembly GCF_008152325.1 of Crassaminicella thermophila. Classification (GTDB taxonomy): domain Bacteria; phylum Bacillota; class Clostridia; order Peptostreptococcales; family Thermotaleaceae; genus Crassaminicella_A; species Crassaminicella_A thermophila. The sequence continues at coordinate 2,889,661 of NZ_CP042243.1, forward strand.
ATTTAGAGATAAACTTTGTTCTTTTGCCATTTTTATAGATACTGGCTCAAAATCCCCAAGCCAAGTTGCACAGCAAAGAGATTTTCCACAAGGGCCTAATCCTCCTATCATCTTTGCTTCATCTCTTACCCCGATCTGTCTAAGCTCTATCCTTGTTTTAAATATTGCTGCTAAATCTTTTACTAATTCTCTAAAATCTACCCTTCCATCAGCTGTAAAATAGAATATCACTTTGTTATTGTCAAATGTGTATTCTACATCTATAAGCTTCATTTCTAGCTTATGCTGCATAATCTTTTCTAAACATATTTCAAAAGCTTCTTTTTGCTTTTCTATGTTTTGCTTGTTTTGTATTTCATCCTCAAGGGTAGCAACTCTTAATACTTTTTTTAAAGGAGCAACAATATCTTCCTCCATAACTTCCTTAGGTCCAACTACAACCTCTCCAAATTCTACCCCTCTAGCAGTCTCAACAATTACATTTTGACCTTTTTTTACTTCAATAGCATCAGGGTCAAAGTAGTATATTTTTCCAGCTTTTTTAAATCTTACGCCTACAACAGTTACCATTTTATACCTCCTGCATGGTTAAAAGCATCATTTCAATTGCTAATTGAAAATTAACATTTGCTTTTATATCATTTTTTGTTTTTTCTATTACAGTAATAATATCTCCTATTTTTTCATATGCTATATGATGCATGTGATTTTGTAAAGTATTTTTTTTATCTAAATTTATCAAAAACTTATCCGTTCTTGTCTGAGTAATAATCATAATATCTCTAAACCAAAAAAGCATAAAATCTAATATTTCATCAATATGGTCTTTATGCTTTTGAAAAAATTCAACCTCCTCAAAAGGAGTTAATGGATCTTTTTTCAGGATTTTCTCAATTACCTGTATTGTTTCTTCTCGTTTTGTCTTAAATTCCTCTGATTCTTTTAATTTTATTGCTTTTCCAATAATTCCATCAGAAAAAGCTGCTAGAACTTTTGCCTCATCCTTTTCTATTTTATATTTATTGATTAGAAAAGCTTCAATATATTTTTCTCCAATCCGATGAAATTTTAGTATTTGACAACGAGACTTGATTGTAGGTAAAAAACTGCTTACATTGTTACTCATTAGTATTATCACCGCATATTCTGGCGGCTCTTCTAATGTTTTTAACAGCCTGTTTTGTGCACTAGCTGTCATACTATTAGCATCTTTTATAATATATATCTTTTTATTGCTCTCATAAGGCTTTCGTGATAAATCCTGTTGAAATTCTTCAATTTGTTTGTTTTTGATGCTTTTTCCTTCTGGCTCAATGATTTTAATGTCTGGATGGTTACCTCCGTTGACTTTCAAACATGATGAGCAAATATTACAAGCATCTTCATGATAGCTTTTGCATTGAATCCCCTTTGCAAAAGCTATAGCAGTATTAAACTTTCCTACTCCTTCTGGTCCTTCAAATATATATGCATGTGCAATTCTTTTGTTTTTTATAGATCTTTTTAAAAAATTTATGGTCTTTTCTTGTCCTACAATATCTTTAAACCCCATTAAAATCCTCCATTATTCTATACTACACCTTCTCAAAACGATCTACGTCTACTACAAATATAGTTGCCCCTCCTACATTCACTTCTATAGGATAAGTTATAAACATTGATGAATTCCCTATCATAGGTGTAGGAGCTGGCTGTATTTCTTTCCGACTTTTACATTGGTCCTTTATAATCTCTATAACATGATCTACCTTTTCTTTCTCTATTCCTATAAATAAAGTGGTATTTCCTGATCTTAAGAATCCCCCTGTAGATGCTAATTTTGTTACCCTATATCCTTGTTCTGTCAAATTTTTAACTAATTTTAAAGCATCTTCATCATGGATAATGGCAATAATTAGCTTCATACTCTAACCCCTTTCTAATAAAAGAGAGCATATTTTGCTCCCTTTAAAGCTTTGCTTTTACCTTTTGATAAATTTCTTCATGAATCTCCTCAATAGATTTAAGCATATCATTCTGTGTGCAGTTAATCTCAAACCAATGATACTGCTTAGCTACCCATAGTGCATTTTCATAAGTTTTCTGTAAATATTCAAAGTCTCTTTCATGGATATCTTTTTCTATCTGTCCAGTAATTTTATTAGATCGATTTTTAATCAATTGATAACTTACCTCTAGATTCATATTTAAGAAAATTACTTCATCTGGAATAGGTAGTTTCATCTTTATAAATTCTAAATCCCATAACCACTCTAAGAAGTCTAGTTTTTCTTCTTTACAATCAAACTTTGAAGCTTGATGTACCATGTTTGATGTGGTATATCGATCTGCAATGATAATACCACCATTTTGATAAAAATCTTTCCATTCTGTCACATATGAAGCAAATCTATCTACTGCATAAAAGGTTGAAGCTGTATAAGGATTTACATCATCTGCCTTTTGCCCAAAATCTCCATTTAGATACATCTTCACTAGTGCTGAAGATTGGCTTTCATAATTAGGAAAAGTAATTTTTTTTACTTTCCTTCCATCATCTATAAGTCTTTTATATAGTTTTTCTGATTGTGTCGCTTTTCCACTTGCATCTACTCCTGACTCTATTACGAATAATTTGCCCTTCACAAATCTGATCCTCCTGTTATAAATATAAAGTCTACTATCTATTTTATCATACTAAGGGAAAGTTTTTTATAGAATTCATATTTTCCTTTATTATACCAAAAAACAAAGCCATTAACCCTATGCTAATGACTTTGTTTTTTAATGTTGAAGAAAATTATAAACTAATCAAAAATTTGTGCCACATTTTTTTGAGCATATAATTATAGTATTCATACTTTATATCATCATGATCTAGAGTACTTATATTCATCTCACATTCTTTACATATGTATCCATCCAATAATTGAATATACTCTGAAGTATCTTTTTTGCAAATATAACATGTAATGGTTTCATGGCTCATACAGCTCACCAACCTTTTTATTATGGATTATTATCCTATATTTATTATTTTATTCAGTTTTAGTATGTCTCGTTATTATTTTTTTAATTTTAAAGCAAAAAAATTACTATGTCATATGACATAGTAATTTTTATGATTGAGTATTAAAAGACAAAATGGTATTTAGTAATTCTTTATTTGGTTCTATGATAAACATATACCTATCACCGCTTCTAGTGAATTCTCCTGCATACCATTCTTGCGTATTTCTTCCTGATACAAACTTATATACTTTTACTTTTTCGTTCTTTACTTTTTGCATATTGATTTCATCATATGGTTTGAATTGTTCTAAATCATTCAGTTTTAAAGTTAGAAACAAATGACTAGCTCTTCCAAAAACTTTTTCCATAATAAGTTCATCATCTATTATCTTGTAGTTAAAATAAGCCACATGATTATAGATAATCACAACACACGCAACCACTGCCCCTAAAAATGTAACCAAACCTCCAACAGTAGCTATGACTGGATTGAATCTACTAAATAATTTTATGGCTATATTCATAATATAGATAGGGCCACATATCATAAACAATACTTTCCATAAGGAAAGCTTTTTCTGTCTTATGGTTTGCCTAATAAGTGCCATATTCTCTTCTCCTTATCTTATATGGTCTTTATAGTACAAATATTATCATATCACTTTCTTTTTTTTTACGCAATACAAAAAAGCTTCCAATGGAAGCTTTTGTATGTTTTTTATACTATTTTGCAACTCTAAGATGACGCTTTTTAGAAGATTCATCTTTAGATATAGATTTATTCCTTCTTTTCCTTGTTCTTTTAGAATTTTTTAAATCTATGGCTGTATCTATTATCAAATAACTAATAAAACAGGCAATAGGTATACACAGCATAATAAGAAATATTATTTTCAAAATCATATATAATCATCCTTTTCCATCCTCTTTTATGCATATATATTCTATATACATTTTATTTTTCCTTTGTTATATTGTTGGTTCTTTTGTCCTATTTTTCCTTTTATTGTCCAATTTTGTTATACATCCCACAATATATAGTTTTCTTTATTCTTCTGCATACAATATCTATTCGTCTTTTTTCACAAAAACAACAAAAGACTCAGAATATATATTCTGAGTCTTTTTAAAACCAGCGACGACCTACTCTCCCAAGGCGTCTCCGCCTAAGTACCATCAGCGCTGAAGGGCTTAACTTCTGTGTTCGGTATGGGAACAGGTGTGACCCCTTCGCTATTGTCACTGGATTAGAGGTTGTACCCTCAAAACTGAACAATGCATATATTTGGTCAAGTCCTCGACCTATTAGTACCTATCAGCTTAAGACATTACTGCCCTTACACCTTAGGCCTATCAACCAGATGGTCTTTCTGGGGTCTTACTGACTTACGTCATGGGAAATCTAATCTTGAGGGGGGCTTCGCGCTTAGATGCCTTCAGCGCTTATCCCGTCCGTACATAGCTACTCAGCCATGCCGCTGGCGCGACAACTGATACACCAGAGGTACGTCCATCCCGGTCCTCTCGTACTAAGGACAGCTCCTCTCAAATTTCCTGCGCCCACAGCGGATAGGGGACCGAACTGTCTCACGACGTTCTGAACCCAGCTCGCGTGCCTCTTTAATGGGCGAACAGCCCAACCCTTGGGACCTACTTCAGCCCCAGGATGAGACGAGCCGACATCGAGGTGCCAAACCTCCCCGTCGATGTGGACTCTTGGGGAGATAAGCCTGTTATCCCCGGGGTAGCTTTTTATCCGTTGAGCGATGGCCCTTCCACTCGGAACCACCGGATCACTAAGCCCGACTTTCGTCCTTGCTCGACTTGTAAGTCTCGCAATCAAGCTCCCTTCTGCCTTTTACACTCTACGCGCGATTTCCGACCGCGCTGAGGGAACCTTTGGGCGCCTCCGTTACCTTTTAGGAGGCGACCGCCCCAGTCAAACTGCCCACCTGACAGTGTCCCAAAGCTGGATTCACAGCTTCTGGTTAGAACTTCAGTATTACAAGAGTGGTATCCCAACGGCGACTCCACACATACTGGCGTACATGCTTCTAAGTCTCCCACCTATGCTGTACATGTAATACCAAAATCCAGTGTCAGGCTACAGTAAAGCTCCACGGGGTCTTTCCGTCCTGCTGCGGGTAACCGGCATCTTCACCGGTACTACAATTTCACCGAGTCTATTGTTGAGACAGTGCCCAAATCGTTACGCCTTTCGTGCGGGTCGGAACTTACCCGACAAGGAATTTCGCTACCTTAGGACCGTTATAGTTACGGCCGCCGTTTACTGGGGCTTAAGTTCAGTGCTTCACTTACGTTAACACGTCCCCTTAACCTTCCAGCACCGGGCAGGCGTCAGCCCCTATACATCGTCTTTCGACTTAGCAGAGACCTGTGTTTTTGCTAAACAGTCGCTTGGGCCTATTCTCTGCGGCCACCTCGGGCTTTAACACCCTACCGTGGCACCCCTTCTCCCTAAGTTACGGGGTCATTTTGCCGAGTTCCTTAACAATAGTTCTCTCGCTCGCCTTAGGATTCTCTCCTCACCTACCTGTGTCGGTTTGCGGTACGGGCACCTAGATCTCGCTAGAGGCTTTTCTCGACAGTGTGGAATCAGCAAGTTCGCTACTATATTTCGCTCCCATCACCTTTCAGGATTGCCTACGCGGATTTGCCTACATAGACTCCCTACGGGTTTAGACGCACACAACCAACGGTGCGCTTAGCCTATCCTCCTGTGTCACCCCCATTGCTCAAACGATTTTCGGTGGTACAGGAATTTCAACCTGTTGTCCATCGCCTACGACTTTCGTCCTCGGCTTAGGTCCCGACTAACCCTGAGCGGACGAACCTTCCTCAGGAAACCTTAGGTTTTCGGCGGGTAGGATTCTCACCTACCTCTCGCTACTCATGCCAACATTCTCTCTTCTATACAGTCCACCATTCCTTTCGGTATGACTTCAGCCCGTATAGAATGCTCCCCTACCCCTGTCGTAATATGAATACTAACCTTAGAGCTTTGTTTGAGCTTTTTGGTTATTTGGCCGAAGGCCTTTGCTTGTATCCGTAGGATACCTTCGGCAAAGCTTACCTTCTTCCTTTGCTCTTTTCTAAAATCAGTATTCATACTACGACAAGCCGTAGCTTCGGTGACAGGTTTGAGCCCCGGTAATTTTCGGCGCAGGATCACTCGACTAGTGAGCTATTACGCACTCTTTAAATGAGTGGCTGCTTCTAAGCCAACATCCTAGTTGTCTATGCAATCCCACATCCTTTTCCACTTAACCTGTACTTAGGGACCTTAGCTGACGGTCTGGGCTGTTTCCCTCTCGACTATGAATCTTATCACACATAGTCTGACTCCCAAAGATATGATTACGGCATTCGGAGTTTGATAGTCTTCGGTAACCGGTGAGGGCCCCTAGGACATTCAGTGCTCTACCTCCGTATCACTAACTTTGAGGCTAGCCCTAAGCTATTTCGGGGAGAACCAGCTATCTCCGAGTTCGATTGGAATTTCTCCGCTATCCACAAGTCATCCCAGCCTTTTTTTCAACAGACATGGGTTCGGTCCTCCACGAAATTTTTACTTCCGCTTCAACCTGCTCATGGATAGGTCACCCGGTTTCGGGTCTACGGCATACAACTAAATCGCCCTATTCAGACTCGCTTTCGCTGCGGCTCCGTAGCTTAACTACTTAACCTTGCTGCATACCGTAACTCGTTGGCCCGTTCTACAAAAAGTACGCGGTCGTTCATATAAAGAACTTCCACTGCTTGTAAACATAGGGTTTCAGGTTCTATTTCACTCCCCTCCCGGGGTTCTTTTCACCTTTCCCTCACGGTACTATGCGCTATCGGTCACCAGGTAGTATTTAGCCTTGGGGGGTGGTCCCCCCTGCTTCCCACAAGGTTTCACGTGTCTCGTGGTACTCTGGAGTATACTCAAGCTAGACTTTGTTTCGCCTACAGGACTATTACCTCCTATGGTGGGCCTTTCCAGACCTCTTCGGCTACAAATTCTTCGCTCTTATGAGTATATCCGCAACCCCTAGAAAAAATTTTCTAGGTTTGGGCTAATCCCCTTTCGCTCGCCGCTACTTAGGGAATCGAGTTTTCTTTCTTTTCCTCAGGGTACTTAGATGTTTCAGTTCCCCTGGTATGCCTCCTCACTACCTATGGATTCAGTAGTGGGTACCTAAGTATTACCCTAGGTGGGTTTCCCCATTCGGAAATCCCCGGATCAAAACTTGCTTGCAGTTCCCCGAGGCTTATCGCAGCTTACCACGTCCTTCTTCGGCTCCTGGTGCCAAGGCATTCACCCTATGCTCTTTATAACTTGACCAGAAATTGTATTTTATGCATTGTTCAGTTTTCAAAGTACATGAAAGATTTAAATGGTGGGCTTGGGAGGACTCGAACCTCCGACCTCACGCTTATCAGGCGTGCGCTCTAACCACCTGAGCTACAAGCCCAAACTTAATCCTTCAAAACTAAACAGTGTAAGTTAAGCCTTTCCCCTTAGAAAGGAGGTGATCCAGCCGCACCTTCCGATACGGCTACCTTGTTACGACTTCACCCCAGTCATTGGTTTCACCTTCGGCAGCTTCCTCCAAATGGTTAGATAGCTGACTTCGGGCGCCCCCAACTCCCATGGTGTGACGGGCGGTGTGTACAAGACCCGGGAACGCATTCACCGCGGCATTCTGATCCACGATTACTAGCAACTCCAGCTTCATGTGGGCGAGTTGCAGCCCACAATCCGAACTGAGACTGGCTTTTTAGGGATTTGCTCCGGATTACTCCTTCGCTTCCCGTTGTACCAGCCATTGTAGCACGTGTGTAGCCCAGAACATAAGGGGCATGATGATTTGACGTCATCCCCACCTTCCTCCGAGTTGTCCCCGGCAGTCTCTCTAGAGTGCCCATCCGAAATGCTGGCAACTAAAGACAAGGGTTGCGCTCGTTGCGGGACTTAACCCAACATCTCACGACACGAGCTGACGACAACCATGCACCACCTGTCTCTCTGTCCCCGAAGGGATTTCACCGGTTAAGGTTAATGCAGAGGATGTCAAGTCCTGGTAAGGTTCTTCGCGTTGCTTCGAATTAAACCACATGCTCCGCTGCTTGTGCGGGTCCCCGTCAATTCCTTTGAGTTTCAGTCTTGCGACCGTACTCCCCAGGCGGAGTGCTTAATGCGTTAGCTGCGGCACCGAGGGTGGTACCCCCCGACACCTAGCACTCATCGTTTACGGCGTGGACTACCAGGGTATCTAATCCTGTTCGCTCCCCACGCTTTCGTGCCTCAGCGTCAGTTACAGTCCAGAGAGTCGCCTTCGCCACTGGTGTTCCTCCTAATATCTACGCATTTCACCGCTACACTAGGAATTCCACTCTCCTCTCCTGCACTCAAGCCAATAAGTTTCCAAGGCTTACTACGGTTGAGCCGTAGCCTTTCACCCCAGACTTTATCGGCCGCCTACGCACCCTTTACGCCCAGTGATTCCGGATAACGCTCGCCCCCTACGTATTACCGCGGCTGCTGGCACGTAGTTAGCCGGGGCTTCCTCCTAAGGTACCGTCAGTTTTCTTCCCTTAGGACAGAGCTTTTACGACCCGAAGGCCTTCATCGCTCACGCGGCGTTGCTGCATCAGGCTTTTCGCCCATTGTGCAATATTCCCCACTGCTGCCTCCCGTAGGAGTCTGGACCGTGTCTCAGTTCCAGTGTGGCCGATCACCCTCTCAGGTCGGCTACTGATCGTCGCCTTGGTGAGCCTTTACCTCACCAACTAGCTAATCAGACGCAGGCCCATCCTATACCGATAAATCTTTGACTCATGTATCATGCGATACTAGAGTTTTATGAGGTATTAATCCCGGTTTCCCGAGGCTATCCCTCTGTATAGGGCAGGTTGCCTACGCGTTACTCACCCGTCCGCCGCTAAGCTTATACAACTTCATCCTAAGAATCTGTCATATTCGCTTCGCTCGACTTGCATGTGTTAGGCACGCCGCCAGCGTTCATCCTGAGCCAGGATCAAACTCTCAAACAAAACTTTCGAGGTTAAAAATTATTGCTGGCTTAATTTCTTACACTGTATAGTTTTCAAAGATCAAATTGTTTCATCATTGTCCTGACGACTTTTTTATATTAGCATATTTCGTCGAATCTGTCAACAACTTTTTTGTAAGTGCTACATTTTTTGTTCTCCTTGTAGCCCCTTACTACAATTGCCTCTTTGTAACGACAAGATATATATTACCATGTTTATTTAAATGCGTCAAATGGTAATTTATTCAAATTTATTAAAAGTTACCTGGAATAAATGTTCTTTATGTTTATTTTTAAAATTGGATATCTATAAAAAAAAGCAACATCAATAATTAAAAAAGGAAATATAAAGATAAGTGAATGACTTTGATAACTTTTTTTCAAAAGTTATCTGGAATGAACGTTCTTTATATTTCCTTTTGAACTTATTTATCCATATAATAAAGTAGGCAAATTCATTTGCCTACTTTATATTTGGTGTCTCATTTATTTTTTCAAGTAAACCCTCATCTTCTTCCTCTTCAATTCTTCTTTCAGCTTTTGTAAGTGCTGCTACAATTTCATGAGGTTCATTTAATACACTGATTTCTTCACCAAACTCTACATCTCCTATTTTTAATGGGTTTCCTGGTGCTAATAGTGATACATCAATTTGTATGCTTTCTGGAATTCTATTTGGTAAACACTCAACATGTACTTCTCTTAATTGCTGCTGCACTACCCCTATACTTGATTCTACTTTTTCTTTTCCTATAAGCTTAATAGGTACTGTTGTATGTATTCTTTCATTTTGAGAAACTTCTTGAAAATCTACATGTTTTAATGCATTTGTTACTGGATCTCTTTGTACCTCTTTTATCATAACTGTTGAATGGTCTGTCCCTACATGTAAATTTAAAAGTACATTTGTTCCATAGCTCCTTATAATGTTGTCTATTTCCTTCGTATCTAATTCTATTGCTCTTGTACGCACATTGTGTCCATAAACTACTCCTGGAACATGCCCTGCATTTCTTATTTTATGACATGCATTAGAACCTATTTCATTTCTCATATCTGCATTAATAACGGATTTTCGCACAAACATCCCTCCCTATGGTTAAGTCTAGTAGTCAGTATCTCCAATCTCTTTTTTTTATATACTGCTACCTACAAAATTTCATAGAGGGATATTGCAAAAAGTTATCTGGAATGAACGTTCTTTTTATATTTCCTTTAAAAGTTGATTACCTATAATTAATAAAGCATTTTTAACAAATCATCTGAATCCTGATCTTCTTTTTCTTCTAATTTAGTAGATTCAGTAAGCAATGCAACTATTTCTTCTGCTCCATTTAATACTTCAATATTTGGATCATTGTAGATTTCTAATTGGCTTACGATAAATGGCTCTCCATATTTTATATTGGATACATCAACTTCTATAGATTGTTTCAGGTACTTTGGATAAGTTTGTATCTCTAATTCTGTCATCTGCTGCTGTATGACAGAAGTACTCGATTCTACAGCTGATTTATTGACTAAATGTATAGGAATTTTAACTCTTACTTTTTCATTTGCATCTAACTCTTGCAAATCTATATGTAAGACGTTTAATTTGGTTGTATGCCTTTGAATATCTTTTATGATTGCATGTTTTATCTCATTTCCCATTTCAAGATATACGCTTGAACCTACTCCATAGTGATTTAATGTTTTATCTACTTCTTGTCTGTTTAATTTAATTTGCTTTGTCTTTTTGTTGTGTGCATAAATAATAGCTGGAATAAATCCTTCTTTTCTTAATTTTTTTAATTCATTCTTCTTTTTTAACTCTCTTTCCTGCACTTTTAAAACTGCTAACCCCATGTGTTTTCCCCCTTTTGTTCATAAAATGTTTTGCCCTATTTATATTAAATCAAATATTTTTAAATTTTTCAAATATTTTTTATATTTATTTCCTTTAATTTTCACTCGCTTTTCCATGATATAATGTAAAAAAGTAAACGTCAGGAGGAATAAATATGAAAAAATCCATATGCCTTTTATGCATCATACTTCTATTCGTAAGTGGATGTACATCTATAAATAATTCGAAACATGAAATTGAAGTCACCTTATATTATGCCAATGAAGCATACATTGAAACAGGAAATGAGGCACTAGATAAATTTATTACTGTAAAAAAGAAAATAAATCCTACTAACAATCATGTATTATCAATCCTTAATGAACTGAAAAAAGATCCGAATATAGAAAATGCCAATACACAGATAAATAAGGATTTAATTTTCCTAGATGCAAAAATAGAAAATGGTATTGCTTATGTAAACGTATCTTCTCAAAATTTAAATGGAGGATCTTTGCAAGAGTTTTTTATTATCGGTCAGATTGTATATTCTCTCACTTCTCTTGAAGATGTACAAAAGGTGCAATTTTTAGTAGACGGCAAAAAACAAGAAACGTTGATGGGTCATTATACTATTGATAAGCCTTTTGATGAAAATTTAGACCAATAAAAAAGTGTGTAGCAAATGCTACACACTTTTTATTATTGAGCCATTTTTTTGTAAGTTTCGTATCTTTCTTTTGCTTCTCTTTCAGCTTTTTCAAATAATTCCTCAGCAATTTCAGGGAATTGTTGTTTTAATGATGTATATCTTACTTGTCCTTCTAAGAACTCTCTAAAGCTTGCTGTTGGCTCTTTAGAATCTAAGATAAATGGATTTTTACCTTCTTCTTTAAGCATTGGGTTGTATCTATATAAATGCCAGTATCCAGCATCTACTGCTTGCTTAATGTTAGCTTGAGCTCTTCCCATACCTTCTTTAATACCATGGTTGATACATGGAGCGTATGCAATAATTAATGATGGTCCATTATATTTTTCAGCTTCTGTGATTGCTTTCATGAATTGGTTCTTGTCTGCTCCCATACCTACTTGTGCTACATATACATAACCGTATGTTGTTGCAATCATACCAAGGTCTTTTTTCTTAACTTTTTTACCAGATGCTGCGAATTTTGCAACAGCTGCTGTTGGTGTAGCTTTTGAAGACTGTCCACCTGTATTTGAGTAAACTTCTGTATCAAATACTAAGATGTTTACATCTTCACCAGATGCAAGGACATGATCAAGTCCACCATAACCGATATCATTTGCCCATCCATCTCCACCAATAATCCATACAGATTTCTTGATTAAGAAGTCTTTCTTCTCTTCAATTTGCTCTAAGATTTCTTTCGCTTTTGAATCTAATGTATCTTTTGCTTCTAAAACTTTAAGAATTTTTGCTGTAGCAGCTTTAGAAACTTCTGCATCATTTATTCCTTCTAACCACTCAGCAAATGGTGCTTTTGTTTCTTCAGAAAGATCTAGTGAAAGTAATTCTTTCATTAAGTCTGCTAATTTGTTTCTCATTTGTTTTACACCAAGTGCCATACCATATCCATACTCAGCATTATCTTCAAATAGTGAGTTTGCCCAAGCTGGACCTTTACCTTCATGGTTTTTGCAGTATGGTGTAGCTGGTGCTGAAGCTCCCCAAATTGAAGAACATCCTGTCGCATTAGCAATCATCATACGATCTCCGAATAATTGTGTAATTACTTTTGCATATGGTGTTTCTCCACAACCAGCACATGCTCCTGAGAACTCAAGAAGTGGCTGCTCGAACTGGCTTCCTTTTACTGTTTCTTTCTTCATTGGATTTTGTTTTGGAGAAACAGTCATTGCATAATCCCAGTTTGGAACTTCTTTTTCTGTTTGTGTTTCAATAGGTTTCATAACTAATGCTTTTTGTTTTGAAGGACAAATGTCTGCACAGTTTCCACATCCTGTACAATCTAATGCACTTACTTGCATACGATACTCGTATCCTTCTAATCCTTTACCCATAGCTTTTAATGTTTCAAAAGTTTCTGGTGCATTTTTCTTTTCTTCTTCATTTACAAGAATTGGTCTGATTGCTGCATGTGGACATACGAATGAACACTGGTTACATTGGATACAGTTATCTTTAATCCACTCAGGTACATTTACAGCAATACCACGTTTTTCATATGCTGCTGTTCCATGTGGGAATGTTCCATCTTCTCTTCCTACGAAAGTACTTACAGGAAGTTTGTCTCCTTTTTGTGCATTCATAGGTCTTAATACATTTTTGATGAATTCTGGCTCATCAGTTGTTACAGCAGCTTCTTCTGCTACTTCTGCATTTGCCCATGAAGCTGGCACATCAATTTTTACTAATGCATTGATTCCTTGATCCACTGCTTCATGGTTCATGCTAACAACTTTTTCACCTTTTTTACCATATGATTTAACAATCGCATCTTTTAAGTATTTTACTGCATCATCTAGTGGAATTACTTTTGCTAATTTGAAGAATGCAGATTGCATAATCATGTTTGTTCTGTTTCCAAGTCCGATCTCTGCTGCGATATCTGTTGCATTAATGATATAAAAGTCAATATTGTTCTCTGCAATATATTTTTTCATAGCTGCAGGTAGTTTTTCTTCTAAATCTTCTGGAGCCCATCTACAGTTTAGTAAGAATGTTCCTCCTGGCTTTAATCCTTCTAGTAAATCATATTGATTTACATATGCAGGTGTTGAACATGATACAAAATCTGCTTTACTGATTAAATAAGTAGATTTTATTGGCTTCTTACCGAATCTTAAGTGAGAAATAGTTACTCCACCAGATTTTTTAGAGTCATATGCAAAGTATCCTTGTGCATACATATCTGTATTGTCACCGATGATCTTAATAGCATTTTTGTTTGCTCCTACTGTACCATCAGATCCTAATCCCCAGAATTTACATGTGATTGTTCCTTCTGGAACTGTTGAAATTTCTTCTTTTATTTCTAATGATGTATTTGTTACATCATCAACAATACCTACAGTAAATCCGTTCTTAGGCGTATCTAATGCAAGATTGTCAAATACAGCCTTAATTTGTGAAGGTGTTGTATCTTTTGATCCTAATCCGTAACGTCCACCTACGATGATTGGTGCATTTTCTTTTTCATAGAATAATGTACAAACATCTAGATATAATGGCTCTCCAAGTGCTCCTGGCTCTTTTGTTCTATCAAGTACAGCAATTTTCTTAACTGTGCTTGGTAATACATCAAAGAAGTATTTTGAAGAGAATGGTCTGTATAATCTAACCTTGATTAAACCTACTTTTTCTCCTCTTGCTACTAAATAATCAACAGTTTCTTCAATTGCTTCTGTTGCAGATCCCATTGCAATGATTACTCTTTCAGCATCAGGCGCTCCTACATAGTCAAAAGGCTTGTAGCTTCTTCCTGTAATTTTGCTGATTTCTTGCATATAATCATTTACAATATCTGGTATTTGCTCGTAGTATCTATTACATGCTTCTCTTGCTTGGAAGAAAATATCAGGGTTTTGTGCAGTTCCTCTTGTAACTGGATGCTCAGGATTTAGTGCATTATCTCTAAAAGCCTTAATAGCATCACGGTCTACAAGCTTTGCAAAATCTTCATAATCGATTACTTCTATCTTTTGAATTTCATGAGAAGTTCTAAATCCATCAAAGAAGTGTAAGAATGGTACCTTACCTTTGATTGCAGCAAGATGTGCAACACCACCTAAATCCATTACTTCTTGCACACTACCAGATGCAAGTAATGCAAATCCTGTTTGACGTGTAGCCATAACGTCTGAATGATCACCAAAAATAGATAATGCATGGCTTGCTACGGCACGCGCACTTACATGGAATACTCCAGGTAGTAACTCTCCTGCGATTTTATACATATTTGGAATCATTAAAAGAAGTCCTTGTGAAGCAGTAAAAGTTGTTGTTAATGCTCCAGCTGCCAAAGAACCGTGTACTGCTCCAGCTGCTCCAGCTTCTGATTGAAGTTCTGTAACTTGTACTTCTTGTCCAAAAATATTTTTCTTTCCATGAGCAGCCCAATCATCTACAAACTCTGCCATGTTTGATGATGGGGTAATTGGATAAATTGCTGCAACATCAGTAAATGCATAAGAGACATATGCAGCAGCAGTATTTCCATCCATCGTTTTCATTTGCTTTGCCATTAAAAAATCCCCCTTCTTCTATGTAATATTTTAGTTTTGGGAAAGCTTTTTTCTTATTTTATTATATTTTTCAGAATAATTCTACTAGTTTTTTTATCTTTTGCTGGCTTATCGTTTCCTTAATATAAACAGCTATTTTCTCTATAGAGATGCACTGTTATATCACAACAGTATAATTGTATATCTGTACTAGTATAGATATATATACATTATAACAGATTGTACATATATGGTATGCATTAAATATGAACCATTGATACAGTTCTTATTGCCTAGTATAACAGAACCAATAATTTGTGTCAATATACTTTGTATACATGAAAAAATAGATTAATATCCATAAATGTAATATTTTATTTATGGACATTAATCTATTAATAAACAAACTTAAATTTTTTACAAAAGTTATCAAAGTCATTAACTTTTCTTTTATAACAAACGCTGCAATACCAACATTAAAACAACTCCCGGAACTCCTAACAGACCAGCTAATAAAGCAGTAATAGGGTTTATCGCTATATGGATGCCAAAAAAGCCTCCTAAAAAATTAATAACAAGTAGCATAACCCCTCCTACAATACCATTATAAATAAATTTTATTATCCATTTTATAGGTATTAATAATATATATCCGATTATATATAACAAAATAAGCCCAAATGCATAAGCAAGAATAATATTTAATTCTACCCCCATTCCCACTATATCACCCCATATTCAAAACTTTTGTTCTAGTTAATTATATAGTGTTTGTACAAATAATATGACAAAAAGAACAGGTCTTATACTTTGCAAGTTAGCCTGTTCTTTAAAACTTAAAGATATTTTACTGTATATTAGCTTTGATTCCCATTTCTCTTGCAACTTTCATAAGATAGGTATATCTTGTTTTTGCAGCTTCTACCCGATATATTGCATAATCGATTAAATCCGGATCTGTTACATTTTGAAAAAATGCCTCTGCATTTTTCCACTCATCATGAGCTGATCTTATTGTATCTATCATTTTGTCTTCTTCCGAACGAATATCTTCCCCATTTACGACCTGTGCATAAATTGTATTTATCTTATTAAAGAAGCTATTTGTATTTTTTTCATTTCTCTTTGAGTTACTGCCTACCCTACTCATAATTGCTACCCCCTATTTGATATTTGTATATATCATATCCATATTCTGGATTATATATACGTATATACTAGGGGATATCATGATGGGGAACCATCCCTTATCATATTGTCATAAAATTTTCTTTTCTAAACCTCTTCTTTAATACTCTTCCCTTGCTTATTTTTCTTTTCTACTAAATCTTTTATATAAACAGATTCATATTCACTTGCTAATATATCCATGTATATTTCGTCATATCTTTTCCCTGCAATCTGTTTGGCTTCCCTAAGTCGTCCTACTTCCTTAAAGCCTGCTTTTTTGTAGCATTTTATTGCAGGTTTATTATATTCAAAAACTTTCAAATTAATATTGTGTAAATTTAAAATATTAAATCCAAAATCAAGTATTAACTTAATAGCCTCAACCCCGTATCCTTTTCCCCAATAATTTTTATTTCCTATAAATATTCCCATTTCTCCTACATGATTAATTTTATCTATTTTGGGAAAACCTACATTTCCTATTAATTTATCATTTTCTTTATCTATAATAGCAAAATTAAATTCTGATTGTGCCAATCTTTCCAATAATTCCTTTTCCTTTGTTGCGGTAATCAGACTTGCTGAAAATATCATTCCTACTCCTACTTCCATATCATTTACCCATGTAGTATATTTTTCATAATCATTAACATTAATTGGTGATAAGTAACATTTATCACCTATCATTTTTCTACAATACATATATATCCCCCTTATATTTTCGTGACAGGGAACCGTCCCCTGTCACATTATAATTCTCTTCTTCCTTCTAGTGCCTTAGATAAGGTTACTTCATCAGCATATTCTAAATCTCCACCTACAGGAATCCCATGAGCAATTCTCGTTACTTTAATCCCAGAAGGTTTTATTAATTTTGAAATATACATGGATGTAGCCTCTCCTTCTATGGTTGGATTTGTAGCAAGGATTACTTCTGTTACTTCATTTTTTTGCAGCCTTAATAATAGCTCTTTGATTCGAATATCCCCAGGTCCTATACCTTCCATAGGGGATATAGCTCCATGTAAAACATGATAAACTCCTTTAAATTCTTTCGTTTTTTCCATTGCAATAACATCTTTTGGATCTTCAACAACACAGATAATGCTTTTATCTCTATTTTCATTTCTACATATACTACAAGGATCTATATCCGTTATATTGGCACATTCTGAACAGTATTTTGTGCTTTTCTTTGCATATATAATTGCCTCTGATAGATTCACTACGTCATTTTCCTTCATATTTAGCACATGAAAAGCTAATCTTTGAGCTGTTTTTCTTCCTATCCCTGGTAATTTTGAAAATTCTTCTATTAGCCTTGCAATAGGTGCTGCATAATAATTCATTTTTACCACCTCTCTTATAGAAAGAGCCGAGCCTAAGGCCCGGCATTTTATCTAAAATAAACCTGGAACATTTATGCCCCCTGTAATTTTTCCCATTTCTGCATTCATCATATCCTCTGCTTTTCTCATAGCTTCATTTACAGCAGCAATGATTAAGTCTTGAAGCATTTCTATATCATCTGGATCAACAACTTCTGGCTGAATCTTTACATCTAATAATTCTTTTTTTCCGTTTACTTTTACAGACACAGCACCACCACCAGCACTTGCTTCAACTTCTTTTTCTTCTAATTCCGCCTGCATTTTCTCCATTTGCTTTTGCATCTTTTGCACTTGCTTTAACATATTATTCATATTGCCAGGCATCATTGGCATTTTTCCCCTACCCTTTGCCATTTTAATCTCCTCCAATTCATTTATTTTCACTTAAATAAATTTCCAATATATTATATCACATCAATGTTATCTTTTAAAACCTTCCATATATTCATACATCTATATTGTCCATGTGAAGCTAAAATCATTACAAAAGTAAATTTATTCTAAAATCTCAACCATATCTTCTCCAAACAACTCAATAATTTTTTGTACTTCCATATCTTCCTCAGATGCACCTTCATCTTCTTTTGTAAGTATATTATCTAGCTCATCCTCCATAACACATTGCAGTTGGACTTTTTGTCCGACCATTTCTGCAATAACACTTTCTATAAATTCTTTATATGGATTCTTTCCTGCTGCTTCTTTATGAAAACCAAATCCATGTTTAAAGGCTACTATCAAAGTATTTTTTTCTACCTTTACAAGTTGACCTTCCATTAGTACTGCATATACAGAAATCTTCCTTTTCTTAATCACTTTAAGAATCTGGTCCCATCCTTTTTTTAATGCATCGAAGTTTATAGGCTTTAGGTTTTCCTTCTTTGGTATATTTTCTAGTTCTTTCTCTTGTTCTACATCTTTTTGATCTTTTGCTATTTCTTCATTTACAACATTTTCAACTTTTATTTTTCCAGATCTAATAATTTTCTCTAAAGCTGAAACCCTCTCAATTAATCCTTCAATAGATTGATCAAACATAGGCTGTGATAGCTTTACAACTGCAACCTCTAAAAGAATCCTAGGCTGAGTTGCCCACTTTGCATCTGCTGCTGTTTGAGAAAGTTCTTTTATTGCACGTATAATTGCATTAATTTCTAATCTCTTTCCCTGATCAATCAGTCTATCAATATTTTCTCTAGAAAGATTGATAATTCCTTCTAATTTATTTGATACCTTTGTCATCATCAAATTCCTATAATGCTCAATAAAATCTTTGATGAATTGTTGAATGTCTTTTCCAGATGATATCAATTCTTCAATCAATTCTATAGCATTTTTTGAATTTCCATCCGTTATATAATCAACCAAGTTAAATATAAATTCATCGCTAACCGTTCCAAGTATATTAATGACATCATCATAAGTAATTTTTCCTGTTCCAAATGATACGCACTGATCTAGTATACTTAAAGCATCTCTCATTGCACCGTCAGCATTTCTAGCAATTAATTTTAGAGCTTCCTCTTGCACTTCTATATTCATAGAATGACATATATGTGCCATTCTATTGACAATATCCCCTTCCTTTACTCGTTTGAAATCAAAACGCTGACATCGAGAATGAATGGTTGCAGGAATCTTATGAGGCTCCGTAGTAGCTAAAATAAATATAACATAGCTAGGTGGTTCTTCAAGAGTTTTAAGCAGTGCATTAAATGCTCCTGTAGATAGCATATGTACCTCATCAATAATATAAACCTTGTATCTTCCCTTTGTAGGTGGATATTTTACATTTTCTCTAAGCTCTCGAATATCATCTACTCCATTATTTGAAGCAGCATCTATCTCTATAACATCCATAATACTTTCATGCTGTATCCCTGTACATATCTCACATTCATTACAAGGATCATAATCTTTTGGGTTAAGACAATTAACAGCACGAGCAAATATTTTTGCTGTAGAGGTTTTCCCTGTTCCTCTTGTCCCACAAAACAAATAAGCGTGAGCAATATTCTCATTCTTTATTTGATTTTTCAATGTTTGGGTAATATGTTGCTGTCCTACTACATCTTCAAAAACTTTTGGTCTCCACTTTCTATATAATGCAACATATGACATTTTATCCACCTACCTTCTATATCTAAGTTATACTAATAGTTTTGTCAAATTTATAATAAAAAAACATGTAGAAAAGACTACATGTCACTTATCTTATGTAAAGCTGTGCACCTATCGTTGATATGTTACTACAGACGTAACCTGTACAGTTAACTCAGGTCAGGCTACCCCGCGGCACACGAGAGTGTCTGCTTACCGTTGCTTCCTTCCAGACCTGGCGGGGTTCACAGATTCTCGTTGCGCAGGACCCAATCATCATCGCCACTTATACAGGGCAGACTCTACAGCAACAAACCGTCGATAGGCATCAATCCTGCTATAGCGGATTGCAGGTTACAGGGCACCGCTACCTCCCCATCTAGCACAGCAAACTTTATAAACTTTTCCAATGGCGGAGAGAGCGGGACTCGAACCCGCGGGGCCTTTCGGCCTTACACGCTTTCCAGGCGTGCCCCTTAGCCAACTCGGACATCTCTCCATTTTCGTTTTATTAATCATGCAGATCCATGTTTTGCGGAACATATATTAATATATCATATTTATTGTAAAATGACAAGCATGTAAATTTTGTAAAATAAATTTATTGTTCAACAAATTGTGAAGAAACTTTCACTAATACATCTTTTCATTACGAAGTATTAAAACTAAAAGCCACCCTCCCATAATAGCTGCACTTAAATAACCTATAAGTCCGAAAAATGGAATACCATAAATCTTCGGTCCTACATTTGCATTAATAACCAAAGATGAACCAACAATAATAGATGAAATAATTAATGCAAAAACAATTCTATTTATCATTTTGTTTAACTGATGCAACCCATCTTCTAAGTTGACATGTTCAATCTGTACCTTTAATTTTCCTGCTAAAGCACTATTTACTAATTCTAAAGTTTTAATAGGTATTTTAAGACCATATTTTGATAATTGATAAATATTGTCTAACTGCTCTATAATATCTTGTTTATAGCTTCTTTTTAAAAGGATATGTTCCTTTATATAAGGAATGACAACATCCATAATATTCATATCAGGATCAAGCTTTATCACTACCCCTTCTATGGTCATAATTCCTTTTAAAAACATAGTCATGTTTGTAGGCATGGCAATGTTATTTTTTTTGCTTACCTGAAACAACTCATCTAAAAACTGTGGAAAATCTATATGATGCAAGCTCTCATAAACATATTTGTTATAAATCTCTTCAATATCAGAATGAAGGTTTCTAATATGTACTTTTCCTTTTTTTATACCTATTTTAAAAACAGCTTGTGTTAAAGCCTCTACATCTCTTGTTGCTGCTGCATATAAAAAATCATTGAGCTTTTCTCTCATACTTTTGTCTAGAACTCCCATCATCCCAAAATCAATATATGCAATCTTTTTACCACAAATTAATATATTCCCTGGATGAGGGTCTGCATGAAAAAAACCATCTTCAAAAACTTGCTTAATATAATTATTAATGAGCTTTTTCCCTAAATCCTTTAGGTCATATCCTTTTTCTTCTAACTCCTTAATATTGTTTATTTTTATACCTTTTATATATTCCATCACTAATACACTTGAAGTAGTATATTCATTATATACTTTTGGACAAATTATATAAGGTATTTTTTTATTATAAGAACAAAATTCTTCTATATTTTTTGCTTCATTTAAAAAATCTAATTCTTTCTCCATAACAGCCCCTATTTCCTCTACTACTTCTTTAAAATCAATGACATTTCTTTGAGGAACAAATTTTCCAATCTTTGTAATTCTTTTTAATATGGCAATGTCACTCAATATCGTTTCCTTTACATGGGGCCGTTGAATTTTTAATACAATTTGTTCATTATTTTTTGTACAGGCTAAATGGACTTGGGCCATAGAAGCAGATGCAATAGGAGATTTCTCAAAATTTAAAAATATATTCTCAATAGAATCTCCTAGTTCTCTTTCTACAATAGCTTTAATATCTTCATATTTTTCTGGTTTAACACGATCTTGCAATTTTTCAAACTCCTGAATGTATTCACTAGGCAAAATATCTGGACGCGTAGATAATATCTGCCCTATTTTCACAAATGTAGTTCCTAACTCTTCTAATGCTTGTCTAGCGTTTACAGGATTCATTTTTCCTTTTTTTATACCATGTTTTACAAAAACAGAAATAATTTCTTTAATTCTTTTTCTTTCACTTATTTTACCCATTTTCCATATATCCTCGCACTTTTCAGAATAATCTTAATTATATTGTAATATTACCAATATGCATATATAAAGTCAACCATCTAAAATAATATAAAGACACGTTCATTCCTGATAACTTTTGAAAAAAACTTACTTAAATGAATGAAGCCTTCTCAATTCGGGCAAATTATACAGTGATATCTTTCAAAACAACAAGAAGGGAAGGTGACTTTATGGAAGGGAATTTACCAAAAGAAAAGTTTGATGAATTAGAAAAATATATCGATAGCCTTAAGTCAACAAAAGGTGCATTAATAGAAATCCTTCACAAAGCACAGGATCTGTTTGGATATCTTCCAAGAAATGTACAGCTTTTTGTAGCAAGAAAACTTGGAATCCCTGGTGCTGAGGTTTTTGGCGTTGTAAGCTTTTATTCTTATTTTACAACCACACCCCAAGGAAAACATACCATCAGTGTATGCATGGGAACTGCCTGCTTCGTAAAAGGTTCAGATAAAATCATTGAAAAATTAAAAGAAAAACTAGACATAGCATCTGGAGAAACAACAAAGGATGGACTTTTTACTTTAAAAGATATCCGCTGCATTGGCGCATGCGGTCTTGCTCCCGTAGTTATGGTAGATGAAAAAGTATATGGTCGGGTAAAAGAAGAAGATTTAGACGAAATCCTTAATACTTACCGTAAATAGGAGGTATAAATGTGCAAATTAAATCAATAGAAGAATTAAAAAAAATCAGAGAAAAATCTCTTAAAAAAGTCAATTTAAGAGAACATGGTGAAGAAGGTGGAGATCAAATAGAGGTACTAGTTGGTATGGCAACCTGTGGAATTGCATCTGGAGCACGCCAAACCTTAAATGCAATTGTAGATGAAGTATCTAAAGAAAATCTTGATAATGTAAAAGTAATTCAAGTAGGTTGTATTGGTTACTGCCATAGCGAACCCATTGTACAAGTAAATATCCCTGGAGAAAAACCTATTCTTTATGGAAAAGTCGATACAAAAAAGGCTCGTGAAATTGTACAAAAACATATAAAGGGTAAAGAACCTTTAAAAGAATCTATTATCGATACTTCATTTGACAGAATCTAATGTTTTTAGAGGAGGGAAAATATGCATACGTTTAGGATGAATATAATGGTCTGTGGCGGTACAGGCTGTATGGCTAGTGATAGCGATAAGGTCATCCAAAATTTCAATCAGATTATCAAAGAGCGTGGATATGAAAAAAAGAAGTACAAATCATTAAAACTGGTTGTTTTGGATTCTGTGAACAAGGACCTATTGTAAAAATCGAACCAGATAATATCTTCTACGTAAGAGTTCGACCAGAAGATGTTGAAGAAATTGTTAATGAACATATTATTAAAGGTAGAAAAGTAGAAAGACTTTTATATAAAGAACCTCAAAAAGAAGAAAAAATAGAACAACATAAAAATATGCCTTTTTATAAAAAACAACTTCGTATTGCTCTAAGAAATTGCGGATTAATTAATCCAGAGGATATTTATGAATATATCGCTTTTAATGGCTATGAGGCTCTTGGTAAAGTCCTTACTTCCATGACTCCTGATGAAGTTATCGAAGTAGTTAAAAGTTCTGGACTTCGGGGCCGTGGAGGCGGTGGCTTCCCTACAGGTCTTAAATGGGAATTTACAAGAAAATCAGAAGGAAATACAAAATATATTATTTGTAACGCAGACGAAGGAGATCCTGGAGCTTTTATGGATAGAAGCATCCTAGAGGGAGATCCTCATAGTGTTATTGAAGCTATGACAATAGGAGGATATGCTATTGGTGCAAAAGAGGGAATTATCTATATTCGTGCAGAATATCCACTTGCAATAGAAAGGCTTACAATTGCTATTAATCAAGCTAGAGAGCTTGGTCTTTTAGGAAAAAATATATTTGGAACAAACTTTTATTTTGATATCAAATTAAAATATGGTGCTGGTGCTTTTGTATGTGGAGAAGAAACAGCCTTAATCAATTCTGTTGAAGGAAAACGTGGAGAACCTAACAACAAGCCTCCATATCCTGCAGAAAAAGGCTATTGGGATAGACCTACTTGTGTAAACAACGTTGAAACCTTCGCAAATATCCCTCCAATTATTCTAAAAGGAGCTGATTGGTTTTCCTCTATAGGTACCGAAAAAAGTAAAGGAACAAAAGTTTTTGCCCTTGCAGGTAAAGTAAACAATGTCGGTCTAGTTGAAGTTCCTATGGGGACAACCCTTCGTGAAATCATATACGATATAGGCGGCGGTATACACAACAATCATAAGTTTAAAGCTGTACAAACAGGAGGGCCATCTGGAGGCGTCATTACTGAAAAAGATCTTGATACTCCTATTGATTATGAAAGCCTTACAAAAATCGGATCTATGATGGGCTCTGGCGGTATGATTGTGATGGATGAAACCAATTGTATGGTGAATATCGCCAAATTTTATCTTGAATTTACGATGGATGAATCCTGTGGCAGATGTACACCGTGTCGTGTTGGTACAAAGCGACTTCATGAAATGCTTGAAAAAATTACTAGTGGCAAAGCAACAATGGAAGATCTTGATGACTTAAAAAAATTAGCACACATGGTGAAAGATGGTTCTTTATGTGGTTTGGGGCAAACTGCACCAAATCCAGTATTAAGTACAATGAAATATTTTTGGGATGAATATTTAGCTCATGTTCAAGATAAGCATTGTCCTACAGGAGAATGCAAAGATCTTGCAAAATACAGCATTGATCCGGATAAATGTGTTGGATGCACAGCATGTGCTAGAGTATGCCCCGTAGAATGTATTAGTGGAGAAGTTAAAAAAACACACATTATTGATCAAAGTCGGTGCATAAAATGTGGTGCATGTTTTGAAGCATGTAAATTCAACGCAGTGATCAAACCATAGTGAGGTGAGAATATGTCAGAGAATAATATGATAAATATAACAATCAATGATCAAAAGATGCAGGTTCCAGAAGGAATAACCATATTGGAAGCTGCTCATAAAGCAGGTATAAGAATTCCTACTCTTTGTCATCTTGATTTACATGATTTAAAACTTGTAAATAAAACTGCCTCATGTCGGGTATGTACAGTTGAATTAAAGGGGCGAAATTCTTTAGTTCCTGCCTGTGTCACTCAAGCTACTGACGGCATGATTATTCGAACAGATTCTCTTCGTGCCATTAATGCTCGCAGAATGGCAGTAGAGTTGCTTTTATCAAATCATCCCAATGAATGCTTTACCTGCCCAAAAAATTTAGAATGTGAACTTCAATCATTAGCAAAAGAACTTGGAGTACGAGATATTAAATGGCAAGGAGAAAAAATGAATTATGAAAAGGATTTATCAAGTGAAGCTATTGTAAAGGATCCAAATAAATGCATTATGTGCAGACGCTGCGAAACCATGTGTAATGAGGTTCAAACCTGTGGTATCCTTTCTGCTATTGGTCGTGGATTCAAA
Organism: Crassaminicella thermophila; assembly: GCF_008152325.1. Taxonomy (GTDB): domain Bacteria; phylum Bacillota; class Clostridia; order Peptostreptococcales; family Thermotaleaceae; genus Crassaminicella_A; species Crassaminicella_A thermophila. The sequence continues at coordinate 2,915,100 of NZ_CP042243.1, forward strand.
ACCATTGTGGGTCCAGCCTTTAATATTCCTATGAAGGATTCTTCCTGTACCTATTGCGGCCAATGCGTAGCAGTATGTCCTACAGCTGCATTAACAGAGATTAATCATACCCATAAAGTATGGGAAGCTCTTAGTGATCCAGATAAGCATGTTGTAGTACAAGTAGCTCCTGCTATTCGTGTTGCCCTAGGAGAACTTTTCGGCATGGAACCTGGAACAATTGTCACAGGAAAATTAGCAACAGCCCTAAAACGCATGGGATTTGATGCCGTTTTTGATACGGATTTTGCTGCTGATTTAACAATAATGGAAGAAGCATCCGAATTGATTCATCGTATTGAAAATGGTGGAAAGCTTCCAATGCTTACAAGCTGCTGCCCTGCATGGGTAAAATTTATTGAACATCAATTCCCAGAGTTGTTAGATGTTCCTTCTACCTGCAAATCTCCCCATATTATGCTAGGTACCATTACAAAAACCTATTATGCAAAAAAGATGGGACTTGATCCAAATAAAATTGTAGTTGTATCCGTTATGCCATGTATTGCAAAAAAAGCAGAAGCAGCACGTCCAGAACTTACAAAAGACCATACAAACAATGTAGATATTGTTGTAACAACCCGTGAATTTGCTACCATGCTAAAAGAAGCAGGAATCGATTTTAAAAATCTTCCTGATAGTGATTTTGATCATCCTCTTGGTGAAAGTACAGGTGCTTCTGTTATTTTTGGTACAACAGGTGGCGTTATAGAAGCTGCTATTCGTACTGCTTATGAATGGCTTACAGGAGAAGAACTAAAGAATGTGGAGTTTAATCAGCTAAGAGGTATGGCTGGCATTCGTGAAGGAACTGTTAAAATTAAGGATATGGATATAAAAATAGGCATTGCCAATGGACTTGGAAATGCACGGAAACTTCTTGAAGATATTAGGGATGGAAAATCAACCTATCATGCTATTGAAATTATGGCATGTCCAGGAGGATGTATCGGTGGAGGAGGACAACCTTATCATCATGGAAATGAAGAAGTTGTTAAAAAGCGTCAACAAGCCATTTATCAGGAAGATAGAAGCAAAACCCTAAGGAAATCTCATGAAAATCCAGAAATATTAAAATTATACGAAGAATACCTAGGCAAACCTTATGGAGAAAAATCACATGAGCTTTTGCATACCCATTATGAAGCCAGAGAAAGAATATAAAATAAAAGCCTCAACTGAGGCTTTTATTTGTCAATTTCTAATCCATATCTTTCAATTTTTTTGTACAATCCTAGTCTACTAATTCCAAGTTCCTTCGCTGTTCTATTTTTATTCCCTTTATTTTCTTTTAAGCATTCTAAAATAATTTCTTTCTCCAATTCTTCCACCATATCCTTTAAAGACTTATTTTCTCTTCGATAAATTTTTCCTTTGTCCTTTGTTAATCTTTTAGGTAAATGCTTTGGCTTTATTATTAAATCAGAATCTAGGAGATTAATTGCCCTTTCTATTACATTTTCAAGCTCTCTAATATTTCCGGGCCAATGATATTTTTTTAAATATTCAATAGCATCTTGAGATATTCCTTCAACATATACACCTAATCTATTAGATATCTTTATTCTTAATTCCTCTGCAAGGGTTTCAATATCTTCTTTTCTTTCTCTTAGCGGAGGTAGCTTCATAGACATGACATTTAGTCTATAAAAGAAATCTTCTCTAAACTCTCCTTTTCTTACAAGTTCTTCTAAATCTTTATTAGTAGCTGCAATAATTCTAACATCTACTTTTCGAATCACATTTCCACCTAATCTTTCTACCTCTTTTTCTTGAAGAACTCTTAAAAGTTTTGCCTGCATGCTAAGGGGCATATCTCCGATCTCATCAAGTAAAATAGTGCCTCCATTTGCAAGTTCAAATTTCCCTTCTTTTCCCCCTTTTCTTGCTCCTGTAAAGGCTCCTTCCTCATATCCAAATAATTCCGATTCCAAAAGTTCTCCTGGTATAGCTGCACAATTTATTTTTACAAATGGTCCTAAGTATCTATTACTCGCATTGTGGATAGCATGGGCAAAAAGCTCCTTCCCTGTTCCGCTTTCTCCTGTAATAAGCACATTAGAACTTGTTTTTGCCACTCTTATTGCTATATTTTTTATGGCTCTCATACTCGGACTATTGCCAATCAAATCCTGAAAAGAATACTTAGCAGTTCGATCCTTGCTCAATTCACTTTTATAATATGCTAATTCTTTTTCAAGATTACTAATTTTTTTGCTCAGCAATTTTAAATCTCTTACATCTTTAAACATTACCTTTCCGACTGCTCCAATTACCTTTCCATCTTTCTTAATTGGAACCCGCATAGATATCATTCTTTGATTTCTTATTTGTTGAATTTCGCCTACTTCCATTACTCCTGTCTTAAGTACTACATGAAGCCGTGTATTTTCAACCACTTCAGTTACATGTTTCCCTTCAGGATTTGAAATATTTAAAAACTCTTTATATGCTTTACTCATCATAATAATAATACCATTTTCATCAACAACTATAACCCATTCATTTACTGTATCTAGAATTGTATTTAATATTTCAATATACATTTTATCGCTGTATGATTCTTTGTTAATCTCTTTATCAGAACAAAAGTATTCATCTATACTCATAGTAACACCCCTTTAAAAGTAAGATACTGAAGAATCTTTTATATTTTCTTTTTCAAGTATTAATATTTCTTATTTATATAAACTTATTGAAATTATATCATAAGTCATTTTAAAGAAAAAAATCTCTTGATAGGTAAATCAAGAGATTTTTTTCTTTTATTTTGAATAATCATAGAAACCTTTTCCAGTCTTTCTACCAAGAAGATTTCCTCTAACCATTTTTCGTAGTAGTGGATGAGGTCTATATTTAGGATCACCAAATTCTTTATAAAGCACTTCCATTATGGCTAAATTCACATCATTTCCTATTAAGTCTGCCAAAGCTAAAGGTCCTATCGGATGATTTGCACCTAATTTCATAGCTGCATCAATATCTTGAGGACTAGCAACGCCATCAGCTAAAATTCCAATAGCTTCATTGATCATAGGTATAAGAATGCGATTCACTACAAAGCCTGGAGCTTCTTCTACTTCTACAGGAGTTTTTTGAATATTTTTGATGATTTCTAAGATGGTGTTTTTCGTTTCTTCAGATGTAGCAATTCCTTTTATTACTTCTACTAACTTCATAACAGGAACTGGATTAAAGAAATGCATACCAATCACCTTTTCTGGTCTGTTAGTAGCACTTGCTATTTCCGTTATAGAAAGAGAAGATGTATTGGTAGCCAAAATAGTTTCTTCTTTACAAACACTATCTAATTCTTCAAATATTTTTTTCTTTTTTTCCATATCTTCTATGGCAGCTTCTACTACAAGCTCTACATCTTTTATATCGTTTATATCTGTCGTACTTGTAATTCTTCCTAAAATCTCTTTTTTCTGTTCTTCAGTAATTTTTTTCCATTTTTAACGCTTCTATCTAAATTTTTTGTGATTAATCCAATTCCTCTTTCTAAAAATCTTTCTTCAATATCTTTTAATATTACTTGGTATCCTTGTTGAGCAAAAGTTTGTACAATCCCTGATCCCATTGTTCCAGCACCAATTACGCAAATTTTTTCCATAAAAGCCTCCTAAATTTCATTTTATTTTTATGGAAATAAGTTACGCAAATTTTATACCAAGTTTTTAATACTATTATTAAATTTTTCTAAACCTTAGTCAAAACAAGACCATCAGCTTCTGAATAACCAATAATCTTAAAAGTTTTTTTATACAACAAAAACTTATACTATTTTATTTTTGTAAACAAAGTAAGCATTTTTATTTCTCTTCTGCTACATCTTTGTTTTTTTCTAGATGTAAGAAAATGTCGAATATGTGTAAATTAAGTTTACATGTGTGTTTTTTTCTACGGACTTTTTCTCCTAAAAAACCAATACCAATAATACAATTGCAAGAATAATAGCTACAATAAATATGGCAGACATCAGACTCGTTGTATGCTTATACAGTTTCCTTAAAACATCTGATAAGCTGTGAAATTCTGAACTGATATCATCAATAAAATGCTTTACATCAATAGAATTTTTTGTTCCCTTCTTTCTGTAGCGTTCATGCCTTATTTTCATTCCACTAAGGGCCTTAATTCCAGCTCTTAATAAATATACAGAATCGACTAAAATCCTATCAATAAAATGAAAAATTTCCGAAACAGATACAAATGTAATCCTAATAATAGGTTCATATACATCTCTTTCAAGATTTAGCCATTTGATAGAAGGATTGATATAAAAATATTCTTTATCTGTATGTTTCCTTAAATACAATTGAACAAACCCTAAATATATAAATATACCGATTAAAATAGTAATAATAGAAGTTTGTATATTATGATTGGTATAGAAATGACTTTCTACTGTACCATGGGCATCAAATACTTCTAAAGATTTCTCAAGAATAGGCATTAAGATATCTGGATTTAGACCTATATAAACAATTGCTGCCCCTAAAACTCCCATAGGAAATATTGCTCTTTTTCGCACGTGAGATTTAAATTGGCCTGTATATTTTTCATTTTTCTCCATAAACACAGCTATAAAAATCTTTAGTAAATACGCTACTGTAAAACCGCTACTTATTGTAAAAACAATCTCCCCTATACTCAACCACATACTATAATCAATATTATTCGCTTCAAGTAATGCTTCATGCAAAAGGGTTTTACTTATAAATCCATTAAAACCAGGCATTCCAATAATTGCCAAAAGCCCTATAAAAAACACTACTTTTAATAAGGGTTTATTTTTTCCAAAACCTCTAATAACATTTATACTTAATTCATGCAAAATCATATAAATAATTCCTGCACCCATAAATAGCAAAACCTTAAAGATTGCATGATTGATAATATGGTAAAAAGTTGCATAGATAGCTACTGCTTTATGGTCTTTTAATATACCTGTAAGTCCAACCCCCAATAAAATATATCCTGCCTGACTCATACTGCTGTACGCAAGAATCCTTTTGATATTTCTTTGAAGAAGTGCTAAAAAGCCGCCTATAAACATATTTGCAAATCCTAGTATTAATAAAAACAGTAGAAAGAATTAAGTCCCATTCCATCATAATTCCTACTGTAATGATAATCCCAAAGATGCCAGTTTTTATAAGTATCCCCGATAAAATAGCACTTGCAGGAGTAGGAGCTGCAGGATGAGCTTTTGGAAGCCATACATGTAAAGGAAACATACTTGCTTTTGCACCAAAACCGATCATAATTAATGCACTGATTAAGTATTTTATGTTTCCTAGACTTCTCATCTTTTCAGCTATTTGGCTTATATTCAAAGTAGCTGTATAGTCATATAGTAAAAACAGCCCCATCAAAAGCACTAATCCTGCACCTATTGCCATCGCTATATAAGATTTTCCTGCTTCATGGGCATATTTGTCCTCATCATGAATTATAAGAGCATAAGATGTAAAGGACATAATTTCAAAGAAAGTAAATAAATTCAAAATATTTTCTGATAGAAATATCCCAACTGTACTGGTTAAGGTAAGCATAAAGAAGGCATAATATCTATTCCTGTTTTTATACTTTATTAAATATTGAGTAGAATACATGGTAGCCAAAGACCATATAAAGGTTGTAATAAAGACAAAGATATATCTGAAACTATCTAGTTTTAAATACAATCCAATCCCCATAATATCTGGTATGAAAATTTCAATAGGTCCTTGCAAAATCCTTCTATAAAGGAGTATAACTACCAAGAATTCAATACTAGTCATAATAACATTGAAAACATCTCTATTTTTTTCACTCTTTTTTCCGATCATCCATCCAATAAAAGAACTGATTCCAGGAAGAATTAAAATAATGAATAAAGCCATTTTATACAGCAAAAGATATCACCTTCTTTCAAAAGATCATTTCTCTAAAAAATTAGTTCTACCAATATTACTGCAAGAATTGCTGCAACAATAAAAATAGCATACTTTAAGCTATTCATATTTCGATACATTTTATCCATAAGCTCTGCTAAACTATGAAATTCCTTACTAAGCTCTTCAGTATAATTAGCAGATTTTTTTCCAAAATCCAATTCTTCTGCATCGATCTTTCTATATCTACGACGTTTTATTTGCATACCACTAATAGATTTTACCCTATCATTTATATAATGAACGAAATTTACCACTCCTCTGTCAATCACGTGAAAAATTGCTGAACTAGACCTGAATGTAATAATCAGAGCAGGTGCATATACATTTTTCTCAAGACTAAACCAGTTTAAAGATGGATTTATATAGAAGCTTTCATTCCCATCGTGTTTTCTAAGATACATTCTAACAAATCCTATATATATACATATACCAATCATAATTGTAAAAAGAGAAGCTTTTATATTAGGAAGGGTATAAAAATCAACTTTTATATGTCCTTTTATACCAAATGCTTCTGCCCCTTTTGCAACAATCCCTAATGAAGCATCTGGATTAATCCCTATATAAACAATAGCAATGCTTAAAATAATCATTGGAAATAAAGCTCTTTTTCGAATATGATCTCTGTATTGCCCTTTATATTTTTCACTTTTCTCCATAAACACAGTTACAAAAATCTTTAACATATAAGCCCCTGTAACAGCACTACTTATAGTAAATACAATCTCTGCAACCTTCCACCATATACTATGGTACATATAATATGCCTCAAGTATGGCTTCATGCAAAAGAGTTTTGCTAATAAATCCATTAAAACCAGGCATACCCATAATTGCCAAAATTCCTATTAAAAATACGGCTTTGAGCATATTTTTATGCTTTCCAAAACCTCTTATTACATTAATACTTAGTTCATGTAAAATCATATAAATGATTCCCGTTCCCATGAACAATAAAACTTTAAATAAGGCATGGTTGATAATATGATACAAAGTTCCATACACAGCTACAGCCTTGTGTTCTTTTAATACCCCTGCAAGTCCTATTCCTACCAATATATACCCTGCCTGACTCATACCGCTGTATGCTAAAATCCTTTTGATGTTTCTTTGAAACAATGCAAGAAATCCTCCTAGAAACATATTCATAAGTCCTAGTATCAATATAACCATAGAAATAAATAAGTCCCCTTGCATTAAATTTTCTGTTGTTATAAATATTCCAAACAAACCGGTTTTTAGGAGTACTCCAGAAAGAATGGCACTCGCAGGAGTTGGAGCTGCTGGATAAACCTTTGGAACCCATACATGCAAAGGAACAATACTTGCTTTTACACCAAACCCTATAATAATCAATGTACTTATCAAATACTTAATATTTCCAATTTGTCTAATTTGCACTCCTAATTCACTAATATTAAATACTCCTGTATACTCATACAGTAAAAACAGTCCCATTAATAGTACCATCCCACCGCCTATTGCCATACCTATATAGATTTTCCCTGCATCTAAAGCATATTTATCTTCATCATGAATAACTAAGGCATATGACGTAAAGGACATAATTTCAAAAAAGGTAAATAAATTTAAAATATTTTCTGATAAAAATATTCCCACTGTACTCGCCAAAGTAAGCATAAAAAAGGCATAATACCGGTTCCTATTTTTATACCTTATTAAATATTGAGTAGAGTACATTGTTGTTAAAAACCATATGAAAGTTGAAATCCAAACAAAAATATATCGAAAAGCATCTAGCTTTAAATACATACCCGTACCCATAATATCTGGTATAAAAAGCTTAATAGGCCCTGCCATAGCTTCTTTGTACAAAGAAGTTACAAGCAAAAGCTCTACACCTGTTATAATTATATTTAATGTATCCCTATTTTTTTCATTTTTCCTTCCTATCATATAGCCAACAATAGCCGCTGCTGCAGGAAGAAGTAAAATTACTAATAAAGTTATTTTTCCTTCCAATATCCTTTCACCTACCTCTCCTAAACAATATTTCTAACAATGCTCTGTATATAATGCAGTATCACATTTGGAAATAATCCTAAGAAAATCACAATACCTGTTAATAATACAATAGGAATTAACATTTTAGGTGGTGGGTCTAAATTTTTAAAATCCTTCTTTTCTTCTTTGTGAAAAAAAGCAGTCACAACAATAGGCAATAAATATCCTGCTGTAAGAAAAGCACTTACTAACAAAATAATCGGAAAGATAATTTTATTCTCTGAAAGACCCCCAAGAGCTAAATACCACTTGCTTACAAATCCATTTGCAGGTGGTATCCCAATAAGAGAAATGGATGCAATCCCAAAACACCACATTGTTACAGGCATTTGTTTTCCTATACCCTTAATTTCATCTATATTTTTCTTATGAGTCATAAAATAGATAGCTCCTACACAAAAGAATAGTGTAATTTTTATGACAGCATGATTAACAAGATGCAGTAATCCTCCTACTAAAGCATCCTCGTTAAGAAGTATAATCCCTAATACAATGTATCCTAGCTGACTTACAGTTGAATAAGCGAGCCTTTTCTTTAAATTATCCTGATGCAGTGCCAATAAAGATCCTAAAAGGATAGTCAAAAAAACTAATATACTAATATACTCATTACCATTAATTTGTTTTATAACCTCAGAACCAAAGATAAAATAACATACCCGAACCAATGCAAATATTCCTGATTTTACAACAGCTACAGCATGAAGCAGCGAACTTACAGGAGTAGGTGCTACCATAGCAGCTGGCAACCAAGAATGAAAAGGTACAATTGCAGCTTTTACTCCAAACCCTAAAAACATAACCATATAAACAATTCGTAATAAATTTGGATTATCTATATGGGAAATACCAAGTACCCCATGCTCAACAAAGCTTAAGTTATTACTCATACTAAATAATAAAATCATACCCAAAAGTGCCAATGTTGCGCCACCGAAGGAATAAATTAAATATTTTCTTCCACTATAGAGAGCTTCTTTGCTTCCTGCATGAATAACCAACGGAAAAGTTGCCAAAGTTAACAATTCGTAGAAAATATATAATGTGAATAAATTTCCTGAAAAAGCAATTCCTATAGTAACACCAAGGGTTAATATAAAAAATGTAAAAAATCGCTCTTGATTTCCTTCATGATCCATATACACCAAAGAGTAGAATGTAGTAAATATCCATAGAATAGATGCAAGGAGTGCAAACAGTATTCCAAGTTTATCTATTCTAAAATATATATCTATAAATGGATTAATCTTTAACAGATGAAGCTCCATTCCCCCATCTATTAGGAGAATCCCAATAACTGAAATCAGGTTTATTATTACTCCTGTAATAATATAAAAGTTTCTTATTTTTTCACCTTTAAATAAAACTTTTGTTCCTATTATGGCAAATAGAAAAGGAAGTATAATAGGAATAAGTATAACTATGTTCATTTATATTCACCTCCCTATGAAAGTCCTTTCATAATCATTTCAATTGTTTCATGAGAAACAACACCTACAAAAATCATTCCTACAATTAAAACAAGCAAAGGAATCAATTCTTTTAAAGGTTTTTCCTTAGATTTGTAAACTTTTCCTTTTAGATTTTCCTCTCCAAAGTAGCCATTCACCACTATAGGAAAATAATAGGCTACATTTAACAAACTACTTATCAATATAGCTCCGATCAATAAAGGTTTTGCAGCATCTATACTTGCAAGGGATAAATACCACTTGCTTATAAACCCAGGTAATATTGGTATTCCTACCATGGACAAAGATCCCATTGTAAACAATCCTAAGGTATATGGCATTTCCTTCCCAATTCCTTTTAATGCTTTTAGTTCTTTCTTTCCTGTCTTTTCAATCATAGCACCTACTGATAAAAACAATGCTGATTTTGTAACTGCATGCCCTATGATATGAAAGATTGCCATAATAAGTCCTAACTTATTTCCTAAGCCTATACCGAAAAATATATATCCCATCTGAGCTACACTAGAATAAGCAATGACACGTTTTATTTCCTTTTGACGCATAGCAAAAACAGAACCCATAATCATGCCCAAAACGCCTAATATTAAAATCAAATTTAGTATTGAAAAATTCATGAATAATCTCACCACCAAATACGTTATACAATATTTTTATAAGTAGTAAAACAGGAGATTTTAGTACCAATGATGACAAAATAGCACTAGAAGAAGATGGTGCACTAGAGTGAGCATCCGGAAGCCATATATGAAGAGGGAACATGGCACTTTTTATTCCGATTCCTACAGTGAATAATCCTGATGCAATTAATAAGGTATTCTTATAGATACCATATACCTTAATGATCTCTTTGTGTATATAGGTCATATTCAAATTCCCTGTTACCGCATACAAAAACGCTATCCCCATCAACACTAAACCTGAACCTAAGCTACTTAAAATCAAATATTTTAAAGTTGCAGCAATATTTTCTTTTTTATCTTTTACAACAATAATCCCACATGAAGCAAGAGTGGTAACTTCTATAAAAACAAAACAATTGAATATATCATTTGAAAATACCATTCCCAATAAAGATCCTACTAAAATATTTATAAGCAAATAATAAAATGCTACTTTGCTTCTTTTTATTTCTTTTTCAATGCTATATACTGAATACCATATAACAACAGTAGCAACAAAGGTAAATACCATTGCCATAATACTTTCTATATATCCAATTCGAAATTCTATCCCCCATGGTGCATCCCAGTGTCCTACTCTATAAAAAAATGGACCATTACTTTTTACAAAAGTCCATGTAAAAAACGCTAAAATATTCGATAATCCCATAACAGATAAACTAATGCCCTTTACCAATGTATTTTTCTTTATAAGGGGCATAGTAAATGCACTAATAAACAAAAGTAATATTATCAGTAAAGGAAAATTATTTATACCACTCATTCTAGTCCCCCCTCATCTTCATAATTTCATCAATTTCAACCGTTTTGTATTTTTCATAAAGCTTTACTGTAAGAGCTAAAGCAAAAGCAGTAACACTTACCGCTACAACGATTCCTGTAAGCATAAGGGCTGTAGGTACAGGATTTATATATCCTTCTACACCTTTATGCGTCCCCTTAATAATTGGAGCTTCCTTTCCTATGATTGCTCCCTTTGCTATGAAAAATAAGAATACTGCTGTATCCATAATATTCATTCCAATAATTTTCTTTATTAAATTATTATGAAATAGTAAGGTGACAAAACCTACACCAAATAAAATCATAGCTCCTGTTTCAAAATAATTTGTCATTAACCTTTCCATATTATATTTCCCCTTCATAAAATAGACTGAAAAAAAAGTATACAGTTACTGCAACAATGATGCCTACAGCAATGTTTAGAGGCAATAAATACCCTCCACTTAAAATATTTCCTGGCTTTCCTAGAGGTATTTGAGGCAAATGTAGGTGACTTCCTCCTGTAATAAAGCTATATCCTTTCAAAAACCCATAAATAATCAAAGCAGTACACATACATGTCATAAGCTTTTTATAACTCAATTTTTCCTTAGTTTTCTCTTTTCCATGCACAATTTTATATAAAATAAAACTTGTTCCAAGGATTGTTCCTCCAGCAAATCCTCCTCCTGGAGAAAGATGCCCATGAAAAATCACATAAAATCCGAAAATCTGTATAAATGGAATAATCATTTTGCTTATTTCTTTTAATATGGTATTATGCATCATAAGCACTCACTTTCTATTTTTACTCTTCTTTTTTTAAAACTGTCAAAACTACAATAGCTCCTGTAAACAACACAGTAGCTTCTGCAAATGTATCAAAAGCACGATAATCTAGAATAATTCCCGTTACAATATTTAATGCACCTGTATCTTTTACTCCATCTTCTATATATTTTTTCATTACATAGTTATCTGCTGGATTATCCGCATTTCCAAACTCAGGCAATTCCATAACTCCTATTAATAATATAGCTATAATAAGGGTAGTTAGGCATATAGCGGTAACTTTTCTCATTTATGCTCACCCCTTATTTTTTTTAGTGTAAGAACAAACAATAAAGTAGTAATTCCAGCACCAACTGCTGCTTCTGTTATAGCCAAATCAGGAGCATTTAACTGCTGCCATAGAATTGCCATAACAAGGCTGTAAACCATAAAAACAATGATGACTCCTAATAAATCTTTAATCACTGATACAGCAATCGATGCACCTATTAAAAACAAAACCATTACAACACTAAACATTTCCATATTTTCTCACTCCATTAACTTTTTATTCTTTTCTTCTTTTATAAATGCTGCTTTCGATATCAAATGGGTAGCCGTTGGATTTGTGATCCAAAGAAAAATCATTACGAGTAAAAGTTTAAAGCTTACAAAGCTAAACCCACTATAAACCATCAATGCAGCCAAGCAAAGTAGTGCTCCTAAGGTATCACATTTTGCTGCACTATGAACTCTTGTCAATAAATCAGGAAATCTTAAAATACCTATTGTTCCAACAGAAAAGAAAAATAAGCCTCCTAGAATAAAAATTATCATTAAGATCAATTTCATTGACTTTTGCCTCCTGTTTTTTCAATAAAATTCGAAATAAAGATAGACGCTACAAAACTTATTAGGGCATAAACCAACACCACATCAATAAAATAAGCTTCCTTCAAAATAAATGAAACGATCGATATAAGTATTATAGTTTTTGTGCCAATTACATTAATTGCAACCAATCGGTCTGCTGCACTAGGTCCTTTTACAGCTCTTATCATGCATAATATAATTGTCAAAGATAAAAATAAGCATGAAAATACCAATAGTTTGTGTATCATTTTTCTACTCCTCTACTTTTAAAAGTATTTTTTCAAATTTTGAATTCAAAACATCTTCTATATAATCTTTTTTCAAGCAGTGAACAACCAGCCTGTTTTCTTCCATTAAGACAGTAAGCGTTCCTGGGGTTAATGTGATTGAGTTTGCAAGAATAGTTCTGTAAAAATCTGATTGTAATTTTGTATCAAAGTTTATAATTTGAGGAGATATCTCCATATTTGGGCTTAATACAATCCTTGCAACTTGAAAATTTGCAATAACAATTTCCTTAATCAATATAAAAAAATATGTGATCAAATAATATATTTTTTTTGGGGTTAGAAGATATTCTCTTTTTTTGGAAATTCTTATATTGTTGCTAAAAAAATATGCTCCTATACAGATTCCTGTACCTATAACCAATCTCTCAAAATTGATTTTTTCTGCTAGTATTACCCAAAACAACATAAAAAAGATCATATATTTAATGATTTTACCCATGATAACCTCCATATTTTTATTTTTTATTCTTATCCATAGTATACGCAATATTCATGCCAAGACTTCCGTCTTGTATGAGAAATATTTTAAAGTCTGTATTTCACTCATGTCTATAGACTATATTTTTGTAAAAAATAAAAATAGGATTGAAAAATTATTTCAATCCTTTATCATTGTGTTTTATTTTGATACATTTTTGTCGTTTTTCTTTTGTGTAAGTGTTTCAATTTGATTCATTTGTTCTATTTTGATACATATCTCAAACCATACTTTTCGATTTTTCTATACAATGTACTCCTCCCAATACCTAAAATTTTTGCAGCCAATGCCAAGTTTCCACCTACTTCTTGTACTGTTTTAATAATAGCCATTTTTTCAATCTCCTCTAAAGTCATAAGGCCCTCTGTTAAATCAATACCTTTTGGCATATTACTAGATTTCATATAACTTGGCAAATGTTTATAGGTAAGTATTTCTTCATCCTCTACCATATTTACTACAAGCTGGACTACATTCTGAAGCTCACGAACATTTCCTGGCCAGTTATAATTAATCATTCCTCTATAAAAGCTCTCTTGAATTCCTTTTATACTTTTTCCCATGCTTTTACTGAATTTTTCTATAAAATAATCTACAAATACTTTTATATCTTCTTTTCTATCTCTCAAAGAAGGGGTTTTTATAGGCATTACATTCAATCTATAAAACAAATCTTCTCTAAAATTTCCAAGCTCAACCTCTTTTTTCAAATCCTTATGGGTTGCTGCAATAACTCTTACATCTACAGGAACAACATTATGACCGCCAATCCTTACAATCTCCTTTGTTTCTAATACCCTAAGTAAGTTTACCTGTGTATCTAATGGCATATCTCCAATTTCATCTAAGAATATTGTTCCTCCATCTGCTAGTTCGAATTTTCCTGGATGGCCTCCTCTTTTTGCTCCTGTAAAAGCACCTTCCACATATCCAAATAACTCACTTCCAACGAGTTCTCTAGGAATTGCCCCACAGTTTAAAAATACAAAGGGGTTTTTTCTCCGAGGACTTTCATTATGAATAGCTTGGGCAAATAACTCCTTTCCTGTTCCACTCTCCCCTAATAATAATATGGTAGTATCCGTATTTGCTGCTAAAGCTGCAATCCTTATGGCTTCTTTTATATCTTTACTATTTCCTAATATATCACGAAAAGTAAACCTTGCTTCTGCCCCTACAATTTTGTTTACCAAACTGTGTACCTTTTTAGATTCTTTAAAAGTAAATACGACTCCCTCTACCTCATTTGTACTTCTCTCTAGTATAGGGGTTACTGTTACAATACATGAAATGCTTTTTCCTTTTTTAGTTTTAAAATAAATTTCTTCTTCTTCATACTTTTTTCCCTTGTTGATTCTCCTCATAATTCGATCATAATTTTTCTTATCTAAAATAGCATGAATATTTTTTCCTAAAATATCCTCTTCTTTTAACCCTAAAAACCTTCGGGCAAAAAAATTAATATCCATAATAACCCCTTTATTATCTGTACAAATTAACCCTTCGGAAATAGATTCCATAATCGCATAAAAATGCTTATTTGCCATATCCAGCTTTTTGTTTATTTTTTCAAGCTTCATTTTCTTTTCAATTGCTTGTGCTGCAGCAACAACCATTCCTAAAGTATGGGGATGAACTTTTTCATTAGGGCCTGTTGTGCTTAATACACCCACAATTTGTTCTTTTTCATCTCTTATTGGACATGCAGAAGAAGTCCAGTTATGATACTGCTTACAATAATGCTCTGCTCCTAATACTTGAATAGGCTGCCCAATTTCTAATGCCGTACCTATAGCATTTGTTCCAATCACATCTTCTCTCACATTACAACCATTATAAATATTTAGGTTTCCATATTCAGCAGTTAAACTACTATCTCCAATACACTCTAAAACATAACCATCTTTATCTGTAAGTCTTACAATAAACCCTGTATTCTCAACTATTTTACGCAAACTATGCATAAAAGGCATTGCCGTTTTTATAAAAGGCATAAATCTTTTATATCTTTCTTTAAACTCTTCATCTGATAATATGACATCTATTTTTTCATCTAGTGGATCTACCCCATGCAATTTACTTCTTAACCATGAGTAAGCAATCACATCTCTTATCAATTCCTTTTCTATTGTTCCTTCAGATACGAACAATTTCCACGCCTTCTTAAAGCCTTCATTTTGACTTAGTAGCTCTTTCCCAGGCATATCTTCCTCCTCTTTCAAAGTTCTATATTTTCTCTATTATAACATTCATATATAGAGAGATAAACAACATCACATATTGTAAATAAAATAGAATTATTATGACTGAAAAATAAAAGCGAATAATTGCAAAGCTTTAGTAAAGAAAACTTGATGAAGAATTTCAGAAAAATATAAACGTTCTCTTTATATTTCATTTTTTTAAATACTTCATAATACCATTTTCAATGGCTATAGCCATTTTATTTTTATACTTCTCACTTTTAAGGAGTTTTTTATCAACAGTATTTGTTATATATCCCATTTCTATTAAAACGCCTGGTATTTTTGTCTCTCTCAATACATAATAATCTTCCCCAATCACCTTTGCCTTTATATGATTTTCATTTAAAAAATTCTTATAAACTATATAATTTATAGACGTAGAAATTTCTCTTGCTAAATTCTCACTTTCTACAGATGTAGGATAATAAAAAATTTCAACACCACGAGTTTTTGTACTATTAGGATCTGCATTTACATGAATACTAACAAATATAGCTGCACCACTGTTATTTATTATCTTTTTTCGAGCATCTAAATCTTTTTTATACCTTGAATCATTTATATGACTTTTATTTTCTAATGATACATCCTTATTCCTTGTCATAATTACTCTAAAGTTTTTATTCCTTAAACGATTCCTTAATTTCAAAGCAACATCTAAATTAATATGCTTTTCTAATAATCCAAAACGATCACTAGTTCCTCCATCAATTCCTCCATGGCCTGGATCGATAACAATAACTTTATTGTTATGATATTTAAAAACGGGTTGAAAAAATTCTGCTCTTAATATAATCATCATGAATATTGCGATTATAAATGTAATAAATATTATGAGAAGTTTTTTATTCACTTTTATAGTTATGCATATAAACTTTGGAAACATAACATCACCCTTTTATTTATTTTCACCATAGATTATATGCATTACATTTTATCTATATTAATTCAAAAGGAGAAATAAAAATGAATAAAAAAATATTAATAATTGTTCTACTCATAATTTTATCTTTAATAGGATGTTTATATTTATCTAATACTACGTACTTTAAAACACATATAGCTATTTTCTTGATAGATTCAAAACAAATCATAAAATATGGTCCTAAAAATCAAAAAGTTATTGCTTTGACATTTGATGATGGTCCTCATCCTAGATTTACACCACAAATATTAGATTTATTAAAAAAATATGATGCAAAAGCAACTTTCTTTGTTCTTGGAAGACATGTAGAATTGTATCCAACGGTAATAAAAAGAGCCGTTGCAGAAGGACATGAAATTGGAAATCATACCTATACTCATATAGATATAAAAAATACATCATTAAAAAAGCTTCAGAATGAATTTGAAAAAACACAAAATATCATTTTTTCCGTAACGGGAATAAAACCAAAAATATTCCGTCCTCCTTTTGGGTTTTGTACTGAAAAAGTTATAAAACTTGCAAATCAAAATGACTGTAAAATTATATTGTGGTCAAACCATCAGGATTCAAAGGATTGGAGTAATCCAGGTGTTCAAAAAATTATTAAAAAAACTCTTTCTAATGTAGAAAATGGTGATATTATTTTGCTACATGATTATGTAGAAGGCCCAAGCCAAACGATTGAGGCATTAAAAACCATATTACCTGAGCTTAAAAATAGAGGTTATGAGTTTGTCACCATTTCAAAGCTCATTACCTTATCTTCTAATAATGAATAAAAGTTCTATTCTTTAAAGAATAGAACTTTTTAACCTCACATCTGCTGCAAGCTTATGTGCATATAATCCTTCTAATTCTCCAAGCCTTGATGCAACAGGCACAATTAATTTTAATCCTTCCTCTGTTACACGCTGATTGGTAACAATTTTCATAAATGTTCCAACCCATACTCCTCCTGTATATCGTGCTGCTTTCATTGTAGGAAGAATATGATTTGTACCTGCTACATAATCTCCAAATACCTCTGCAGCTCCTTCTCCAACAAACAATGACCCATAGTTTGTCAGCTTTGGCACAACTTCATCAAAATTTTTAACTTGAATTTCTAAATGCTCTGGAGCTATTTCATTGCAAAAGTTAATTGCACTTTCAATCGTATCAAATAAAATAACCTCTCCATTATTTTCCCAAGCAACTTTTGCAATCTCTGCCGTAGAAAGCTCCTTTAAGAAATTTTCTACTTCTTTTATTGTTTCTTTTCCTATCCTTTCATCTGTACATAAAAGGATTCCTCTTGCCTGTGGATCATGTTCAGATTGTGCTAAAATATCTGCTGCAATGACTGTTGGATTAGCCGTACTATCTGCAATAACCACTACTTCACTAGGCCCTGCTAGAAAATCTATGCCTACCTCTCCACTTACTTGTCTTTTTGCTTCTGTCACATATTGATTTCCAGGTCCTACAATCATATCTACAGCTTTTATACTTTCTGTTCCATAAGCAAGGGCTGCAATAGCTTGTGATCCTCCCATAGCATATATTTCATTGGCTCCTGCTAGGTCCATGGCAACTAAGGTTGCTGGATGAATACAATTTGTTCCCTTTATAGCAGGAGAACATGCAACAATTCTTTTTACCCCCGCCACCTTTGCAGGAATAATAGACATAAGAGCAGATGATGGCAATGGATACCTTCCTCCTGGTACATATCCAGCACAAGCATCTACAGGAATAGCTCTATGGCCTAAGAATACTCCTGGCAGTAATTCCTGTTCTTTCATATCCTTTAGCATTTCTTTTTGTCTTTTTGAAAATTCTTCAATATTTTTTGCAGCAAAACGTAAATCATCAAGTGTTGTTTCACTTATACTTTTATAAGCCTTCTGAATTTCCTCTTCCCTTATAAGGTAGTTTTCTCTTTTGCATCCATCAAACAAGATATTATATTGTCTAAGGGCATGATCCCCTTCTTTTTTTATTTTTTCTATTATTTCTAAAACCCGCTTTTTCACCATTTCGTCTTCTTGCTCTTTTTTTAGTAAGGCTTCTTTTAATTTTATCACTTTACTTCACCTCTTTAACGTAATAAAGTATAGATATAAGTATACCATAAAAAATATAATTTTAAAACTTTATATAATCTTTCTTTAATACAACAATATTATTTTGAGTATTAGCATAGATTTAATTTTTTATATCTTAAAGAATCTAGTAACACTTAAAAGTTTTTCATTTACATGACAACTAATAAAAAAGAACTACATACTGTAGCCCCCAACCATAAATGTTACACCATAAAATTCCATATTTTTTTGATGATTATTAAAATGTTTTTCATGTAGTCATCAAAATTTGCTAAGTATGCTAATTAGGCAATAGAAATTAGTAAAAGGTTTTTGGATTAAAATTTTGTATAAAGAACGAAAAATCAAAGCTCCTGAGTCATCAAGAGCTTAACTAATGCTTAAACATATATTCGAGGAATAGTTGAGATACGATTAGATTTGATTGTATCCATAAATTTACAAAAGTGATAGAATAAAAGAAGATTATTTATACGTTAAACTGATGGTTAGTTTTTTATATAATAAAAACTAAAACGTATTGGAGGTATTACATGGAGGAGCAAAAAAAAATTAAAATATTTATGCGATTTATATGGTTGTGTATCTTTATTGGAATTAGTTCTATAGTTTATCCTTTATTCTTTCAGCAACATCTTTTAGTTCACTCTGTATCTCAAAATAAAGATTACGAAATAATAGTAAAATATAAAGATGCTATGCTTTTCGGTCCTCAAGATATAAATATTTATTATAAAAAATCAGATGAAATATTTAAACATCATTTAATTAGCACCGATTTATCTAACGATGGTAAACGACCTAACAAATCTAACTGTATTATTAAATGGAATGAAAACCATGCAAAATTAATACTCCTTGGAGAGGAGCAGCGTGAAGAAATTTTTGAAATACACTTTAGTGAAAGTGTAGAAGTAAAACAGCTCCAAACAAAATATTAACCCTACTTAGGGAGTTGATTTCTCAGCAAGGTTTCTTACTACAAGGAGTAGATTTAGAAATTAAAGAAGAATTGAAAAGAGTATATGAAGAAATAGATAAATTAAAGGGTGTCATAGAGCAGCAATCAAAATATATAGAAGCACTTAAAGGAAGGTAGTGTTTATATATCTAAAAGTAAAAAAACAGCTTAACACACGTTTATAAAGCTATAAACATACTTTCTACTATAGAATGGTTCAAAAAGTCTGTAAGAGATGTTAGAGCCTTTAAAGTTGAAGATAGGTTTGAATTCATTACTAGTTACTTTGCAGTAGCTGACAGTTTCCGTGTTACTCCCCCAAATGGTTTAGTTTTTTATATTTTTTGAATCATCATTTTTATTAAAGTTAATCAAGAAATATATAAAAGTTAAATAAAATAATCCATAAAAGGAATATTTATTTAAGTAATGGTTTTTATTAAAAAAATAAAATAATGTTATAAATGAAATCAAAGCACAGTATAAAATATCAAACATTTTTATAAGTTTTGATTTTATTGTTCTTATATTGATAGTTTTAAATTCTAATAGTTTCAGTATAGGTATTGGCAATATTAATACTATCATTAATGATAGTATTATATGTTTTACGTTTATATAGCTATTATTATTACTTAATGATATCATACATATGCTAAGCAAATATATAAAACCAAGTACCATAACATCTTTTTGAATATTTTTATATAAGAATAACTTTTTATCATCTATTCTTTTGATAAATATATAATTAAAAAACAAGGCTGGAAATATTAAATACTTTAACCCTTCTACTCCCAAAATACCTCTCGCCTCCTATTAATACTTATTTGTAAAAGTAACATAAAAACATTTTGTTTTCAATAAATTTCCAATAATAAATCTCTCCTTTTCATCTTCACATAATTTTTAGTATTTGGTTAGGGTAAATTAAACTCCCCCTTTAACCCATTAAGTTCCATGAGCTTTAGAACTGTTAAATTATAATCTCTTGCTATTGACCATAGAGTATCCCCTTCCTTATCTGTAAACTAAAAATTGTACCTAATCCTACTATTAATATCATTATTATAGAATGATTTCGTTTGGATATCTGTTCCTTAATAATTTTTTGTTTATGTTGAATTGATAGAACACTTTACTTGCTACCTTTTTCTTTCTTAGGAAAATGATTAAATATCAATACATTCTAAAAAAATAGCAAGATTCATTTTTAAAAATGAATCTTGCTATTTTTTTAGTTTATTCTGGTAGCAATACAAATCTAATAACAAACAAAACAGCAAGGACATACATAATAGGATGCACTTCTTTATGTTTTCCTACGCTCAATTTCATTATTGGATAGAATATAATCCCTGCAGCAATTCCATTTGCAATGCTATAGCTAAAAGGCATCATCGCAATAGTAAAAAATGCAGGTACTGCTTCTGTAAAGTCAGTAAAATTTACTTCTTTAATAGATTCAAGCATCAAAACTCCTATAATGATCAGTGCAGGTGCAGTTGCCTGTGCTGGTACTATTCCTACAATTCCTCCAAAGAATAAAGATAGAATAAATAAAACTCCTGTAACAAGTGTGGTTAGCCCTGTTCTTCCTCCTTCTGCAATTCCTGCAGTCGATTCAATATATGTAGCAGTCGTTGCACCTCCAAAAAATGCACTAGATGTAGTAGCAATAGCATCTGCTAATAATGCTTTTTTCATTCCACGGATTCTTCCATCCTTTTTAATCATGTTTGCTTTTTGTGCCGTACCTACTAATGTCCCAATTGTATCAAACAAATCCACCAAGCTGAATGTTAAAACAACCATCAAAACACTTGTCAATGCCCCTAGTACACCTTTTCCACCATGAGATAATAATCCCTTAAAATCCATAGCCATAAATGTAGGTGCTACAGATGGAGGCATGCTAAATACTTTTAGTCCTGCAACATTTGTAATTCCCATTGGAATACCTATTATTGTCGTTAGCAATATGGATATGAGCATAGCACCCTTTACTCTTTTTGCCATAAGAACTGACATAATAATAATACCTATTAAAGTAAGCACTACATTTTTATCTGTAAAATCTCCAAAACTTACTAATGTTCCTGGATTTGCAACCACAATTCCACCGCTTTTTAATCCAATCAGTGCAATGAACAGTCCAATCCCTGCAGTAATTGCCACTTTTATATTTTGTGGAAGACAATTAACAATTTTTTCCCGAATGGATGTAACAGTAATGAGTATAAATAAAATACCAGAAATCGCTACTGCAGCTAAACCTTGTTGCCAAGTATATCCTAACGTTAAGCAAACACTATATGTAAAAAATGCAGTAAGTCCTATTCCAGGAGCTACAGCAAATGGAAGATTTGCATACAAAGCCATTACTAATGTACCAATAGCTGATATAATACAAGTTCCTGTAAAAGCTGAAGCAATCACTGGATCATTTAGAATTGAAAGGGATAAAGCTTCATCTCCAAACAGACCTGCCCCATTCATTCCAGAAGCTTTCAATATGTTTGGAATGACTAATAATGCATAAGCCATTGTAATAAATGTAGTAAATCCTGCCAAAATTTCTGTTTTTAAATCCGTTCCGTTTTCAGATAACTTAAAATATGATTCTAAAAATGATTTCTTTTTCTTTGCTACGGTTTCCATAATTTT
The DNA here is from genome assembly GCF_008152325.1 of Crassaminicella thermophila. Classification (GTDB taxonomy): domain Bacteria; phylum Bacillota; class Clostridia; order Peptostreptococcales; family Thermotaleaceae; genus Crassaminicella_A; species Crassaminicella_A thermophila. The sequence goes on from NZ_CP042243.1 coordinate 2,937,326, forward strand.
CCCTCCTTAAATAAAAAAATTTCTGTCATCAGACTATGTGTAAATCCGATAACAGAAATTTATATATTACTATCTTCTGTAGACATATAATAGTAAGATCGAGCTTCTTCATGGTACACTTATATAAAACTATAGATAACCAATATTGCTTATCTTATACTACGATCTAACATCTATTCTTGGATTCACCATAGTGAGAAATTTACGGTTTCTCGTAGATACTTCCGATCCTTATTATCAGAATTATATGGTTTCCTTTTATTGATTTTTATACTTTATGTATCTTAACACCTGAATTTATAAAAGTCAATATTATTTATTATTAATAGATAATTATGAAAATAGCAATTTAAGGCATCACCCAAAAATTTTAAAATCTTAATGAATCAATACTTTTTATAGTACTTATCTTGTACATATTGATCGATCGTATCTGCTACTTTCTTAGAAAACCTTACTGCTTCAACAACTGTTTTCGCTCCTGTCACTACATCTCCAGATGCAAAAACACCTTCTCTAGTTGTTCTTCCATATTCATCTGTTCTTACTAAACCAAATTGATTGATTTCTATTCCTTTTGTATATGAAATAATATTCGCTTTTGGGCCTTGACTAGCTGCAATAATAATAGAATCCGATTCAAATATCGCTTCTGAATTTTCAATTGTAACTAGTTTTTCTTCTCCATCTTCATTCACTTTTTTTGTTTCTAAGTATTTCACTCCTTTGTCATTTAATTCTATAGGCATTTTATAAAATTCAAATTGAACGCCTTCCAGTTTTGCATATTCTATTTCATGCCTACTCGCTGGCATATCTTCTTCTCCTCTTCGATACATGATATGAACTTCATTAACATCTTTTCTTAAAACTGTTCTTGCTACATCCATAGCTACATTTCCTGCACCAATTATACATACTTTTTTTCCTAAATCATATACATCAGGATTTTTCAAATAATCTATAGCATAATGCACATGACCTAAGCTTTCACCCTTAATCCTTAAAGGCTTCGGATTCCAAACGCCAGTACCTATAAAAATAGCCTTGTATCCATCCCTAAATATATCATCAATTGTAATAACAGGCCCTATTAAAGTATTCGGCCTTATTTTCACACCTATATTTATCAATTTTTCTTCTAATCTATCTAAAATTTCGTTAGGTAATCTAAAATTTGGTATGCCATACCTTAAAACACCTCCTATTTTATCACGCAATTCAAAAATCGTAATATCATATCCCCTAGAGGCTAAAATAAATGCTATTGTTATTCCTGCAGGTCCTGATCCTATTATGGCTATTTTTTTATTTGAATCAATATTTGATTTCATATTTATTTTATTTAAATAATAATTAGATATATAATATTCAATAGAGCTCCAATGAATAGGATTTCCCTTATGGGCGAGTACACAGTTCCCTTCACAAAATTTTTCATGAGGACACACTAATGCACAAACAACTGAAAGAGGATTATTTAAAAATAATTTTTCTCCTGCTTCTGAAATCTTTCCATTTAAAAGCATATTTATTGCTTCGTTTATAGGTGTGTTGACTGGACAACCCTTTCTGCATTGAGCGTTTTTACATTGTAAACATCTTTTAGCTTCTTCAATTATATGCTGCATTACTAAATCATCTCCTATATAAATATTTATTAATTCTATAGTATTTGAAAAAAGCATGAATATAAACATGTTTTTCTATAAAATGAAATTTTTAAAAAAGACCAAGAGCTCATAGAGCCCTTAGCCTTGTCTTACTATCATTAAAATTCTACTTTTTCGCCATAATAAGCACAAATGAATAGTTTTTTCATTTCTTCTACTGATATCTCTCTTGGATTTGTTCCTGTGCATGGATCTGCTACTGAGTTTTTAGCAATTTCTTCAAGCTTATCATTAAAGTCTTGTTCACTTATTCCAAATTCTTTTAATGTAAACGGAATATTCATTTTTTTGTTGAAATCTCTTACCATTTCTACTACTGAGTTTACTAATTCTTCTTCACTGTTTCCTATTAATCCCAATCTTCTTGCTATATTCGCATAAGCCTTACCAGCAGTTTTTTTGTTAAATTGAATTACATACGGTAGATATATTGCATTTGCACATCCATGAGGAATATTAAATATTTTTCCCGTTTTATGTGCCATACTATGCACTATTCCTAAAATTGCATTTGAAAATGCCATTCCTGCAAGGCACTGTGCTAAGTGCATTTTGCTTCTAGCTTCTTTATCCCCTTCAAATGACTTTATTAAATTCTCTTTCATCATTTCAATAGATTTTATTGCTAGTGCATCTGTAAATTCATTTCTAACCGTTGAAACATACGCTTCAAATGCATGTGTTAGTGCATCCATTCCTGTATGTGCAACAAGTTTTGGTGTCATTGTTTGTGCTAAGTCAGGATCTACGATTGCTATGTCTGGTGTTATATTATAGTCAGCTATTGGATATTTTACTCCTGTTTTATTATCTGTTATAACTGAAAAAGATGTAACTTCTGTACCTGTTCCACTCGTTGTTGTTATTGCTGCAAATTTCGCTTTTGTTCTTAACGTTGGTAATGAAAATGGTTTTGCAGCTTCTTCGAATGTAAATTCTGGATATTCATAGAATATCCACATAGCTTTTGCTGCATCTATTGGTGAGCCTCCACCTACTCCAATTATCCAATCTGGTTCAAATTCCTGCATTACTTTTACGCCATTCATTACTGTCTCAACTGATGGATCTGATTCTACACCTTCTATAAGTTTCGTTTTCATTCCAGCTTCTTTTAAATATCCCTCTATTTTATCTAACGCTCCACTTCTCTTTATTGAACCGCCACCAATTACTATAACAGCCCTTTTCCCTTTTAAATTTTTTAATTCTTCTATTGCTCCTTCTCCAAAATATAAATCTCTCGGTATTGTAAACCTTGCCATGTCTATTCCTCCTTTTATGATATAATTTTAAATAATTCTTTTACTTAACATAGTTTTTACATATACCCTTAACCCATGATTTATTATATAAATATAATGGATTTATTTGAAGAAGGCACTTTTTAGTTTGATAGTTTCAAAAAAGAAACTAATAGAAAAATTATATTTTGGTAAAATACTTATAATAATTTTTTCTTATCCTACCCTTTAAAAATTTTAAAAAGGATGGTGATATAGTATGCCTAAAAGTCGAACAAATAAAGTAAGCTGCAGTAACTATAGGTGTGAAATAGAAATAACGCTAGAATTAATAAGTGGAAAATGGAAAGCACTTATATTATGGAATTTAGGAAAACATAAAGTTATAAGATTTAATGAATTTAGAAGAATCATTCCTGAAATTACACAAAAAATGTTGACACAACAATTAAGATGTTTGGAAGAAAATGGATTAATCCATCGAAAAGTTTATAATCAAATCCCTCCAATGGTAGAATATTCTTTATCTACAGAAGGGAAAAAATTAATACCTATATTAGAACAAATGGATTCTTGGGGAAAAGATTATGTAACCAATTATCAAAAACAAAATAGCATTAAAAAAGGGACAAAATGATTTCAATATTTTGTCCCATAGAAAATAACTCTTTATTTTTCAAAAACATATTCTAAATGATAAACACTTCTTATTCTTTCATACATTTATATATCTTATCTATTGTATAATTTACTTCCTCAATGGTATTAAAATGGCTAAAGCTAAATCTTACTGTTCCACTTGGAAACGTTTTTAGGGTCTTATGCGCTGAAGGAGCACAATGAAGTCCACACCTTGTCATGATTCCAAAATCCTTGTATAGTCTGTAAGCAATCTGGCCATTATCAGATTCTAAAAAATCTATCGATACAGCTGCTGTTCTTCCCTCTATTCCTGTCTTTCCTACTAGTCTTATCCCAGAAATATCTTGTACCTTTTCTAAAAATACTTTTAGTAGATACAATTCTTTTTCCTTAATTGTTACTATTCCTTCATTCAATATATACCTTAAAGCTGTATTAAGCCCATAGATTCCGGGTATGTTTAATGTTCCTGCTTCAAATTTATCTGGCATATAGTCAGGCTGCACCTCATATTCTGAAAGACTTCCTGTACCTCCTTCTATCAAAGGAGCTATATAACTTACTAATTTGTCATTAATGACAAATCCTCCTGTTCCTTGGGGACCTAAAAGAGCCTTATGCCCTGTAAAAGCAATTGCATCTGCACATAAATCTTTATAATTTATTTCTAAAAATCCTGCCGTTTGTGCAGTATCTACTATAAAAAAAATCCCTTCCTTCTTACAGATATGGCCAACTTCTTTAAGGGGCAGTACTGTCCCACAAACATTTGAAGCATGGGTCATAATGATTGCCTTTGTATTGGGTTTTATATAGCCTTTTATATCTTCAGCCTTTAATTCACCTAATTGGTTACAAGGTACTCTAGAAAATTCTATTCCCTTTTCTAATAACGTATATATTGGTCTCATCACTGCATTATGTTCCATAGATGAAACAATAACATGATCTCCTTTATTTAATATTCCTTTTATTAAAACGTTTAAGCTTTCCGTAATATTTTTTGTAAAAACTACATTTTCAGCTTTGTCAAAGTTGAACAATTCACATATCAATTCACGAGTCTCATAAACAATATTCTCTGCCTCAAAAGAACTATCATATGCCCCTCTATTAATGTTGCATCCAATATTGGTTAAATAATTTGTCATACTTTCAACAACCCCTGGTGCCTTTGGAAAAGCAGTTGCACCATTATCCAAATATACGCTCTTCATCCTTATCCCTCCATTTCCTTATATGGTATATCACTTTTCATTTATAAATCAATTCCAATAGAAATTTTCTATCATAGTTACATAAATATAAAAATAATTTATTTAACATTTATGTTATATATTGGTAATATGTAACTGGAATAATATTTAGACATTATAGAAGGGGGTATCAAAATGGAAGGGAAAAAAGGGATTATCTTTACAGGTGCTATTGTAGGTATAATCGCTGTGTCTTTGGTTAAATTTGGGAATCCTTTGAATATGGGGTTCTGTATTGCTTGTTTTATCAGAGACATCGCTGGAGGATTAGGACTGCATAGAGCAGCAGTTGTTCAGTACTTAAGACCAGAGATTATGGGATTGGTTTTAGGTGCTTTTATTATGGCTCTTAGCAAAAAAGAATTTAGTTCAAGAGGTGGGTCTTCTCCATTTATTCGTTTTATCCTTGGAATGACTGTAATGATTGGTGCTTTAATGTTCTTAGGATGTCCACTAAGAATGGTTTTAAGACTTGGTGGCGGAGATTTAAATGCTATTGTTGGTATAGCAGGTTTTGCTGTTGGAATCGCTTTAGGGATATTTTTCTTGAATAAAGGCTTTAGCTTAAAAAGAAATTATAAATTATCAAAAGCTGAAGGCTTTGTTTTTCCAATTATAAATATATTATTTATTATTTTATTATTAAGTGCACCAACATTTATCTTTTTTAGTGAAAAAGGTCCTGGTAGTATGCATGCACCTATTTTTATTTCTTTAGCTTCAGGCCTTATTGTAGGAGCTTTAGCACAAAGAACAAGACTTTGTATGGTTGGTGGCATTAGAGACTTGTTCCTTTTCAAAGATACTTATCTTTTATCTGGATTTATTGCTATATTTGTATTTGCCCTTATTGGAAACATAGGATTAGGTTATTTTAAAATTGGTTTTTTAGGGCAACCTGTTGCACATGCTGATGGAATTTGGAACTTCTTAGGAATGATTTTATGTGGCTTCTCTTCAGTACTTCTTGGAGGCTGTCCAATGAGACAATTAATTCTTGCTGGAGAGGGAAATACAGATTCTGTTATTACAGTTATAGGTATGCTTGTTGGTGCTGCATTTTCTCACAACTTTGGTTTAGCAGCAAGTCCTAAAGGACCTACCCTAAATGGACAAATCGCTGTTGTTATCTGCTTGATTGTTGTTGGTTTCATCGGGTATTTCAACTCAGAAATCTTAAGCAATGAACATGAAGTGAAAGGAGAGGTAAAAGTTGGCTAAAATAGATACAAGAGGCATGTCCTGTCCTCAACCTGTTCTTATGACTAAAAAAGGAATTGAATCAAATCCTAATAATATTGATATTTTAGTAGACAACAACACTGCAAAAAATAATGTTTCAAGATTTTTAAAAAGCGCTGGATATACTTTTGAAGTAACAAAATTAGATGAAGATTATCTAATCTCAGCAAAAAAATAAAGAGGTAATATACATGAAAGAATATATAGCCGTATTTTTCACCCATTCAGGAGCTATTAAATTCAATCGTAAAGCAAAGAAAAACAACATTCATTGTGAACTTATGCCAGTTCCTAGAAAATTAAGTTCTAATTGCGGAATCGGTGCAAAGTTTTCTTATGAAGATGATATAGCCAATATAATCGACGAAGAAATAGAAAAAATATTTAAAGTAAATGATAAAGAATATATTTTGGTTTATACAGAAAGCTAAAGCATGACAATTTGTCATGCTTTAGCTTCAGCATACATTTTTTCTGCATGATATGAACTCCTTACAAAAGGATCTGATGCTACAAATCTAAAACCTAACTGAAGGGCCTCTTTTTTATATTTTTCAAAGATTTTTGGATGCACATATTCTACAACTGGATAATGTTTTTTGCTAGGGGCTAAGTATTGGCCAATGGTTAAAAAATCACATCCCACTTTTTCTTAAATCCTTTAGAACTTCTAATACTTCATTATCTTTTTCACCAAGCCCAACCATAATTCCTGATTTCGTTAGGATATTTTTATCCATCACTTTCACATTTCTTAATAGCTCCAAAGAACGTTTGTAGATAGCTTCTGGACGAACTTTATCATATAATCTTTTAACGGTTTCAATATTATGATTAATGATCTCTGGTTTCCCATCTACAACCTTTTTTAGCGCATTATCATCACCCTGAAAGTCAGGAATCAGTACTTCAACAACAATTTTTTCATCTCGTGATTTTATTGCTTTGATTACATTAGCAAAATGCTCTGCTCCTCCATCATCTAAATCATCCCTTGTTACAGAAGTAATAACTACATGTTTAAGCCCTAATTCTATAGCTGCACTAGCAATATTTTCTGGTTCCATATGATCAACTTCTTGAAGTTTTCCATTTGTCACATTACAAAACTTACAATTACGTGAACATTCACTCCCTAAAATCATAAAAGTTGCCGTTTTTTTGCTAAAACATTCCATCCTATTTGGACAATTTGCTTCTTCGCAAACAGTATGCAATGAAAATTTTTCAAGTATATCCTTTACATAATCTAAGCTACGCCCTTTATTAAGATTTATCCTTAACCAATCCGGCTTTCTTTTTATTACCATGAAAATCCTCCTTTACTTAGATTATAGATGGTCTTGATTGAAAATTTTAGAGAAATATTCTATAACATATTGATTTGCTTCATGAAAATCAACAGTTTTTCCTAGAATACGTTCAATAGATGTAACTCCCTTGTCAGATATACCACAAGGTACAATCAATTTGAAATGATCTAAATTAGAATTAACATTAAAGGAAAATCCATGCATCGTAACACCCTTTTTTACTGCTAAACCTATTGCAACGATCTTATTGTTATTAACCCAAACTCCTGTATGTTCTTGATTTCTCTCTGCATCAATATTGTATTTATCCTTTAAAAGTCGAATAAAAACCTCTTCAATATTTCTAACAAACTTTCTTATCCCTATATGCATTTTTTTTAAATTAAATATAGGATATCCAACGATTTGACCAAGTCCATGATAAGTAACATCTCCACCTCTATTTGTTTGGTATATTTTTATTCCACTATCCTCTAATAATTTTTCTGACCCAATAATATTAGATTTTTCAGCACGTCTTCCTAAAGTAATAACAGGTAGATGTTCCACTAAGATCAATGTATCTTCTATATATCCATCTTGCCTTTTTTTTAAAATATCATACTGAATATCCAACGCATTTTCATATTCACATCTTCCTAAAGTCATTACATTTAGTTTCATTTTCTCTATCTCCTTTATATTAAAATACCTCCCACTTTTTAGGGAGGTATTTATTGTTATAAAACTTAAACTAGTTGATATCTAAATATTAAGATATATTTCCCTTTTCTTTCCTTTAACCCAGCTTTAAGAATTGCTACTGTTTTTTCAGAATCTAGTTTTACATTAGAACCTTCCATGTCAGCTATATATTCTTTGACTATATCCGCATATTTAGGATCTACATTTTCTTTCACTCCCCACGAAAGTGCCATTACTTTTACTGGATCTCATGTTTCACATATATTTGATTCTCTTTCTTTTATAGAATTTTCGATACTATTTTTAAACGCTTGTTCTACATTTGTATCATAAGGAAATAACATTTTTCTCCTCTCCTTTTACCATTATTTAGTCCACTTTAAGATTAAATTTCTTGCTGCTCTAGCCTCATCTATTCTTCTAACCGGTGTATTATGTGGCGAATTTTTTAAAATATTAGGGTTTTCTTTCGCCTCTTCCGAAATTTTAATCATTGTTTCAATAAATCCATCAATAGTCTCTCGACTCTCTGTTTCTGTAGGTTCAATCATAATCGCTTCATGAACAATTAATGGAAAATATATGGTTGGAGGATGATATCCATAATCAAGTAATCTCTTCGCTATATCTAAAGTCGAAACTTCTCTGCTATCAAGCCCCCCTAATACAAACTCATGCTTGCAAGTTTTATCTATAGGTAAAACATAATGTTCTTTGAGCTTGTGCATCATATAATTAGCATTAAGTACTGCTGTTTCACTCACTTCTCTAAGCCCCTCTGCTCCCATAGAAAGAATATATGCATAAGCTTTTATCATTACACCATAATTTCCATAATATCCTTTGATTTTACCTATAGAATCCGGTCTGTCATAATCTAAAACGAATTTATTGTCTTTCTTTTCAATAACAGGGAATGGAAGGAATTTAACTAAATGCTCTTTAACTCCTACTGGTCCACTACCAGGCCCACCTCCTCCATGAGGTGTAGAAAATGTCTTGTGAAGATTAAAGTGCATTACATCAAACCCCATATCTCCTGGCCTTGTAATCCCCATAATGGCATTCATATTGGCTCCATCATAATACAAAAGTCCTCCTGCCTCATGAACAAGACTAGCAATTTCTTTTATATTTTTTTCAAAAAGACCAAGGGTGCTTGGATTGGTTAACATAAGTCCTGCCACTTCTTCATCTAAAGCTTCTTTCAAGCTGCTTATATCAACGGCTCCATTTTCATCAGACTTTATTTCAACAATCTCAAATCCTGCAACAGCAGCCGTTGCTGGATTTGTACCATGAGCCGAATCTGGTACAATTATCTTTTTTCTTTTCCAATCTTTTCTACTTTCATGATAAGCTTTTATAATCATAAGTCCTGTAAGCTCCCCATGGGCACCAGCAGCAGGCTGAAGGGTAACTCGATCCATGCCTGATATTTCTGAAAGCATTTGATCTAATCCATACATTAGCTCAAGAGAACCTTGTATTGTCTCCTCAGGTTGGTAAGGATGCACATCCATTAGTCCATTTATTTGTGCCACATCTTCATTCACTTTAGGATTGTATTTCATTGTACATGATCCTAAAGGGTAAAAACCTGTATCCACGCCATAATTTTTATTTGATAAATTTGTAAAATGTCTTACAACATCCACTTCACTTACTTCAGGCAAATCCACATCCTCTTCACTTAAAAATGTACTTGGTATGATTTGATTTATTTCCCCTACAAAGCAATCACATTTTGGAAGAGAGTATGCTTTTCTCCCTTCTTTTGAAATCTCAAATATTAATTTGTTATATGTTTTCACTCTATCACCTCCAATACACGCGCAAGCTTTTGAATTTCTTTCTTCGTTCTCTTTTCAGTTACACAGAATAACAAACCTTTCTTAAACTCAGGATAATCTTTTTCTAATTCATATCCACCAATCATTCCACTTTTTAGTAATTCTTTGTTGACAGTTTCACTATCTAACTCACTCGTTAATGCAAACTCTTTAAAAAATGGTTTATTGAATAATGGTTTGAATTTCCCATTCTTCGTAAGTTCTTCAAAAGCATAATGAGATTTTTGCACACATTGAATAGCTACTTCTTTAAGTCCCTCTTTTCCCATAGTAATTAAATATATAGCAGCCATTAATGCATTGAGTCCTTGATTTGAACAAATATTTGAAGTCGCTTTATACCTTCTAATATGCTGTTCCCTTGCTTGTAATGTTAATACAAAAGCCCTTTTTCCATCTAAATCAACAGACTCTCCAACGATTCTTCCCGGCATTTTCCTTGCTAGCTTTTTTCTTGTGGCAAAAAAACCTAAATAAGGACCTCCAAAATTCAATGGATTTCCTAAAGACTGCCCTTCTCCAACAACAATATCTGCTCCTAGTTCTCCAGGTTTTTTTAATATACCAAGAGAAATTGGATCAACATAGGAAATCAGCATTCCTTTATTTTCATGAGTAATTTTCTCTACTTCTGTTAGATCTTCTATAATCCCAAAGAAATTAGGACTTTGAACTATAACACCTGCTGTTTTTTTGTCTACCAAAGATTTTAATTTTTCTATATCCGTAACGCCATCTGTCATATCTACTTCAACAATTTCAATATCTTTAAATTTCATGTAGGTATGAAGTACTTTTCTAACTTCTGGATGAACGGTTTTGGATACTATAATAGATTTACGTTTTGTATTTGTACAAGCCATAAGGGATGCCTCAACACAAGCTGTTGGTCCGTCATACATGGAAGCATTGGATATGTCCATACCTGTAAGATTGCAAATCATTGTTTGATACTCAAATATAACCTGAAGGGTTCCTTGGCTTATTTCTGGTTGGTATGGTGTATATGCTGTAAAAAACTCAGACCTTTTAGCCAAGTGTTTTACCACCGATGGAATATAATGATCATAAGCTCCTGCTCCTAAAAAACAAATAAAATCATCAACACTTTTGTTCTTACTAGCAATACCTTCCATATGCTTTATAAGTTCTATTTCAGATAAAGGATTTTTTAAATCTAGTTTTCCATCTAATTGAAGTTCTTTAGGAATATCTTCAAATAAATCTTTTATATCATAAACCCCAATATAATCTAGCATTTCTTTTTTATCCGCTTTTGTATTTGGAATATATCTATGCATACAGTCTCCCCCTTATGGTAAAACTAATGGCTCTCAGTTTTTAAGAATTCTTCATATTCTTCAGAGCTCATTAAGTTTTCAAGTTCAGATTTATCCCTCATTTCTATTACAAATATCCAACTTTCATATGGATTTTCATTCAAAAGCTGAGGTGAATCTTCTAATTCTTCATTTATTTCAATAACCTTTCCTGAAACAGGTGTATAGGAGTCTGAAGCAGCTTTTACAGACTCAATCACTCCAAAAACATCTCCTACATTTAATTCATCATCAATCTCCGGCATTTCAACATAAACAATTTCACCAAGAGCCTTTTGTGCATAATCTGTAATACCAATATAAGCTTTGCCTTCATCAACTTTAATCCACTCATGATCCTTTGAATAATAAAGTCCTTCTAATATTTTCATCATAACTTCCTCCTTTAATCTATTTTTTATAATTTTTGGTATAAAACTTTTTACTAATTACCTTTGCCTTTAAGTTTTTCTTTCTCACTTTAATCTCAATAGGTGTTCCCAATTTTGCATATTCAATATCAACCATTGCAAGCCCAATGTTTTTCTTTACTGTTATAGCTGAATATCCAGTCGTTACAAAACCAATATTCCTTCCATCAGCAATTACATCATATCCATGTCTAGGGATTCCTCTATCGATCATTTCAAATCCTACAATCTTTCTTTTAAGTCCTTCTTCTTTTTGTTTTAGTAAAGCTTCTTTTCCAATAAAATTTTGTTTATCAAGCTTTACAAAGAATCCTAATCCAGCTTCTAATGGGGTTATATTCTCTGAAAGTTCATTCCCATAAAGGGGCAGAGTAGCTTCAAATCTCAAAGTATCTCTAGCCCCAAGACCAGCAGGTTTCAATCCAAATTCCTTCCCTACCTTCAATAACTTATCCCATACAGTTTCTGCATCTTCATGGGATAAATAAATTTCAAATCCATCCTCCCCTGTATACCCTGTCCTTGAAATTAAACAGTTAGCTCCAGCTACTTTTACATCCTTTTTACAATAGAAAAATTTAATTGTTGAAAGATCTGTATCTGTTAGTTTTTGCAATATCTTCTCTGCATTTGGCCCCTGTATAGCCATTTCAGAGACATTATCAGAAATATTCGTAAGTTCTACATCATAATTTCCTAAGTTTTGCTTCATCCAATTAAAATCTTTCTCTACATTACTAGCATTTATAACAAGGTAAAAATGCTTATTTGTAAACTTATAAACTAAAAGATCATCCACAACTCCACCATATGGATAGCACATAAGGGTATAAATGACTTGATGATCTTCAAGTATTGATGCATCATTTGTAATCAAATTTTGAACAAAATCAAAGGCCTCGTTTCCTTTAACCTCTACTTCTCCCATATGAGATACATCAAATAATCCTGCAAAATTTCTTACAGCTTCATGTTCAGCCGTTATCCCTTCATATTGTAATGGAAGAACCCACCCTGAGAAATCAATCATTTTTGCCCCATACCTCTTATGAGCTTCAAAAAGAGAAGTTTTTTTTAGTTCCTTCATAAACAAAATCCCCCTTACCTTTTTATCAATAAAAAAGAGGAATATAATGGCACAATCACAGCATTTGCCATCATATTCCTCTGTCATTTAACCTGAGAGTTTCTACGTATCATACGTATTCCTCCTTCGGCGCCGAATCATCGGACTCTCCAGAGTTCCATCAAATAGGGCTCCCTTTGCCTGAAAGTTTCTATAAAAAGATTGACAATTTCTTTTTATATTGCTTCTTCGGCTATCTTCCAAAAGATATCTCGCACTATTCTCATCTGGTTACTATTTAATTTTATACTTATTATAAAGTTATTTTTAAGAAATTTCAAGAATAATTATTTTTTTAACATTTTTCAAAATTTTCTTTTGTTTTTTGTTAAATTCTTCATAATCTTATAGACTTTGTTCTATTTTTTAACAATCATATTAGAGCATATTCTTTCATATAGCGTAAAAAAGATGATTTTTCCCATATTTTATTCCCCATTCACTCGTTAAAAATATGTATATCTATGAAAACCTGTTATTTTTTTAATCCTCACATACTGCATAACGTAAGCATATATATTAATACACAATAACACAAAGGGGGATTTTACATGCTAACTATATCTGTTCAGAATGATTTACATCTTATTCGTGAAGCTCTTGAAATAAGAGGGCATAATATTGCCAATGAAATGAATCAGGATACTTCCATTTATATTGTTTCAAATATAGATGAAGATTGGGAACAAATGAAATCTTTAGAATGGATCTGTCTAAGTAAAGAAAAATGTGTTCTAATAATAAACGCTTCTAAATTATCTGTAGAAAAAATCTTAGAAAAGATCGATCATATTGCTAAAAAACAAGCTGTTTGCTAAGATTCGAATTATACTACTATAAATAAGTCCCTAGTATATGCTAGGGACTTAGTAAAAATTTGGAAATAATAGTGTTGGATTATGATATAATAAAATAGCAATAATAAAAAAGCTTTAAATTTTTAGAAAGGAGTGTACCTCATGCAACAGCCCTTAATTATGACTCCTGGACCAACCTATATTCATGAAGAAGTAAGAAATGCACTTTCTCAATCAATTACCAACCCAGATTTAGATCCTAAATTTTATACATTTTATAAAGAAACTTGTGAAACAATACAAGAGCTTTTCAATACGAAAAATGAAGTACTTATATTGAGCGGAGAAGCAATTCTAGGTCTAGAGGCAGCTTGTGCTTCCCTTATTGAACCAGGAGATAAGGTTTTATGTATTGATAACGGAATATTTGGAAATGGTTTTGGAGATTTTGCAAAAATGTATGGTGCAGAAGTGGTATATTTTCAGTCAGATTACCGTAGCGCTGTTGATGTAGAAAAATTAGAAGAGTTTTTAAAAGATCAACACGATTTTAAAATTGCTACATTAGTTCATTGCGAAACCCCTTCAGGGATTACAAATCCAATCAATCTTATTTGTCCAATGTTAAAAAAATATAACATTATTACAGTAGTAGACTCTGTTTCTGCTATTGGAGGAGAACCTTTAGAAACAGATAAGTGGCAAATAGACATTCTATTAGGTGGAACACAAAAATGTTTATCTGCTCCTCCAGGATTAACCCTTTTAAGTATCAGCCAATATGCTTGGGATAAAATATTAAATAGAAAAATACCTATTGCAGGTTTTTACTGTAATTTGTCCCAATGGAAAAACTGGTATGAAGAAAAATGGTTCCCTTATACACAGCCTATTAGTGATATCTATGGATTAAAAGCTGCCCTAGATCGATTATTAAGAGAAGAATCTTATTTAGAAAGACATAAAAAAATTGCAGAAGCAGTTCGGAAAAGTTTAGTTTATGCAGGACTAGCATTATATCCACTAGATGGATTTTCAAATACAGTTACTACAATAAATATTCCTAAAGGCGTAACATATCAACAAATTTTTGATACAATGCTTAAAGAACACAAAGTTATGATTGCTGGAGCCTTTGGATTTTTAAAAAACAAAGTAATAAGAATTGGACATATGGGTGAAAATTGTTATGAAGAAAAACTATATATCACCTTAAAAGCTTTAGATAAAGTACTTAGAAAATTTGACATCCATTTAAAAGGAGAATTACATAAACTTTTTGTATCATTTCTATAAATAAAAAAGAGAACAATAGTCTTTGAAAGAATATTGTTCTCTTTTTTATTGCATACATGCAGTAGATTTTTGGGAAAATTATAAATAAGATACATTTAAAAGGAAGGAGAGGGCTTAGCATATGCTAAAACATAAGATCATTTATAAAAATGCACCCTATACCCCTGTTGCCTTCAAAGAAAAAAAACAATTACATATTGCTATGTTTACAAATAACTACCTACCTTTCATAGGAGGAGTTCCGCTATCTATTCATCGGTTAGCTGAAGGTTTAAGAGAGCTTGGACACCGTGTTTATATATTTGCTCCTGAATATCCTATGTATAAAAATCATGATCATGAGGATATCATTCGATGTAAACTACTGAAGTATTTAAAAACAGATAAATTTAATTTTGCAATCTCTGATATATTTTCTTCACATATAGAAGAAACCTTTAAAAACCTTCCCATTGATATTGTTCATGTGCATCATCCATATTGGATGGGAGAAAAAGGAATGTCTTTAGCAAAAAAATATAAAATTCCAATTGTCTTTACTTATCATACACGATTTGAAAGATGTGTTCACATGATCCCCTACATAGGTAAAAAAATTGGTGAATGGCTTCCAAATCATATGGTAAAACAGTTTTCTTCTGATTGTGACGGTGTTTTTGCTCCTACACTGTCAGCAAAAGAACATTTGCAGTCTCTAGCTATAAAAACACCTATTGAAATTTTGCCTACAGGAATCGATTTAAATCAATATAAAGTAACTTACAAAGAAACAGAACAAATCAGAAGAAAATATTTAAAAGAAGAACATATTCTATTATTTTGTGCTTCAAGACTTTCAAAAGAAAAAAACTTATTCTTTTTACTAGAAGGTTTAAAACATGTAAAAAATCATACCTCCGTTAAATTTAAATGCATAATTGCTGGAGATGGTCCAGAGAAACAAAATATAAAAAATTATATATTCAAACATAAATTAAATGATATCGTTTATCTATTAGGAGAAATCCCTCCAACTGAAATAAACAAATATTATATGGCTTCCGATATTTTTGTGTTTTCATCCACAGCAGAAACACAAGGACTCGTCATATTAGAAGCCATGGCAGCCTCCCTGCCTGTAGTTGCTGTATCTAGTTTTGGCATTCGAGACATTATCAAAGACGGTGTAAATGGATATATCACAAAGGAAAAAATAGAAGATTGGGCAAATCAATTAATTGTTTTATTAGAAAACCCAAGAAAACTAAAACAAATGTCTATAGAAGCCTTTAAAACTGCAACAAAATATACAATAGATACAATGGCAAAAAAAGCAGTACAGGTATATAAACATCTATTAGAAAACCCCCTTTTTTAAAAAGAGGGTTTTTATAGATTATTTGATTTTTTAAAATCTAAATATCCTTTCTTTCTTAAATGACAAGCTGGACATTCTCCGCAGCCATTCCCTTTTATCCCATTATAACAAGTTAATGTTTCTTCCTTAATAATATCTAATACCCCTAAGTCATAGGCAAGCTTCCAAGTTTCTTCCTTATTGATCCACATAAGAGGGGTATGAATGACAAATTGGTAATCCATTGCTAAATTTAAAGTTACATTGATAGATTTTATAAATACATCTCTGCAGTCTGGATATCCACTAAAATCACTTTGAGATACACCTGTTATTATATGATTTATTCCTCTTTGCTTTGCAAAAATAGCTCCAAAGGTTAAAAACAGCATATTCCTTCCATCAACAAAAGAATTTGGCAATCCTTCTTTTGGGGCTTCTTTATCTACTTCTATGTCTGTTCTTGTTAAAGAATTTGGTGCTAATTGATTTAATAAAGCCATATCTAAAATATAATGCTCAATATTATGTTTCTTACAAATATCCTTTGCACATTCTAGCTCTAACTTATGCTTTTGGTTATAATCAAATGATATAGCAATCACTTCTTTAAATCTTTTCTTTGCCCAAAAAAGACAAGTCGTACTGTCTTGTCCACCACTAAATATGACAACAGCCTTTTCTTTATTCAACTTTTCTTCCTCCATTTCTAAACACCTTTTTTCTCTGGATCCCATATAATCTTATGAAGCTGCAATTGTAGCGTCACATCATTCATTTTATGCTCCTTCATAAATTCTACCATGCCTTTTACATCAATTTTCCCAAATACTGGACTTACATATACACTTGCTCTATTTTTTAATTCATACTTGTCTATAATATCCTTTGCTCTCTCTAAATCATGCATACTCCCTGCTACAAACTTTACAGTATCCTCTTTTTTTAAGTAGGAAAAGTTATCTATTAACATTTTATATTCCATACCACTAGAAGGGAGCTTATAATCCATAGTAAATCTTGGACGATTTTTAATTTTTGTAAATTCTTTTAAGGAAACACTTCCATTAGTTTCTATTTCAATGGATAACTCATTATCCTTTGACAGATACTCAATCAATTGGATTATATTCTCTTGAAGTAAAGGCTCTCCTCCTGTAAGGGTAACATTCTTTACTTTTGTTCCTTTAATATATTCATATATTTCTTCTTCACTCATAAGAGTATATGATGTATTTTCTTTATTTGCCCATTTTGTATCACAATAACTACAATCTAAATTACACCCTAAAAATCTTATAAAAACAGCTAATTGTCCTGATAATCTTCCTTCTCCATTAATACTTACAAATTTCTCAACAACCTTATACATTATTTTCCCTCACTTTTTTCATAAGCTGCACAATTAGTCGGCGTCTCATATACACTAGCCCTTTTCACATCATAACCCTTTTCTTCCATGTAGTGAAAGAAAAATGCTGCAAAATTCTCTGCTGTAGGTCTAAATTTTACTTGGATGATTTTAAATCCATCCTCCATCAAATGCTTTAAGGTTTCTTCTCTCATTGTGTTTTCTTGTATAATTAGAGCATGATCATAAAAATCAACCATTTCTTTCACATCTCTTTTTAAATCTGTAAAGTCAACAACCATTCCATCAAGCTGTCCGCCCCTTATTAAGCTTTCTGATTTAACTTCAATCTCAACCTTCCATCTATGCCCATGAATATTTCTACACTTTCCATTATAATTTGCAAGAAAATGGGCACTATCAAAGCTGTGTTCTGCTTTTAAAAGATACATTTTTATGCCTCCACCTTTAAGTTTTTAATCTTATTGCCATAGTAGCAGCATCCTATTGCCCCATTTAATTGAGGTTCCTCTACTGAAACAATTTCATCATAATCTTTTTTAAGATATTCCTTTATAGCAGAATTATTTGCTACACCGCCTGTTAAAACCAATTTCCTACCTTTAAATTTATTTAACATAGGATGTAATCTTTTATAAAGGGAATAGTTTACACCAGCACATAAACTTTTTATATCAACACCTTCAGCAATCTTTCCAATAAGCTCTGATTCTGAAAATACAGCACAAGTTGCGTTTAATACAACAGGGTTATCATAATATTTACTCATCTCATCAAGAGAAATTTCTAATACATTTGCCATATTCTCTAAATATCTACCACAAGAAGCTGCACATTTTTCATTTAATTCTAAATCCGTAATAATACCATTCTCTACCTTTACTATCTTAACATCTTGTCCTCCTACATCTAAAAGAATGAAATCCTTTAGTTTTGTCTGATAAAAACATCCATACACATGAGCTTTTATTTCATTTATTGCTTTAAACTTATTTAAATCAGTATTGTTCCTTCCATATCCTGTTGATACAGCTCTATCAATTCCGTAAATACCTAGTTTTTCTAAATCTACAATTATTTTTCCGTTGAAACTGCAATAATCTCTATAAAAGGACATGGTGCTTACCTTTATTTTTTTTATAATTTTTTCTTCTTCCATAACAGCAATTTTTACTTCTCTACTGCCTAGGTCTATTCCTAGTATTCGCATGTAATCCCACCTTTTAAGTCCATTAACATATCTAAAAATGCTTCTAGTCTAAGCTTTGTTCGAGCATCTAATTTATTTAGCTTATCTCCTTCAATATTTAAAATTGGAATATCTAGCTCTTTTTTTATTACTATGTCTTCAACTGCCCTATAACAAAAAGCCTGGGTATAGTGGATAATCCCGTCTAATTTTCTTTCTTTTATTTGTCTTTTTAATTCTTTTATTCTAAAGCCAATATCGTAAGGATAAGTATAATCATAATACTGCTCAAATATATTCTTCGCCTCATATGCCCTTGGAAATGCAAATTCCCTTTGAACTTCATTATAAACGAAATGAGCATCAAATTTTTCTACAAAATCATATATATCACCTGTCATAGGAGGAACACCTATATATCCTAATCGAATTTTTTTGTTTATAGGCTTTCTTTTTTTTATTTCTGAAACAGCCTTTTTTAAGTCTATTTCACATTTATCAATATCTCCATAAAAATCACTTAAGCTTACTTGATACAAGTGATTTTCAAATCCTGTTGTTTTATACTCTACATATGTCAATTTATCAATTTCCTTTGCTAAAACTCTTATCTTATTTAGTCTTTCTCTCACTTTTTCAGTTTTTTCCAAATCTACCTCAAACATATCCATAAACTTTATTATTTCTTTTTTTACATCTTCTTTTTTATGACTATGAGGAAATAGAAATGGATACACCTTAATTCCACTCAATTCAAGCACTTCTAAAAGGGCTTTCGTGTTAGAACAATCGCCTTCAATAACTCCTACTATTTCTTTTATATCATTTTCTACACAAGCACCATAAATTCCCTTAATCCATGCACACAGGCTTTTAGGAAAACCATCTCTTTCAGCAATGTCTATATATTTCATATAATCTTTTGATGTAATAAAAAGATTATTTAAGTCTACAGGTTTATATCCTGCTGCAAAAATAACTTCTACAGGTACTGTGGTTGTTAAACCAATTTTTTTCATCATAAGCCTCCATTTCTAAAAATAAAAAAGGGCATAATCCGCCCATAAACAAAAAACTACCTAAGACGGTAGTTTAGTCCTAGTTTTGTTTATAGACAGGATGGTTTCGAACTGTCTTATTTACTTTTTGCTTCAATAAGTATATCATACATTAATATGCCCTTCAATATAAATACTATAATTAAAGCTTTCTTTTATTCTCTCGTTTGATACAATATTTTATTCACTGTACTTAAATAAGCTTTTATACTTGCTTCAACAATATCTGTACTTAGTCCCCTACCCGTATAAATCTTTCCATTATGTTTCATCTTCACAACTGCTTCTCCTTGTGCATCTTTTCCTTCTGTAACAGAATGCAATTTATAATCTTCTAAAGTAAGATTTATACCTACTATTTTTTCAATAGCTTTAAACGCTGCGTCTACAGGTCCATCTCCCATTGATGCTTCCTCTATTTCTAAATCATCCTTTATAAGAACTACTGATGCCGTAGATGTAATCGTATTTCCACTGTTTATTACAAATCTTTCTAGCTTATATACTTGAGGATTTTCAATAGCATTTCTTGTTATAATAACTTCGATATCATCATCATAAACTACTTTCTTTTTATCTGCTAGCTCTTTAAATTGTTCAAAAGCTTTCATTAATTCTTCTTCTGACAAATGATATCCTAGTGTTTTTAACCGATCTTCAAAAGCATGCTTCCCTGAATGTTTTCCAAGTACCATTTTATTTTCAGAAAGACCAATTGATTGCGGTGTCATAATCTCATAGGTGCTTCGCTCTTCTAATACACCGTGTTGATGAATACCAGATTCATGTGCAAAAGCATTATTTCCTACAATAGCTTTATTCGGTTGTACATGTACACCCGTTATAGTGCTTAAAAGCTTACTTGATCGCATAATCTGTGTTGTATCAACATTACAGTACAAATCAAGAATATCTTTTCTAGTATGCATAGCCATAACAATCTCTTCTAATGCTGCATTCCCAGCTCTTTCTCCAATTCCATTTATAGTACATTCAAATTGTGTAGCCCCAGCCTTTGCAGCAGCTAATGTATTTGCAACTGCCATTCCTAAATCATTGTGGCAGTGTACAGATATTTCTGCTTTATGGATATTTTTTGTATTTTCTTTTATGGTTTTAATAAAATCATAGAATTCATCTGGTGTAGTATATCCTACTGTATCTGGTATATTAATAACAGTTGCACCTGCCTTTATAACTTCTTCAAAAAGTCTTGCTAAAAATTTTGGATTACTCCTTGTCGCATCTTCAGCTGAAAACTCTATATCTTCACAATATCTTTTTGCGTATTTTACCATATTTACAGCATTCTCAAGCACTTCTTCAGGCTTCATTTTCAATTTGTATTTCATATGGATATCCGATGTAGCAATAAATGTGTGTATTCTTGGCCTTTTAGCATATTTGACGGCCTCCCATGCACAATCTATATCTTTCGGCAAAGCTCTAGCTAAACTTGCAACAGTACAATTTTTTACTGTTTTTGCAATTTCTTTTACAGAATTAAAATCTCCTTGTGATGCAATAGCAAAACCAGCTTCGATTACATCTACCTTCAAAAGTTCTAATTGCTTTGCCATTTGAATCTTTTCTTGAAGATTCATGCTGCATCCTGGTGATTGTTCTCCATCTCTTAAAGTTGTATCAAATATTTTAATATGTTTTCCCATAATAAACCCTCCTATTTTATATTCCTATACAAAAAACCTCGCCCATGAATAATGTATTATTCAAGGACGAGGTATATATTCCCCGCGGTACCACCTTAAATTGCTTCTATAAATATAGAAACCTCTCGTTCAAGTTTTATAAAACTCTAGCCTATAATGGAGCCACCCATTTATCTCCTACTATAATTTCAGAGAAACTGCTTAGGAGTGAGTAGTATTTTTCTACAGTATCGGTTCACAGCCACCACCGACTCTCTGAAACTGCTTATGAAAAACACGCTCTCCTTCATCGCTTTTATCTGTTTTTTCATGTATTGTTTCGTATTTTACCAAAATCTTATTTTAATGTCAATCGTTTTTGACAATTTATAAAAAATTATATTTTGCAAAAGTTTTTTATTGTTGAAACAACATCGTGGTTTTTCTTTTCTGAATATTCATTAAATACCATTGACATATCCATATTTTTTCTGTTACAATACTTAAAATCATTTTTGTTTAAAATGCTGTTTATGTTTTTTGAAAAGGGGAGAAATTATGAAAGCTTCAGATGCAATAATTCAATGTTTAAAAAAAGAAAATGTAGATATGATTTTTGGCTATCCTGGTGGCGCTGTACTACCACTTTATGAAGCTTTGAGAAAGTCAGATATAAAACATATTTTAATTAGACATGAACAATCAGCCGCTCATAGTGCAAGTGGCTACGCTAGAGCAAGTACAAAAACAGGTGTCTGTATTGCAACATCAGGACCAGGAGCAACAAATTTAATTACAGGAATTGCTACGGCCTATATGGATTCTATTCCTCTTGTCATAATTACAGGACAAGTAAAATCAACTGCTATTGGGAAAGATGTATTTCAAGAAGCGGATATTATAGGTTCTACTGAACCTTTTACAAAGCATAATTATTTAATTAAAAATGCTAAAGATATCCCAAAAGTAATAAAAGAAGCATTCTATATTGCTGCTACAGGCAGACCAGGGCCAGTCCTTATTGATATACCAGTAGATATCCAAAATGAAAATATTGAATTCGATTATCCAAAAACTACAAATATTCCAGGATATAAACCAACCTATGAAGGACATAACGGCCAAATCAAAAGGGCTCTACAAAAACTAAAAGCAAGTAAAAAGCCTTTGATTTGTGTTGGAGGAGGAATTATCTGTGCAAATGCTTATCAAGAACTAAAGGCTTTTTCAGAAAAAGTAAAAATACCTGTTGTTCACACATTAATGGGAATTGGAGCACTTCCTTCAGATTCTCCATATTACGTAGGAATGGTTGGTTCTCATGGGCATGGATTTTCAAATAAAGTTGTCATCGAATCTGATTTGCTTATGATTATTGGTGCAAGAGTTGCAGATCGTGCTACTGCAGATTTAAAGCTGTTAAACGAGAAAAAAAATATTATTCACATAGATATTGACCCTGCTGAAGTAGGCAAAAATGTTGATACAACTATTCCTATTGTTGGAGATGCAAAAAATATTTTAAATAGGTTTATTGAAAAATGTACCCCACTTGAAACAGATGAATGGATTAAAAAAATCCATCAGTTGAAAGAAAATTATATAAAGCAAGATGAAGATACAGATTATATTAATCCAAAAAAAGCATTGGAGTTTTTATCCAATATTGTTGATGAAGAAACAATCCTTACAGCAGACGTAGGACAGAATCAAATCTGGGCTGCACGAAACTTTGAAATAAAAGGAGATAGAAAATTCTTCACATCAGGAGGATTAGGCACAATGGGATATAGTCTTCCAGCAGCAGTAGGTGCAAAATTAGCATGCCCTGATAAAAGGGTAATTAGTGTTGTTGGAGATGGCGGTATACAAATGTCTTTAAGTGAGCTAGGAACTATATCTGAGAATGATTTAAATATAACAATAATACTATTCAATAATTATCGATTGGGAATGGTTAGAGAACTTCAAGATATTCATTATGGAAAAGGAAAAAACTTTAGCATTTCATTTAAGAAAAGTCCCGATTTTGTAAAAATTGCAGAAGCTTATGGATTAGATAGTAAACAGGTAACTTCAAATAGAGAATTTGAATCAGCAATAAAAGAAGCTTTAGAGAGTAAAAAAGGATATCTCTTAGAATGTATAGTAGATCCAAATTTTAGTACCTTATAGAGGGGGACTTATTATGAACAGGCATGTATTATCAATTTTAGTTGAAAATAATTCTGGAGTTTTAAGTAGAATTGCAGGCTTGTTTAGCCGTAGGGGCTATAATATAGACAGTTTATCCGTTGGAGAAACAGAAAACCCAAAAATTTCTCGTATGACAATTACTGTCAATGGAGACGATTATATACTAGAACAAATTCAAAAACAACTCCATAAACTTATAAATGTTATAAAAATTGTAGAACTAAAGCCAGAAAAATCTATTTATCGAGAGCTTATATTAGTAAAAGTAAGAGCTGATTCAAAAAATCGTGCTACAATTATTGAAACAGTAAACATATTTAGAGGAAAAATTATCGATGTATCTAGTGATACTTTAACTATTGAACTAACAGGAGATTTCGAAAAAATTTCTGCTTTTACTGAACTTATTAAACCTTTTGGAATCATAGAATTGGTACGAACAGGTTTTACAGGCTTACAAAGAGGAAATGTTCAAATTACAGATTAATGAGGTGCTTTATAGCACCTCATCTATGTTAAAAAAACTTCTTTTAAATATTTTGCTACCCCATCGTCATCATTCGTTCCAATAACTTCATTTTCAGGAAGTGCCTCTTTTAGTTTATAATGTGCATTCCCCATTATAAGCCCTTTCCCTACAGTTTTTAACATTTCAAAATCATTCAAACCATCACCAAAAGCTATTACTTCTTTTGGTTTAATATTATATTGCTTTAAAACTTTCTTTAACGCCATTCCTTTTGAAATCCCTTTAGGCATTATTTCTAAACATTCTGGAAGAGAAAAAGCTATATTTAACTTACCATAAAATCTTTCATCTATTATCTCTCTTATTCGTTCTAACTTATCATAATTTTCACAAATCAAAAAAAGCTTTGTTGCTTTATAGTCTTCTAATTTTTTAAAATTTACAAGCTCATAGAAAAATCCTGATTCATTCTTAAATTGATTAACCCATTCATTTTCCTTTTCAGTAAGCCATCGATCACCTTGATAAATATTTACATGAATTTCAGGATCAAAATCCATGGCTAGAATTTCTCTAACAATATTTTCATCCAAATCATGCGAAAAAATTTCTTCTCTTTTTTCATTATGCACTCTAGCACCATTCGATGTAATAAAGGTTGTATCTAATCCTAATTGTTTGCCAATATATGTTGCATCCATATGGTGTCTTCCTGTGGCAATAAAAAATTTAATTCCTTTTTCTATAACCTTATTAATAATTTCTTTTGTATAATCACTAATTCTATGCTGACAATTTAATAATGTTCCATCTAAATCTGAAATAACTGCTTTATACTTCATATCACACCTCTTTATTACTTTTATTATCCTATAAAAGTATACCATATTTTTATAATTCACAAATAAAAAGCCCTTACGGCTTTTTCAGACTATAAATTATGAATGAAAAATAAAAACGAATAATTACAAAGCTTTAGTAAAGAAAACTTGATGAAGAATTTCAAAAAAATCCATAGACTTAGCATGAATGCTAAGCCAGCAGCCTACAAGACAGGACGTCTTGATTAGGTGCGTTAGGATTTTTCAAAATTATGAAGCTTAGTTTTCTTTAAAGCTTTATTTATGAGTGTTATTTTTCAATTCATTGATAAATATAACAACTCAAAAAAACTTACGGCTTTTTTATATACTATTTAACAACCTATAAGAAAGCTCTATCATACTTTGATCGTTAGATGAATTAATTATTTCAATCTTTCCTTCTTTATTACAATCCTTTAACCAATCTCTTTCTGAAAGAATATTTTTAAGATGTTGTGCTGTTCCTATTCCTCCATCAATCAAGGTTATGTGGTTTCCTAAAACTTTTTTCATGCTATTTTTGAAAAATACATAATGTGTACATCCTAGTACAATAGATGATATTTCATCTATATTTATATCTTTAAAAAGTTCTTTTATCTCTTTTTCTGCTTCTTCTCCATAAATAAGTCCCTTTTCTGCAAGAGTTACAAGTTTTGGAGCTGGAATTTTAACAATTTCTGCTTGTTCAATATACTTTTCCATTAAATTATGAAACTTTTCTTCTCTTAATGTAACCTCTGTAGCAAGTACAATAATTTTTCCACCTTTGTACTTTTCAACAGCTGGCTTAAGAGCTGGTTCAACCCCTATAATAGGAATCGAATAAGTATTTCTAAATTCTTCTACAGCAGCACTAGTAGCTGTATTACAAGCAATAACTATTGCCTTTACTCCTCTTTTAATAAAATAATCTCCGATTTGGCTACAAATATCTATTAATTCTTCTTTTGTTTTTTTCCCATATGGTATATTTTTCGAATCTCCATAATATATGTAATCTTCTTGTGGCATCAATTTTTTCATTTCTCTTAAAACACTAATTCCACCCATACCTGAATCAAACACACCAATAGGCAAACTCCTCACTTTATTACCCTCCTAAAAGTCATAATAAAATATTATATCATATTTCATATTTTCCTTTATTTTTAAAAAACATACCTAAAAAAGCTGTGACATTTTTATCACAGCTTTTTTCCTTAATACCCTTGATGAATATCATTTAATTTTAAACTTTCAATTGCTTTTTTATAAAGGCTATTTGCTTTATCCATAACATAGTCATTTACTTTATAATCATTTTCCTCTATGATTTTAAGATATTCTTTTATAGTTTGTGCTGTAACTGT
Source organism: Crassaminicella thermophila (assembly GCF_008152325.1). Classification (GTDB taxonomy): domain Bacteria; phylum Bacillota; class Clostridia; order Peptostreptococcales; family Thermotaleaceae; genus Crassaminicella_A; species Crassaminicella_A thermophila. The sequence goes on from NZ_CP042243.1 coordinate 2,963,686, forward strand.
TTCTGGATTTTCAGAAATCGTCTTTTTATAACTTTTTAAAAGCTCATCTTTTATTTCCTTTGTTTCATAATCGAATAGTGGAGTATTACTAGCTCCATATAAATAAGCACCCATATACATAGCGTATAATTCTCCCACTTCTTTTTTCTTAGGACTTTGTGGATATTTGGATACATAATTTTCTGCTTGAATCACTCTATTACCTAATTCTTCCCAAGATATAACTACTGCTGCATCATTCCAAGTAAGCTTATCTGATTCTTCAGCTGTAATTTCTATATAATCCTTCATTTGATCTGACAAAAATGGCTTATACTTTCTCAAAATGCTATAGTCTATTATTGGATAATAAGCTCCTTCTAGCATAACATACTTGTAGCCTCCTTTAAGGGTTTCTACAACAAAAGCTCTTAAATCTTCATCTTGTATATCTTCTATATTTCCTTTGTAGAATTGAGAACCAAAAACTTTATCTAATTGATCTACTTTTTTCTTTTGCTGGTCTAAATCTCCCTCAAATAAAATATCTGTATAATCATCTATATATTCCTTTTGTACTTTTTCTAATCCTATAATCATTTCCTCTGCATTTTTCTGAGATACTTTGTCAATGTTTTCATTTATAAATGTCATTACCTCATAAGGCTTCCCTTTTTTAATAAGTTCACTATATGCAAACATAATCTTTTCTTCTTCTTCCTTATTTACTTTAATCTCTCTCTTATTTTCTTGGTTTACTTGTTCTTTTTTCTCGCTTTCTTTTGCTGTATTATTTTTCTTATTAACACATCCACCTAATATAAGGGATACAGCTAAAATGAATAATAAAAGTTTTCTCACATCTCTCTCCCCTTTATGTCAAATACTCATACATATAAACTATATCATAGTTATTTAATAAAATCGTTACAAAATAGTTACAACCCCTTTAATTTTCTATATCTTTTATAAATATCTTTTTTTCAATCCTATTAAGAATTTCATTAATTTCAAAGGGAATATGCTTATTCTTTCTTTCCTTTATCTTTTCTACTACCAAATCCATATGATTTTGTATATTTTCTTTTTGTAATTGATATAGCTTTGATTTGCTACTTTCAAATTGATTTCTAAAATTAATTAATTTGTCTATAATGTTTTCTAGGTTCCTAAATATTTCTATATCATAGCTTTCTTCTATTTTATTTTTAACAATATCCATTAGATTTTCTAACTCCCATTGACATTCAAATAATTTGCTCATGTAAGCACTTGACTCATCTATTAAGCTTTCATAATTTTGGTTCTCTTTTAATAAAGAATTAAATTGGTTCGGTAAATCATCCCCATTGATATTTTCATTATCATTTATAGATTCACGCAAATCCTTTATAGATTTTGTCATTTGTTTTGCAATATAAGCAATAGTTAAAATTCCTATACTCATAATAATCAAGCTGCTAGTAAATATTTTTTGCATCATATCTCTAGTATTTTTGTAAACTTTTTCTTTTTCTATAATCCCTAATACTTTCCATCCTGTTATCTCATTAGTTGTATAGGTAACATAATAATCAGTATTATTCTCTTTTATGTTCAAGCTTCCAGACTTTTTTTCAAATACACGCTTCATCCAATCTGCTTTAATAATTTTATCAAACTTTCTATTTTGCATATCCTTTACTATAAAAATATAACCCGATCTATCTTTATCAATCACGAAAGCATATCCTTGTTTAAAGGCTTTAAAATTTTCAATTTTATTGGATAACTCATCTAAAAAGAAATCTATTGCCATAACCCCTTTTAATTGACCCTTAGAGTTTTTTACAACTTTTGAAATAGTAATAATAGGTTTTTTTGTTGTTGCATCTATATAAGGCTTTGTCCATGCTATTTTTCCATTTGCTTTAACTGCATTTTTATACCACGGCCTTTTACTAGCTGTCCAATCTGTATTAGCTAGAACATCTGATGTATCAGGCCATGTAATTAATTTTTTATTTTTTAGAATTATTTTATTAGGTGCAAAATAAGCAAAAGCCGTTGACGAATAGGACTGTTGAAATGATTTAAAAAACTGCATGGTAGGAATATAATATTTTTCTGGATCATCAGAAACCTTTTGCACCATTTCATTTTTAGAAAACATATCTAAAGCATTTTCAAAATTAGAAAAAAACTCAGAAATAGAATTATTTAATTGTATAATCGAACTATCAAAGGATTCGATATACTGGTTATTTATAATACTTCTTGAATGGTCTAAATAAAAAATGCCCATTAACGAAAATGCTACAATACATCCTATTATAAACAATAAAACAAATTTATGAGAAATATTCATAATCATCAACCCCCTACCAAAAGGCTTATTTATATCTCATTTTATTGTATAATATAATTAATATCAAAATAAACTATTGGAGATTTTTATATGAAGCTAAGGATAAAAAAGAAACTTATTTTCCCTTTATTGATTTTAATGATAATGCCTGTCCTTATTTTAGGTATATTTACCTACTGGAATTATAACAAAACCTTGATAAACTATGAAATACTGCGAATAAACAATGAATTAAATAACATTCTAGTACTGTTAAGCACTGTTGATAAGAACAATAATGATAAAGCATTTATCCTAGACTACATAAAGTCTTTGAAGAAAGAAAATATGTTCATAATTGAAAAAAACAAATTTTTATACAACACTTTAAAAGATAAAAGTATAAATGAACAAAAAATTTTAAAAAGCATTAAATATGATCAGGAAATATCAAGTCAATATCTTTTACAATATGGCGTTTATCATCAATGGAATTGGAAAATCGGCTTTTTGATTGATAAAGAAGCCATACCTTATAAAAATCATGAAATAAATAAAGTTATACTTTTACTCATTCCTCTTTTCATTTTCTTTTCATTAGAAGCTATTATTCTCATTACAGATAATATTTCAAAACCCATTGGAATCCTTTTAGAAGCATATAATGATATGATTTCTGGTAATTTTAAAAAAAAGATAAATATTAAAAGAAAGGATGAACTAGGATTATTAGGGCATGCTTTTAATGAAATGAGAAATGAGATTGCCAGTAAAACCAATAAATTTATTGAAATGAAAAATTTTAATGAAGATATATTAAGAAGCATATCAACAGGAATTATTACAACAAATATCAATGGAAAAGTAATAAAATATAATCAAGCAGCTGTAAATATTATCGAAAAGACAACCCAAAACAATCCAATCATCATAAAAGTATTATTAAGCCAGATTATGAATACCTTAAAAACACAAAAGTCTATTAACCAAGTAAAAAGCTTTAAAAGTAAAGAAGAAGGCAGAAATATTTATTTAGATATTACTACTTCACTCATGAAAAATACCAATCAAGAAAATATAGGGGTAATATGTAGCTTTAATGATATTAGCAGCAGAAAAAGAATAGAAGAAAAAATCGATCAAATTAATCGATTAACTTCATTAGGCCAGTTAACTGCTGCCCTTTCCCATGAAATTAGAAATCCTCTCTCCGGAATGAAAATGAGCTGTCAAGTTTTAAAAAAAAGATTGTCAAGTCATCTTAATTTATCAGATAAAAAACTCTTTGATGCAACAATCTACGAAATTGATAGGCTAGATGAATTAATAACAGATTTATTAAGCTTTGCAAAACCGAATTTGCCGAAATTTCAAGTTGTTAATGTTTATGAAGTTTTAGAAAATGCATTGCAATTTTCAAGCAAAATTATCTCTCAAAAAAATATAAATGTTTTGAAGGAATTTGAAGAAAACTGTTTATTAGCATATTTTGATAAAAACCAATTAGCACAAATTTTTCTAAATATTATTGCCAATGCAATATGGGCAATGGATAATGAGGGAACTTTAAAAATAAAAGCAAAGAAATTTATAGAAGAAAAAGAATATATTCTTATAATTTTTGAAGATAATGGATGTGGTATTTCAAAAGAAAATATCCATAAAATATTTGATCCTTTCTACACAACTAATAAAACAGGTACAGGATTAGGTCTTTCTGTTGTACATAAATTAATTACTGCAAATCATGGTGAAATAGAAGTAGAAAGTCAAATAAATATAGGCACAAAGATAAAGTTATATATACCACTATATAGGAGAGATAAAAATGAAAAAAAAAGTGTTAATAATTGATGATGAAGATATTATTCGACTTTCAATAAAAGAAGGTTTATTAGATTTTGGATATGAAGTAGAAACTGCTAAAGATGGAAAAGAAGCTCTAGAAAAGGTATATAACTTTAGACCAGATACAATTCTTTTAGATATGAAATTAAAAGATGAAGACGGTCTTAATATTGCAAAAAAGATTAAAGAAATAGATGATTACATTGAGATTATTATTATGACCGCATATGCAGATATCAAAACAGCAATAAAAGCTATAAAGTTAGGTGCAATAGATTATCTCAAAAAACCCTTAGACCTAGAAGAAATTCATATGTCAATTTCTAAAGCAGTAAAAAGCCAATCAATGAAAAGAAAGCTTAAAATTTATCAAGAAAGGGAAGCAAAGGATACTCACAAATTTATTGGTGAGCATCCAATCATGCAGGATATATTCAAAAAGATGGACATATTGGCAAAAAATGATTCTGTTACTGTATTAATCCGCGGAGAAACTGGAACAGGAAAAGAAATAGTCGCTTCATATATCCATCAAAACAGCGCTAGAAAGGATTCTCTTATGCTAAGCATAAATTGTGCAGCTATCCCAAACCAATTATTAGAAAGTGAATTGTTTGGCTTTGAAAAAAATGCTTTCAGCGGTGCGAACGCAAGAAAAAAGGGACTTTTAGAGCTTGCAGATGGAGGTACCGTGTTTTTAGACGAATTAGGAGAAATTCCACTAGATATACAAGCAAAATTATTAAGGTTTTTAGAAACAAAAAAATTCAAAAGAATTGGTGGACTAGAATCTATAGGAGTAGATATTCGAATTATTGCAGCTACAAATAAAAATTTGGAAGAAGCCATCGCAAAAAAAGAATTTAGAGAGGATTTGTATTATAGATTGAATGTTGTTCCTATTTTTATCCCTCCACTTCGCGAAAGAGGAGAAGATATATTAAAAATTGCAGAATATTTTTTGCAAATTTATTCCCATAAGTTTAGAAAATCATTCATAGGTTTTTCTGAAGAAGCAAAAAGGCATCTTCTTAAATATCCTTGGCCAGGGAATGTTCGAGAATTAAAAAATGTAATAGAAAGAATGGTCATACTAAATGATGCAAATGTTTTAGATATAGATCATCTTCCTATTGAATTAAGAAACAATATTGCTAAAAATACACCATTTAAAGAAACAGAAGATTTTCAAATAGAAGAAGGATTTTCATTAGAAGACAAAATTTCAGAAATTGAAAAAAAATATATAAAAAAAGCATTAGTGCAAGCAAAAGGAAATCATACACATGCTGCAAAGCTTTTGGGAATTTCTAGATTTGCCTTGAAAAGAAGATTGGAAAAGTATTTTTAATAACCGTGCGAAATCAATCAATTTGTTCGATTCCGCACGGTTATTGTGCGAAATCGAACAAATAGCTTTTATAACTCTAACTGAAATATCTAATAAATTAAGAAATTTCTTTTTTTTAGTATTATTGAGAATAAAAATAAAAAAAACGTTCATTCCAGATAACTTTTGAAAAAACTAAACTTCATTACATGAAAAAATACTAAACCTTCAAAACTCACATTAGTTCAAACAATGAAGGTTTTTAACGTATTTTTTTATGTAATTTCAGTAATTTTTTTAGCAAAAGTTATCATAGTCATTCACTTATCTTTTTATATTTCTTTTTTTAATATCGATATTGTTTATCTTTAATATCTTTTAAAATATTTAACTGGCATAAATATTGCTTATTTGTTTAGTAACTACTAATCTTTCAATCAATACAATATGAAATAGATGGAGTGAAAGTCAATGGAAAATTTATTAAAAACAGTAATTAAAAACAACAGAGTTTGGACAAAAAAAGGAAAACTAGCAACATATATCCCTGAGCTTGCAAAGGCTAATCCAGATGCTTTAGGAGTTTATATCGTGGACTTAGAGTGCAATAAATATTGTGCAGGAGATTATGAAACAAAATTCACTATTCAAAGTGTATCAAAAGTAGTTACTTTAATATGTGCTTTAATGGATAAGGGAAAGGAAACTGTTTTTTCAAAAGTAGGAACAGAACCATCTTCAGATCCATTTAATTCTATAATCAAACTAGAAACAAGAGATTCACATAAACCTCTAAACCCTTTTATTAATGCAGGAGCAATTGCTTGTACATCATTAGTCTCTGGTGATAATGGAATTGAAAAGTTTGAACGTGTCCATAAAATGATAAAAAAAATGGCTGATAATCCAGATATTCAAGTAAATTATCAGGTATATAGTTCTGAAAAGCTTACAGGTAATACCAATCGTGCTATTGCTTATTATTTAAAAGGGGCTAACATAATTGAGCGAGATGTAGAGGATGTATTAGACGCTTACTTTTAAATTGTGTTCTATTGAAGTTACTGTAAAAGATGTTGCTAAAATAGCTTCTGTAATTGCAAATGGCGGTATTGTACCTTGGTCAAATGAAAGGCTCATTCCTAAAAAAGTAAATCAAATTGTACAAGCCCTTATGATTACTTGTGGATTGTATGATGCTTCAGGAGAATTTGCAGTAAAAATTGGTGTCCCTGCAAAAAGTGGTGTAGGTGGATGTATTATGGCAGTTGTCCCAAAACGAATGGGTATTGCAGTTGTTGGCCCAGCACTAGATGAAAGTGGAAACAGCATTGGTGGAAAGAAGGTTTTAGAAGATTTGTCAGAAAAACTTAACCTTAGTATATTTTAAGTATCGGTTTTTATGCAATTGTATAAATTGCTAAAAATAAAAAAATATAAAAAGGAGAGTGTTTTTATGCTGCATTTTTTAGAAGCTGTAGTTAGTCTAGGTAATACCATTCTTTGGTCTTATGTTCTTATTGCAATGCTTATTGTTCTTGGCCTTTATTTTACTGTAAGATCAAATTTTGTTCAATTCCGTTTCTTTAAAGAAATGTTTTGCCTTCTTACTGAAGGGGCAAGTAAATCTGTTTCTGGTGAGAAGAAAAAAGGAGTTTCCTCTTTTCAAGCTTTCTGTATTAGTACTGCATCACGTGTTGGTACTGGAAACTTAGCAGGGGTTGCCATCGCTGTATCTGTTGGGGGGCCTGGAGCTGTATTTTGGATGTGGTTAATTGCTTTAATTGGTGCTGGATCAAGCTTTGTTGAAAGTACTTTGGCACAAATCTATAAAGTAAAAGATGAAAATGGCTATAGAGGCGGTCCTGCATACTATATGGAAAAAGCTTTAAACGCAAGATGGATGGGAATTATATTCTCTATTTTAATAACATTATGTTTTGGTCTTGTATTTAACTCTGTACAAGCAAACACCATTACATTTGCATTTGAACAAGCTTTTGGTACAAACAGACTTATGGTAGGAATAATTCTTACAATTATTACAGGTTTAGTAATTTTTGGTGGAATCAAGAGAATTGCAAAGGTTGCTGAATTTATAGTACCTATTATGGCTACCGCTTATGTATTAGTTGCTGCCTTTATCATCATAAAAAATATTTCTGCTATTCCAACAATATTCAAACTTATTATAGGTAGTGCTTTTGGAGTTAAGCAAGCTGTTGGTGGTGGAATTGGTGCAGCTATGATGATGGGTATCAAAAGAGGTCTTTTCTCAAATGAAGCAGGTATGGGAAGTGCTCCGAATGCTGCTGCAACAGCTGAAGTAACTCATCCTGTAAAGCAAGGACTTATTCAAACATTAGGTGTATTCACAGATACTTTGTTAATCTGTAGTGCTACTGCGTTTATCGTATTATTATCAGGAGCTTATACAACAGAAGGATTAACAGGAATTCAGCTTACACAAACAGCTTTAAGCTCACAGGTTGGTGCTTGGGGAAATACCTTTATCGCTTTTTGTATATTCTTATTTGCATTTAGTTCTATTGTTGGAAACTACTATTATGGAGAATCAAATATTGAGTTTATGAATGGAAGCAAAACATGGTTATTTGTTTATAGAATAGCCGTAGTATTGATGGTTTTATGGGGATCTCAATCTGCAATCCAAATCGTTTGGGACATGGCAGACTTATTCATGGGAATGATGGCTTTCATTAACTTAATTGCAATCGCAATGCTTGGAAAGATAGCTTTTGCAGCTTTAAAAGATTATGCAAAGCAAAAGAAAGAAGGAAAAGACCCTGTATTTTATGCAGACAGTATTGATGGTCTTAAGAATATAGAATGCTGGGAGAAACTAGGAACAAATAAAGATAAAATAGCAATATAGAATAAATCATCTGCTTAGCAGATGATTTATTCTATATATAAACTTTTTTTACAGATAAAGAACCGCTTAAGTAAAGCATCGGTGCATAATACATATGAAAGTCAAGAATATCTCCAACCTGTATTTCTTGTTGAAGGTCTTGAATATCCACAATAAGATGATCACTACTGCTTCCAACAATTTTAACTCCTTCATTCTTCGGAATCAATTTATCATGAAAACCAAAATCTTGTTTTCCAACAGCTAATAATGCTCTTTTTCGTTTTCCTTTGTCTTCATAGGAAGGACATCCTCCAAAAGCATCAATAAATATTTCTCCAATAGGATATGTAGGTTTATCCTTAATCTCTACCACTTGAGCCTTCAAAACAAATGCATCTTGATGCATATGGCTCATATCATATTTCCAAAAATCGTGTAAATCTTTTGCTAAAAGTATTCCCTCACCTATTCTTAAATTGTTTATTTTAGTAGGCATTTTTCCATCAATAAGTAATGGAATAGAGCTTGTTGCTCCTCCAGAAATAATCTCTAACTTTCTATTGATTCTTTTCTCAATTTCCTCTGCAATACTACAAAGCCTTCCAAGATTTTTTTGAGTAGGTTTTATAGATCCATAACATCCTAAATTTGTTCCTATCCCAAGTAAATCTACATTTTTAAGTGCCTTCTCTACATATAAAGCTAATTCAATAAACTCTTCTTCATCAAAAACCCCTTCTCTTAAATCTCCAAGATCAAACATAAGCACTACTCCATGTTTTCGTCCTCTATATTTGCATACTTGTTCAATCCTATTTAATGTTTCTAACTCGGAGTTTAAGCTAATATCCACATATTTTACTAATTCCTCAATTTCACTTAACATAGGAATTCGAATCAACATAATTGGCAGTTTTAATCCATATTCCTTCAACCCAATAATTTGCTCCATTCTTGAAGTTGCAATATATTTACAGCCCGCATTTACAAATTGATCTACCACCTGTGGCAATCCATTAAATCCCTTTACTACCCCAGCAACACTAATCCCATTTTGGTTACACATATCAACCATATATTTTACATTTTCATATATTTTTTTTAGATCAATCTGCATAATAGGATATTTTAAATTCTCTTTCGTATTCTGAAACATGCCAATTCCCCCTCTAAGAAACAATACTTCTTACAACAAAACCGGTTTTGTAAATAATGATCCTTTTCTTTGACATGTCAATAAACTTTTTTATTATTATTAATATTATAGAAAATAAAAAACATGATATCTCCATCCATATAAAATAATAACTTCCCAACCATAAACATAAAAAAAACAACCATAAATTCTATTTATGATTGCTTTTAATTAATTTTCGAATTAGCTTTGACAACTTATAAAGTCCTTCTTGTAAATGTCGTACTGATGCATAAGAATAAGATATTCTTAAATATTGATTCGGACTTGAATCATATATATATCCAGGATATAGCAAAATCCCTATTTTACATGCTTCATCAAATAGCTTATACATGCTAATAGGATCTTTTATTGAAAGCCAAACATAATAACCTCCTGATGGAATCTTCCATGTAGCAATATCTGAAAAATATTTTTCTAAAGCATCCATTGTTATATTCCTTCTTATAGCTAGTTGTTTTCTCAAATAATGAAGATGCTCCTCATATAAGCCAGTTTCAATCCATTTTCCTACTGTTAATTGAGCTAAAGAACTTGAACCATAATCTGTTTGCATTTTTATATCAGAAAGACGATTAATCACCGGTTCTGGTCCTACAATCCATCCTATTCTTAAACCAGGACTCAAAGTCTTCGATATACTTCCTACATATAAAACCAGTCCATTTGTATCTAAGCTTTTTAATGGCGTTGGTGGGGGATTATCAATCCATAGCTCTCTATATACATCATCTTCAATGATAGGTATTTTCTCTTGTTGACATATTTTTATAAGTTCTTTTCGCCTATTTTGAGACATTACAGTTGCTGTTGGATTTTGAAAGTTTGGTATTGTATATAAAATGGAAGATTTATTCTTTCTTTTATATTTTTTGATTAATCTTCCTATAATCCCTTCTTCATCCATAGGAATTCCACCTCTTCTCATTCCCATAGATTGAAGTATTTGAAGGGAATACAAATAAGATGGTTTTTCTAAAAACACTGTAGATCCTGGCTGCAAAAGTCCCATGGCAATTAATTGTATAGCCTGTAAAGCTCCAGATACAATGAGTATTGAAGATAAAGAAGCATTGATTCCATGTAATTTTAAATAATTGCTGATTTGTTCTCGTAAATACACCATTCCTTTTGGTTCTTCATAACCTAAATTTTTCATACTTTTAGAGATTTCTCTTAAGACAATTGCCATTTTCTCAGCTGGAAACAGTTCTGGTGAAGCTTCCCCTGTGCTTAATCGTATAAAATGATTGTTAAATTCTAATTCGTTAATTTGCTTAATGGTTTTTAAATTTGGAATATGAATTCCTTCTTCAATATAAGACTGCCAATTCGGCTGAACATGGGTTAAAGAAGGAAAACTATGATTTATAATCTTTGTCCCAGCTTTTCTCTTTCCTTCTAATATTCCCTCTGCTTTCAATTCATCTAAAGCAGAAACAATCGTGCTTCTATTCACCTCAAACATCCGTGCCAACGCTCTTTGGGTTGGAATTTCAGATCCAACCGGCCAATCTCCTCTATTAATTTTTTCCTTGAAATACTCTACTATTTGTATATATAAAGGTTTTGAAGATTCTTTGCTAGGTTTCCAATCTATATGAATCATGATAAATCCTCTTTTCTTGTACTGCTTATATCCTATTTTTTTGAAACAAATGCATTGTCTTTTATATAAAATCTCCATAGTTTATCTTTATATTCTTCTGCATAATCTATATTGATCCTTTTCGCACTTACAATATGCACATCTTCTAGATTATCTAATATATAAAGTTCATCCCCATTTACTAGGTCATACCCGTTTAAATCTTTGGTTATATTAAGGGCTCTGCATAATTTTCCTGGTCCATTGGTTAAATCCTTTAGTTTATTAGACTTTATTTTTCTATTTTCTTTTAAAAATTCAAATTCATTTAACGGTTCTAAAGCTCGAATCAATACAGCTTCAGGCTTATCTCTCTCTCCTGCTACAATATTTAAACAATTATACATCCCATAAATCAAATAAACATAAGCATGTCCACCCTCCCAAAACATCACTTCTGTTCTATTGGTTCTTCTATTGTTATATGCATGACAAGCTTTATCTTCAGGCCCTATATAGCTTTCTGTTTCAACAATCTTACACTTTATAACTTTTTCATTGATTTTTCGAACAAGAATTTTTCCTATTAAGTTTTTTGCCAAACTTAATGCATCTTGTTTATAAAATTCCAAACCTAATTTCAAAAGCAATACCTCCTAAATTCATGTAGTTTTACCCATAAATTTTTTCTCATGCTCAATTAACCATTCTTTCCGCCAAAGGCCCCCCTCATATCCAGTTAATTTACCATTGCTTCCAATCACCCTATGACAAGGAATTACAATAGGGATTTTGTTTTGATTATTGGCATTTCCTACCCCTCTTGCTGCCTTTTCATTTCCAATAGCTTTTGCAATGTCTTTATAGGATACAACCTTCCCATATCCAATCTCCATTAACGCAGACCATACTTTCTTTTGAAAATCTGTTCCTTGTAGATATAAACTTAAATCAAATTTTTTTCTTTTTCCTTGAAAATATTCCTCTAATTGTATATATGCTTTTTTTAAAATATATGGAACTTCTGAAACAAAGTTCTCTTTATGCACAAATTCAATAGATAAAATGCTTTCTTTTGTACTTACAATTTCCATAATCCCTATGGGAGAATTATAATAAATACTGTATGCTTTCATCCTATTCCCCCTCTTTATTCTTTTTTTATTTATTTTATCATTTTTGTTTTCATTAGAGTTAAAATTCATTTTTCAAAAACTGGTAAAAATTAAGAGGAATTTGTAACAAAATGTAGAAATTTAAAAAAAGCTCAATTTTTAGATAAGAGAAAGCAGAGGTTTTTCATATGAGCATTAGGTCTAAATTAATTACTAGTTACGTATTATTAATTATATTTTCAGTAAGTATCCTAGGTTTCTTTATTAGCAACAAATCACGAGATGCAGTTTTTCATGAAGTAACCGAAAAAAGTGAACGCATAGCAGAATTAATTAACAGCATGATAAGTGTTCGAAATGATCTCCTTTCAGAAAAAATATGGAGTGATTTGTATTTTGCAGAAAAGTTATTAACTGATTTAGGTACAATACGAATAGATCAAACACAACAAATTCAGATTGAAAGCTTTAAACTCCCATCCTTATATGCCGGAGATACAAATTTAAGCCTAGATACTACCTTTGTTGATGATATAAAAGAATCAATCGGTGCAGTCACTTCTGTTTTTTTATTTCATGACAATAAATTAATAAGGGTTACTACAAATCTTAAGGTAGATGGAAAAAGAGCTATAGGAACCTTTATAACAAATAATTCTGATGTATACAAAAAAATCATCAACAATGAAACATATTATGGCCCTAGCTTAGTTGATGGAGATTGGTTTATAACAGGATACAAACCAATGCTAGATGAAAATGGAAATGTTATAGGGGCAATCGGTTTAGGACACAAAGGAATCAATCCTTATTTAGAAAAAACATTAAATAATATTAAGATAGGAAAAACAGGTTATGTTTACATAATGAATTCAAAAGGAGATATTCTAGTTCATCCAAATATAAAAGGAGAAAATTTATCACATTTTAGTTTTTCTAAAAAAATTATTCAAAATAAAAATGGTATTATTAAATATACGTTTAAAGGAATTAATAAGCTAGCAGCATATAGATACTTTAAACCATGGGATCTATATATTATTACAACGGCCAATTATGATGACTTAAAATCTTCTTCTAAAACCATTTTAAATACCACACTATTAACAGGATTTATTATTTTTATAACTTGTGCAATACTCGCTTTATTTTTAGCAAATACTTTAGTAAAACCTATTAATAAATTAAAAAGCTATATGGAAACGGTTAGCAAAGGGGATTTAACTGTATATTCTGATATTCACAGCAAAGATGAAATTGGTATATTATCTGATAGTTTTAATCATATGATTACAGAGAACAAAAGATTGTTAGATGAAATCATTAAGCATGATCACATAAAGACAGAATTTTTTTCTAATATCTCTCATGAATTAAAAACACCTATTAATATTATTTTAGGAACAGTACAATTGTTTTCTTTTTACTCAAAAAATAATAATAAAATCATGGATTCAGAAAAATTAAATAAACACATAAATATTATAAAACAAAATTGTTACAGACTATTAAGATTAGTCAATAATTTAATAGATCTTACAAAAATAGATTCAGGATTTATGAAGTTACATTTAAGCAATGAAAATATTGTAGAAGTTGTTGAAAATATAACATTATCGACCGTTGAATATGTAGAAAGCAAATCAAGGACAATCCTGTTTGATACAAATACAGAAGAAAAAATTATGGCTTTTGATGCAGAAAAAATTGAAAGAATTATGTTAAATCTTATTTCTAATGCTGTAAAATTTACAAGACCAGGAGATAGTATAACAGTCTGTGTTTATGATAAAGAAACAACCGTACAAATTTCTGTTAAGGATACAGGAGTAGGTATACCAAAGGATAAATTAGAAAATATATTTGAAAGATTTAAGCAAGTAGACCCATTATTTAGTAGAAGCCATGAAGGAAGCGGGATTGGATTATCTTTAGTTAAATCTTTGGTTCAAATGCATGGTGGTAAAATTTCTGTTCAAAGTGAATATGGAAAAGGAACTGAATTCACCATATCTCTGCCAGTAAAGCTTGTTTCTAAAGATAATAAAGAGTATAAAAATGACTTTAAACAAAAAACAAATGTCGAAAAGCTACAAATTGAGTTTTCTGATATTTATTCATAGGATCTTAGGGACGGTTAATTCATTAAGATCACATTCAATTTAATCAACAAAAAACAAATCCCCGTCATTATCTTTGCTAAAAATAACGGGGATTTGTTTTAATTCTAAATTTTTACATCACAAAAAAAGCCTAACGACCTTATTTTAGGCACTCTTTATAAAATCATCTATTATGCTACTATATTTTTCAGTATTTAATATTATATTAATTCCTATAGAAGATAGCTTTGATACCCTTGATTGGGTTAAATTACCTATTACACTACAAATTTGTTTTTGGGTATAATTGCAAAAACATCTCATAAAAAATACGCACAAGGCCCTTATCTCTATGCAGCTTTTATCATACTTAATACGCGCTTTCCTCTTATCACACTGAATATACTCTGCTACAAAGTTTATGACTTTTTCAGGGGTATAGTCCCTTACTAATATTTTTCTTTCACTTCTATATTCACAGTTTTTCTTTTCAAATTCTACGTCTAATTCTTCATTTATAGTATCTGATTTATATACTAAGGACAAATAAGTTTTCATATTTTTTCTATTCGCTAAATTTAAAATGTCCTCTAAAAAAGATTTATCTAATATTTCAAATTCATTAGTGCCCTTTACATATTCCTTCAGACTTGAAAATCTATAATTTATCAAATTATTTCTATATCCTGGTATGTCCTTTGGATTATTATGAATATATGCTGATAACACAATTAAATATTTATCATCATTTACTATTCTACTTTTAAAACGATCTTGAAAAACATGCCCATGCCTTTTATATTTTCTATTATAATATTGGGCATATGAAAAATTGATAGAATGCATGATTCTTGAAATATCTCCACCATTAACATCAATAATAAGATGTCCATGATTATCCATAAGGCAATATGCATAAACCTTAAATTGAAACTTTAATATGTACTTTTTTATTAAAGCAAAATATTTTAATTTATCTTCATCATCATTGAATAAATTTATTTCACTGATACTTCTTATCATTATATGAAAAATACTGTCTTCTGTTTTGACTCTTGCACATCTTGGCATAAAAACTACTCCTTTTTATTTTTTCCACTGTCCACTTCAAGGGGAGCATATCAATCTAGGAGTAGTTTTTGTATTTTTTTCGATTTTATTCAGCAATTCAAATAATCATTAACTGTCCCAACGTACAACGTACAACGTACACATCTATATTTTTAACTATAGATCATAAAAATAATTAAATTTATTGAAAACATTATATCTATATATTATAATATACAGATATAAGATATAAAAATATTATGTTATCGGAGGGAATATTTCTGTGCAAACATATAAAACAAATTCTGAAATTTTTGAACAAAAAGCAGAAATACTCAAAGCATTAGCTCATCCAGTTAGACTCTGTATTATCCAGACACTCTATCATAATGGACCTACTAATGTAACAGATATGCACAATTGTTTAGATAAACCACAATCAACTATATCACAGCATATTTCAAAATTAAAATCTGCAAATATCATTGTTGGCAAAAGACAAGGTACAGAAATCATTTATTCAATTAAAAATGATCAGATAAAAGAAATCATTCGAATATTATTTTGATTTTTTTAAAACATTCAATAGCAATTTTAAGAGACGCAATAAACGTCTCTTTTTTCTTAATCGTGAACTACCCCCCACTTACTTCGTTGAAATTTGTGCAACCACATATTCTATCCAATCATCAAAGTTCAACTCTATATTTCTCATTATATCATAATTTCAAATTATAAAAAATGAGCTTTAATCCCACGTTAAAACCGTGGGCTTTTTTTGCTACTCAAGTGACAATTCATCCCCCACTCTAGAAGTGGAAATATTCTTACCATAAGTCTAATAAAATCAGATATTAACATTATATACAATTATTTGGTTATACTATAGATAAACCTTTATATGTTGATTTATCTGAATTATATAAAGCTTACACAGTAATTATTGTTTTCCTAAATGATTTTCATTATTGACATATTATAAAAGCTTATGTAATATATATATATCGTTATATTTTAATATTTGAATATAACGATATATATGTATATATTTTTGAAAGGCTGGCGATTACTAATGTGGAATCTATTAAAAATATTAAAAAAACACCTTGCAAAAAGTATTCTTGCATCTATGGTGCTTGGTTTAATTTTTGGTTATTTTTTTGATTCAAAATTTTTAAGTATGTTCATAATCCCTCTTACTTTTTTGATGGTTTTTCCAATGATGGTCAATTTAAATTACAAAGAATTACTTAATAAAGGCAATGGAGCATTAATTGTCTCCTCTCAAGGGATAAATTTTATCTTAATTCCATTTATTGCTTTTTGCATCGGCTCAATATTTTTCAAAAACCAACCTATGATTTTTGTAGGCTTTATGCTGATGTCCGTACTCCCTACTTCAGGAATGACCATTTCTTGGACTGGATTTGCTAAAGGAAATATACATGCTGCAATTAAAATTACTATTGTTGCGCTTTTACTTAGTGCACTAATAGCTCCTCTAGTTTTAAAAATGTATCTAGGTACTACTGTAGCTATACCAATATTTAAAATTATACGACAAATTCTTATTGTAGTATTAATTCCAATGATTGCAGGAGCTACACTTCGATATATAATGATTAATAATATTGGACTTGAACAATACAACAGTAAATGGAAGATGCGTTTTCCTCTTTTATCAAGTCTTGGTGTAATAGGAATCATCTTCGTTGCAACATCATTAAAAGCAAAGACAATTATTAATAATCCTTCTATAATAATTTTGCTTATAATACCAATTATTTTGTTTTATTTAATCAATTTTACCATTACAACAATGATCGGACGTTTCTTTTTCTCATGGGAAGATTCTATAGCTTTAGTTTATGGTACAGTGATGAGGAATCTTAGCGTTGCATTAGCTATTGCTATGACTGCATTTTCATCTGAAGGTTCAAACATAGCATTAATTATTGCAGTTGCCTATATTTTTCAAGTACAAATGGCTGCATGGTATATAAAGCTAGTACAGAAAAAATCTGTATAGCAATTATTTTCAATATTTTCTCTATATGAAAAGATGTCTCCAACTTTTGAGACATCTTTTTGTATTTTAAAGCAATATAAGAATCATATCTTTTTTAACTTATTGCTAAATAAAATTATCAGATAAGATACGATAAATATGATAGCAGCCATAATAAAAGGCATTTTAGGATATATATCTAATAAAGTTCCAGCAAATAAAGAGCCTCCAACCATTCCCACAGAGTTAGCAGAATTTTGAAGCCCCATGATTTTACCATGCTCATTCTTACTTAAGTTTGATACCATTGTTTGTAGCAGTGGCTTAAACATAGAAATAAAAAATACAAATATTAAAAATACAATAATTGAAATTGGCGATAGTAATTTATCTATCATTGAAAGAATAATAAGGGTAATACCCGTAACCAATAATACATATTTAAGTGATTTTTTATCACCATATTTTTTTGATATTCTTGGCGTTAAATAAACATTGGCAATCATACCTATAATACCTGTAAGAGCCATATAATACCCTATTTGCAATGGATTTAAATTCAAATATTTCTTTAAGAAATAATTTATGCCTGTAGAATAAGCAATAAATGAAAATGATGTGAAGAATACAACTAAAAGTAATGTTCCTAAAGCTGTAGGCATATATTTTTTAAAATCATCTTTTATTTGAAAGATAAAATTTTTTGATGTTTTTACATCCTCAATCTTTACATTACTTTCTGGTAAAAGAAAATAAACTATTATAGCATGTATAATAAGTCCTAGTGATTGGAAAATAAAAGCATGATGGTAATCATTTACACCTATGTATCCACCAACTAAATATCCTAACGCTACTCCAAAGCCCGTTATAGCTGTATAATAAGCTATAGCTTTACTTCTATTTGTATGATCTGTCTCATCAACAATATAAGCTATAGCATTGGTAAATATAGATGCAACAAAACCACCACCCAAAATTCTAAATATAAGAATCAATACTGGAGATGTAGAAAAGCCAAATCCTATTTGTGCAAGTCCATAACCTATAGAAGGAAGATATATAAATAATTTTCTGCTCCTATATTTATCTGATAAGCTTCCCCAAATGGGTGACATAGTAAAGCTCGCTATAGACATAGTAGCGAACATGATTCCATACATCAGTGAAGACATATTTAAACTAACAACTAATTCTGGTGTAACAGGATGAGCTGTATTTGCTAAAATACTCATAAAAAACATTGCGACAATTAAATAGATTATTTTTTTATTCAAAATCAGCACCTCATATATTAGAATTTTATCCTCACATTTTATCATATGTCATCAAAGTTAATCAAGTTGAAACCAATCGCTAACTAATTTACTTTCTTTAAACCCTCTTTTCTTATACATATCATAAGCTAAAGTATTTTTTGTAGCAACAATCAAACCTATTTCTTTTACTTTCTTCGAACTCAAAAAGCTAATAGCCGTTTCTAAAAGCTGCTTTCCATATCCCTTTCCTCTAGCACTCTTAATTAATCCTAAATCGAATTCTCCCACTCCATCTTTAATATTAAACTGCAAAAAACCTATCATTTCATTATTTGCTATAGCTATATAATTATTTTCATCTGCTTTTTTTATATATTCATCAATATCATTCTCTGTTAGCGTTGCTGCATTTGGAACTTCTCTAAAAGCATCATTATAAATCATTAAATATTCTTTCTTATTTTCCTCTGATAACTTAACTAGACTTAATGGTGAATATTTAACTCTTATATTATCTAATGTCATCCTGATTACCGAATATTGTTTCTCTATATTTAAAGTATTTAAATTTCTAATTATTGTGTCATCCTTTGTACCTAAAAATATTTCCCTTGCTCCATATTTTTTTGCTATATTCTTAGATTCTTCTATTATCTCACACAAAACTGTCCTCTTATCCTCTATGCTTTCATTTATATCTAACTTAATTATATATGCTATTCCTTTCTTATTGCATTCTTTTAATATTATTGATGCCATTCCCATAATATATTGTCCTTTGATCTTTAAAATAACTCCTCTACCAAAATCAAATTCTTCAGATTTAATTTCCTTATCCATATCCTCAAAAGATAATTTATTTATTTTATTTCTATTTATAAACTGAATAAATTTCTCTACTTCAAATTTATTTAATTCTAAATAATTTTTAATCATGCTCCCTACCCCTTTTAACATTTCTCATTTATTCCTTAAAAACCGCCGTTACTTATGGTACGGTTCAGCGTAATAGAGTTATCGGCGGTTTTAGAAATAAGTACTATGCTTTGCACCATAATCCCTGCTTCTAATATAATTCACTCATCTACTGTTTTGTTAAGAATTATTAATTGTCCAATAATCTTTAGTAGCTCTTGTATTCAAAGACTAACATACCGTACACTGTACTTAATAATCTACTTATCGTAACTACAATATGTTTAAATATTCTTTATTTAATACTGAAAACTACAATCCTTTTGGTCTATCTAATTTAAATTCAGCATATAGCTGTTCCCAGACTTTATCCCTAATTTCAGTGGTTGTTCCAATGAAATATAATGATGGATATTTCCCAGTATATTCATAATCAGATAGTAGTTGATAAACTTGAGATAATAATTGATGTTTATCCATAATTCTATCTTTTAAAATAAGTGGAAATTCTTCGTCTGTAAAATGAGCTATCGCTTCAAATATGTTACAAACTCCGCCTCCGTAGACTTTCAATTCCCCTTCACCCTGCAAAAATCTATAATAAGCATCTTCCCAAGGTGGCATAACTAATTGTGTACCTCTAAAAACAGAAATTTTCTTAATAATTTCAAGTGCTATATTACTAAGTTCCTCTTCAGACATACTTTCTTTAAAAACAGGCAATAATTTGATAAAACTACTTTCTTCAAATATCTTAAAACGCTCTAATTCTTCAAGCCAATGTTTGTTCTGCATAAATTTAAAACTCATGATTACTATACCTAAACATGCTTTTTTAAGACAAAAAAGTAGTTTTAAGTATATGCTATCACTTGAATCTAGTTTACATAAGTATATATTTAATCCTTTACTTTTCAAATAATCACTAAGTTTATTTGCATTTTCTTCATCGTCATCCATATAACAAATAAATATATCCTCATAATCATAAGAAAAATAATATTCGTTAACAAACCCATAAGTGTTTCTATTGAAACACTCTTTTAGTTCATTTATAAATTCATTTGAATTATCTATAAACTCATAAAAGTTATCATCTGTATTACTTTTTTCATATAATATAATATCACCATAATTAACATCAAAGTCATATAACACTTCTTTATCTTTGTTTGAAAATATACATTCAGTTTTATAATTTAATCCTAATTCTTTCATTATATCTAAATCTTTATTCCTTATAGTTCCAAAATGCATTTCAAAGAAAATTTTAAATTCATCTCTTTCAAAATATTTATTTATTATGTCTTTAAAATCTGCTTTGCCTCTATTCCATTTTATAATACCTCTATAAAATTCAATAGTTTTTTCATCATCATTATATTCTATAAAAATTTCATATCCGGGTTCCAAATTATTTATTACACTTTCAAATATTCTTTCTGGATTATAAATCATTATGCTTAATCTATAATCTCTTTTTTCTCTTTTTAATTTTTCATAAATATTAATAATATGATATTTCCATACTTTGTTTCCATAAAAAACAGCTAATGATTCTTTGAATATTTCATCTAACTTTGCTTTATGCCTAGAGTGTGTATAGTTAAAATACATAATTTGATTATTTCCATCTAAACCCATAGTTTCAATTAGCACTTCTTTAGATAAAAATCGATTATCTTCTAAGAATAATCCATGTTTTATGATATTATCTACAGTCCAACTTTCACTAATAATATTTAAAAATTTTTCAGGATAACCAATTTCAAAACTATCACTCTCAATCTTAGCATTTATATTATTAAAAATGATTCCTTCTAGAAAAATATAATAATTTTCAATATCCTCATCTGGGTTTTCTTGATAAAACTTCTTCTGTTCTAAAGCTTCGTCATAAACATTTGTTCGTTTACTATAAAAAAGATTTTCAAATTCTTTTTTATATTGCATTCTCTTAAGTAAATCTAAATAAAAATCCTCTGAATATCTTTGATGGACTAAATATAATGCATGAGGATAAGGAATCTTTTTATTTGTACTTAACTGTAAAATAATAAAATCATTAATGCCATACAATGGTAGTAATTTTTCAATATCATTTATTCTTTCTTCTAATTTATCATTATCGCTATATAAAAATATATTATGACTCCTAGAAATTTGTCTCTTATAAAACTCTTGAAGTGGTTTAATAAGTTCTCTTTTTATCGGTATATTGTTTTCATCTAACTCAATAAGGTACCCTTCTAGAAAGTAATTCTCGTTATAATAAAATTCAGAAAATGGTACTAACAATTCTTCCCATGTAGTAGAAATTATTATTAATCTAAGTTCACTGTCTTTAATTTTTAAGTTTTGTTTTAATAACGCAGCATATTTAGAAATTTCATGTAGTGCTTGTCTGGAAGCTTGTTTACTTCTCTTAATTTCAATAATTACATAATTGCTTTCTCTATCTTTTGCTAAAATATCGATAAATCCTTTGGTTCCATATTTATTTTGTAATAGATATTCTTTCTCAATAAAAGTTAAGTCTTCTGAAATAAACTGTAAGTTTTCAGATAAATAATCTCTTATTTTTTCTTCTTGTCTTTGCATAACCTCACACTCCTTATATACGATATTTGTCAAGTAAATTGTCGCAAAACCTTTTTGGGTTATATTTTCCATAATCCGTCTAACTGAAATCTATTTTTTATTTTATTTCAAAATATAAAACCTATCTGTACTTTTAAAATATATTTGCTAAACTATCTGCTTTTATCATCATATTAAAATTTGTATATCTAGGAGATTGAGGAGCAAGACTAGGTTTATCCTTTGATAACTTTATATCCTGTATCTTAATAGCCTTATCTTTGAAATATACAATGTACTTATTTGTATTTCTCTCAATTTTACTCACTTCTGCATAATGAGTTATAGCCGATATAGGAGCAGTTTGATAAGCAGCAATATATTTAACCCTATCTAACATTGAGCTTGACATCCTTATCGCATACCAACAATTTTCTTCCAGAAATACTTCATTAAAGCCTTCTTCTCTAGCTGGAACTACTATTGTATCTAATTCATCAACCGAAAGTTCAGTTTTGGTATCTATATCAACCTTAATATCTCCTTGAAATGGCTGAAACTTAAATATTTTCTCTCCTTCATCATTTACAAATGCTTGAAACTCAACAATGTCTGTTTTCATTGTTAGCTGGCTTAATACGTTTTCTAGTTCGTCAGTACTTTTGTCTATTACTACTATACATCCTACTTCTCTATCAAAAACCATTTCTTCAAGTAAATTATCTATGTTCCTATAACCTGCTTTTTCTATAAAATCTTCAACCAATTTTAGATGCTCTTCATTTTTCTGTATTTCTTCTAGTAATACCCTTTTAATCTTTCTTCCACTTGCTTTATAGGAAATAGCAAATTTTAATATCTGCTGTCCAATGTGTTTATAAGCGTTATGTATTACTAATTCGTTTTCAATAATATAAAGCCTAGGTTCATTGATAAATGAAAAATCCAATAAATACCCGTCTGGAATAGATAGAATACTATCACCTATTCTCTTCTTAATATCAATATAGATTGAATTTTTTCCAAAGATTTTATTAGCATTTTCTGTTTATGATAATCTAAAATTAACCTAGTAAAATCATTGGAAAATCCCCTAGAGGAAATATAAAATAACCCTATGATACTTCATAGGGAGGATAAGGGGATGATTACGTTAGTGCAAAAACAAGAAATTATCTTATCGCATTTTAGAGAAGGGAAATCTCAATGGCAAATTCACAGAGATACTGGAATTGCAAGAAAAACTATCAGAAAATATATCACAGAATATGAAAAAAAGAAACATGATCTTCTTAATACTGATGATCATAGTAATGAAATCATTGCAGACATCGTATCACCACCTAAATATAATTCTAGTAATAGAACTAAAAGGAAATTAACCAAAGACATAATAGAAAGGATTGATTTTTTCTTAAAAGAAAATGAGATAAAAAAAGCAACAGGCAGAAGTAAACAACAAAAGAAAAAAATCGATATACATGAATGTCTAGTAGAAGAAGGTTATGATATAAGCTATTCTACTGTAAATAGATATATTCGATCAAAACGAGAAGAAGGTAAAGAAGCTTATATAAGACAAGAATATCAACTAGGAGAAATTTGTGAATTTGACTGGGGGTATATAAAACTAACAATCAATGGGCAACCAAAAACATTTCAAATGGCTGTATTTACTACTGCTAAAGGAAATTATAGATATGCAAATTTATATCATAATCAGAAGATGGAAAACTTCTTAGACGCTCATGTAAAATTTTTCAATCAGATTGAAGGTATCTATGCAACTATTGTATATGACAATATGAAAGTTGCTGTAAAAAAATTTATAAACAAAAGTGAAAAAGAACCTACTGATGATCTTCTTAAACTATCTCTTTACTATGGATTTAAATATCGATTTTGTAATACCCGCAAGGGTAATGAAAAGGGGCACGTTGAAAGAAGTGTTGAATATATAAGAAGAAAGGTCTATGGTAAAAAAGATAATTTTAGAGATCTTGAAGAAGCTAATAGTTATCTTGCAATGGAACTTGAAAAACTTAACTCTAAAAAATCTAAGCATAATGGAAATAAAAGTCCGAAGGAATTATTGAATGAAGAAAAACCACATTTGCTTAAATCATTGCCTAGTTATGATATAGCTAGAACATGCGAACTTAGAGTAAATAAATATTCTGTAATAAGTATTGATGAGAACAAGTATTCAGTGCCAGATTTTTTAGTTGGTAGATTTGTATTTGTAAAAATATATCCTGAAAAAATATTTATTTATCATAACAACACATTGGTATCAGAGCATCAAAGAAATTATAGAAATCATACATGGAACATTAAAATTGAACATTATATAAATACAATAAAAAAGAAGCCTGGGGCACTTCATTCAAGCACTGCACTGCAACAAATGAATCCCACGCTTCAAACGATATATCATAAGTATTATACCGAAAATCCGAAGGATTTTGTAGAGCTTCTTGAATTAATTAGTCAAAAAAGTTTAGAAAAAATTCTATCTGCAATTAAAGAACTTGAGAATCTAAGCCCTACGGGCGTTAATACTGAAAAGATAAAAATGTTATGCAATAGGAATGACGATATATTTACCATAAAAAATGATGAAAGGACTACAGAGATAGAAGAAAAATCAAAGCTAATATTAAGTGAATACGGCAATCTTGTAAAAAATTCATGTGTAGCCTTTCACGAGGAGGCTAAAATCATATGAATAAAAAAGATATCCATAAGAAGATAACTTTGTTTTTCAAAAAGAACTTAAGCTACCATACATTTCAAAATACTTTAAAGAAGATATTACTGAAGCAAATATAAAAAACAAGATATACGATGAGTTTTTATATGATTTGCTTGAAAAAGAATATGATTTACGAAAAGAAAATGGTCGAAAAAGTAGGATTAGAAAGGCTAAATTTCCCTATAAGAAATATATTGAGGATTTAATGATAGATGATCTTCCAGAAGATGCTAGAAAGAAAGTTAAGATATTTTCATCTTTAGAATTTATTAATACAGGTCAGAATATTATTTTAGCAGGTAACCCTGGAACAGGTAAAACACATATGGCTATAGGATTAGGAATAAAAGCTTGTAATGCGGGATATAACGTGCTATTTACAACTATTCCCTTATTAGTAAATCAATTAAAGGAAAGTAGATCAGAAAAAACTCTACGAGCATTTGAAAACAGGTTTGAGAAATATGATTTAATTATTGCTGATGAATTAGGCTATATCTCTTTTGATAAGGAGGCTTCAGAACTACTTTTTACCTATCTATCGTTAAGAGCTGGTAGAAAATCAACAATAATAACTACAAATCTTTCTTTTGAAAGATGGGATGAGATATTTAAAGATCCTGTGATGACAGCAGCGATGATTGATAGGCTAACTCATAAATCATACATAGTGAATATGAATGGCAATTCCTATAGATTAAAAGAGACAAAATTATGGCTTGAAAGCCAATAATTTTTTAACTCCGCTAGGGGAAAATTCAATGAGTATTTAGGGGATTTTTCAGTTGACAAATACATTTTCTACTACATCTTCTTCAAACTCACCCTCATTAGTATATTCATAATAAACAAATTCTTTGTTTCTGAATATAAGCTTATCCATCTTTACTCCCCATCCTCTTTGACATTTTTATACAACATTATTATATAATATATAATAAGTCCATAAATACAAAAAGAAGGAAAATCTATATTGCTTATGATTTACCTTCTTTTCATCTCTATTAGTATCCCTAGCTATGTATACTCTATTTTAACACTTCTGTAAAATTTTATCTCTGCAATAGCTATTCTAGTTTATCTATTAGCTCTTTCAGAGAATTATATCCTAGCTCATTAATTTTAGATTTCATAGCTTTAGAAAACGAATTTTCATATCCAGTTTTCTCTACAGATAGAATAAAAGATTGCATTCCTTTTATTTTATCTAATTCAGCATCATTCCTATTATCTTTATCAGTTAAAAAATAATTAATGGCACTCCAATACAATTCATTTTTTCTTTTTTTTCCTACACTCAATCTTCTAAAATTGTTGTCATCTTTGATAATATTTATGCCTGTAATTCGTACATGATTTGACTTATTCAAATCTATTATTTTAGTTTTTCTCTCGTTTATTTTCAGACTATATCTCTTTAACAAATTCGCAATTGTATTTTGAATATTAACAATAATATCATTTGCATAACTACTATTCTTTTTAAAAGAAATAGTTAAATCATCAGCATATCTTGTATATATTACATTCTCTAAATTATATTTTTTAAGTTTTCCATATAAAATATTATCAAATTCCTTTAAATATAAATTTGATAATACAGGTGAAGTAACAAATCCAATAGGCAGTCCTTTATTACCAACTGAACAATAATCAACAATTTTTGTACAATCAACCTTACTTATAATATTTTCTTTTTTATTTAGCTCATAATAAAGTACATTTATAAGTTTATTATGATTAATATTAGAGAAAAATCGTTGTATATCCATCATCAAAAAAATATCGTTATACATATGAGCTTTTGCATTTGTAACAATAGACCTATTTTTAATATAAGCTTTAGAAAATTTAGATGGTAAAGTATTTTTTACAATAAATGAAGTAATTTTTTCATGCATAACTCTAATATTATTATCTTCTCGATAGGTTACAATCTTTCGAAAAGCATTCTTCTTAGGTATATATTTTATTTGAAATAATTTTTCATCCATAGCATTTACCTTCCTAGAAAAGAGAATTCTTTTAATTTGCTCTTTTCTATACATTTTTCATACTCTTGATATAACAACTTAAAACTAGTTTTTATAGTAAGTTTTTCACCCACTGATGGTAATTCAATCATATCCATAGCTTGTAAAATATACAAAATATATCCTATCGTTTGTCTAAGTCTCAATTTAGGTTGACTTTCATTTATAACAT
Source organism: Crassaminicella thermophila (assembly GCF_008152325.1). Lineage (GTDB taxonomy): Bacteria > Bacillota > Clostridia > Peptostreptococcales > Thermotaleaceae > Crassaminicella_A > Crassaminicella_A thermophila. The sequence continues at coordinate 2,990,822 of NZ_CP042243.1, forward strand.
TATAATATAATTTGTATTCATCAATAATTAGTCCCTTTAATTCTCCAATAGTATTGCTTAGTATATCTTCATATAGTTTTTGAACTTCATTAACTACATCTTTAATATTATCTATACTTCTTAGTTTTCTTGTAAATTCCTTAATGTTAAAAAGAGAAATTATTTGACTTTTTATAACCTCTATAGGTAAATAAATATTTATTTTTTTATTTTTTTTATTAACATGATAAGTTAAATAATCCTTAATATGTCCATTAAACTTTGATTCTTTTATATGTAAATCAACTGTCTTGTTTGAGTCATTATCAATAAATCTCTTAATATTATTACTTAAATTTTTTCCAATTTTATCATTATAAAAATACGTATGATAATCGCTTTTAGTCAGTGATATTTTATTCTCTTTCACTATTGGATAGTAATATATAGTATGTATAGAAGGCTTTCTTTTTAAAAAAGCAAGTTCAATGAATTTTGAAAGCTTTTTTTCTTCTACGTTGTATTTGTCTGGTACTAATAGACAGATTTTTTTTGTTATTTCTTCATTTGATGCAAAGAGTCCTAGCTCTGCTGCAGTCGATATGCTTTCATGAATAATAAATATTTTATCAGCTAATAATGATGCTAATAATTCTACATCAAATAAATTTTTTAAAAATATCTCATCATATGCTAAATATTTTTTTGTTGATTTTTCTCTAAAAATAAAGTTTTCCTCTAAAATTATTGCTCTATTTCTTGAATCAATTGATTCCAAATATCTCTTTAGAACAGTTCTTTTATCCCTCTTATTATTTCTATTAAAATGTGTTCCACATAGAAAAAATAGAATAAATTGCTTTTCAATTTCTACTTGTTTAAATAAATATTTATCCAATTTATCACTTCCCAACTAAAAAAAGAAACCCTACTTAAATTTGATTAAATTTATTGACATGTAATTAAATTTATTGTGCGTTCTTTTGGCGAGCTGAGTCAGTGAGCCAAAACGGTTGTGCAATAAATTTAATTACATCATCAAAAATATTGACGGAGTCAATTCAAATTTAACAAATTGTCATTGCTTTAACCTTAAAAGCTAAGGTGGCAAATAGCCGTACTAGGGTTTCTACTTTTATTATATCATATTTCCTTATGTTTTATGAATGTATTAATATCTACCACAAACTTCTTATCACCAGCTCTTGCTATAACATTTTTATTTTCTTTCATTTCCTTAAATACAGGAAATTTAGATTCACTAAGTATATTTTTTGACTCTTCATTATTTATTCCATAATATTCGGCAAGACATATATATTTACAAATTATATTCTCAATTGCATTTTTTTTACTACTGATTTTTTCTTTTGCTAGTATTAAATTAAGAATGATAATAAATTCCTTTATAGATATTTCAACATCTGCTTTCGTATTTATTAATAAATTACTTTTAATAATTGGTAACCCGTTAATAGTAAATATTTCGTCTTCAATTTTAAATGAAAATGGATTTTTTTCCCCTTTTAATAATCCATACATAGAGTTTATAATTGTTTTCCCAGTCTCTTTTTGCTCACGTATTAAGTAGGCAAGTATGGAAACTATATCAAAATCATCTAAATAAATCTTTATACCAGATACAGTATGTAATAATATATATGAATACTGTTTTTTTAAACAAATTATTCTATTAGTTATAGTGATTCCAACTAGCTCTATTTGTTTATAAAAATGAAATCCTTCTCCATCAATTACATGATTATCCTCTATATATTCTTTTTTCAATCTATCTATATATGTAATAAAGTGCATTTTTTCACTCCTATAGCGAACAAAGACTTGCTGAATATAATAGTTTAATACTTTACAAAATATGCTTTTATCTAGTTTTGTTTTTGAAAATGGTAATATAAAATAATTTTACAAATATTTATATTATAGTATAGAGAACATTTTCTTAATTCTAAGTTTTTCTTTCATATTCATAGTAGTTAAATTCTCTATTTTAAAAAATTATCTCTGTTTTTTCTTTAAAAATACTTTGAATATCTATATAAAAACCATAAATATAAAATAATAGAAAAAGAAGTAGAAATTTGTATATTAAAATTTCTACTTCTTCTTTTTAGAATTCCTTCTTTATCTTCAAATTTATTTCAATTTATGTCTATAAAAGTCCTTATTCTTTTTAGCTTAGTTTTACTTTAAATATAATATTAACAATTATTATACTATATATGATACGGTATTTATCCGTATCATAACCTAAATATATTCAAATGTTAGTATTTCAATATTTAGCTAATACCTCTATCTTAAATGCATAAATTTCATTATCATATAGGGTTCTATAAATGGCTTATTTTCAACAGTTTAGTCAAAAACCCGCCGTTACTTATGGTACGGTTCACCCTTCATGATTCTAAACCCCCTATAAGTTTGCTCTAATAGTATGACTCTCATTAGCTGATGAGGGAATGTCATAGGTGAAAATGACAGCTTAAAATCTGCTCTTTTTAGTATTTCTTTTGATAAGCCTAAAGATCCTCCAATAATAAAAGCTATGTTGCTGTTTCCTTGTACTCCTAATCTTTGTAATTTGTCTGCAAAAGCCTCTGATGATAGCATCTTTCCTTTTATATCTAGTGCAATAACATACATTCCTTCTTTTATATGTTTAAATATTTTTTCCCCTTCTACTTTCTTTATATTATCCATTTCCTTATCGCTTAAATTTTCTGGCGCTTTTTCATCTGATACTTCTACAATATTTAATTTACAATATCTGCTTAATCTCTTCTTATATTCATTGATAGCACTTACCAAGTATTTTTCTTTTATCTTACCAACACCAATAATAGTAATATTCATATTTCATACCTCCTCAAAAAAATAGACGAGGATTTCCTCGTCTATTATACCACTAAATATTTTGGCGGTGCTTCACAAAAATCACAAGTATGGGGGCTAATCCAATCAGTAAAAGAAACTTTATCTAATTCATAAATATCTGGAGGCTGTTCATAAACCTCTACAAATTCATCTATTGCTTCTGAAAGATGCTCCGGACATACGACATACATATTTTTCACTCCAAACCAGTTTTGTTTTTATTTTATCATATTGTCTTGCTTACTTTCCATTTGGCATAGCTTCTAAAATAACTTTTAATTTTATCTTATTGCTACCTCTTAATACTTCTACTTGTATTTTATCTCCTGGTCTGTATTTGTATAACCGTCTTACAAGGCTTATCATTGAATCTACCGGTTTATTATCTATAGAAATGATTACATCTTTATCCTGCATTCCTGCTTTGTATACAGGTGAATTTGGCAATACTTGATAAACAAATATACCTTCATCTACTCCTAAATCGTATCCATAGTCCATCATATACTCCCTTACATTCATTCCTCTTATACCTAAATATACTTTTCTAAATTCACCTTTTTTAATAAATTCATCTACAATTGGCTTTGCAATGTTAATAGGAATAGCAAAACCTAATCCTTCTCCTGTTTTAATTTTTACTGTATTTATTCCAACAACTTCACCTTCTGAGTTTAAAAGTGGTCCTCCACTATTCCCTGGATTTATAGATGCATCTGTTTGTATAAGTCCTTCTATACTTTCGAATTGGCTAATTTCAATACTTCTTTCTAGTCCGCTTATAATACCAGATGTCACCGTTCTTTCAAAAGCAAGTCCTAATGGATTTCCAATAGCTATAGCCAGCTGTCCAACCTCTAGTTTATCTGAATCTCCCAAACATGCTACTGATAAGTCTTGTGCTTTAATCTTTAATATTGCTAAATCCAAAAAAGGATCATTCCATAAAACATCTGCTTTTAATTCTCTTCCATCATAAAGAAGTACTCTTACATCTTCTGCTCTTTTTTCATCTACTACATGGGAATTAGTAAGAATATATCCCTTATTATCTACAATTACACCCGTTCCAACTCCCTGTCCTCTTCTTACTCCAAAGAAAAAATCTCTTTCAAATGTAGTTGTTTTAATCCCTACTACAGAAGGTATAGCCTTTTTTACCACTTCTGGTATTACATTTATATCTTTCCCTTTTGTAATAATTTCTATATCTTGTGATATATTTTTTCTATATATATCTGGGTAGGGAATATATTTGCCATATAAATAGGTTGGTGCAATTACTGTCGTTATTATTCCTCCTACGATAGCAGATATTATTGCAACAATTATAATTGTGAAAAAAGAGGTTCTTTTTTGAGAATCTTTATTATAAAAACTCATCTCTCCCCCTCCCTTCCAACATTTACAATTTTTATTTTTTAATATTATATATATTGCTTACTTGATCTCTATAAGTCAAATCTATATTAATATCTAATCCTACTTTTATTTTTCTCGAAGCTAATACATTTTTTACAGTTTCAAAAGCTAATTCAGGAAAATTATTTTCTTTGCTTAAATGTCCAAGTAAAACATGGGTAATAGGATTATTTCCTTCCATCATTTCTGCAATCACTTCTCCTGCAGCTTCATTTGAAAGATGTCCATAATTCCCCATAACTCTTTTCTTTAAATACCAAGGATACCTTCCCATTTTAAGCATTTCTACATCATGATTAGATTCAAGTATTAATAAATCAGATCCTTGTATTTCTTTTCTTACGGTTTCATCTGCATATCCTAAATCTGTTGCAATACTTATCTTTGCATCATCATGATAAAAAGAAAATCCTACAGGTTCAACAGCATCATGGGATATGCTATAAGGTTTTATTTTTATATCTTCTATATAGAATTCTTCTCCTGTTTTAAAATATCTTATATTCTCTTCATCTACTTTTCCTATTTTATCTTTTATCTCTTTCCAAGTATTATTATTTGCATATATAGGAATATTAAAACGTCTTGATAAAATACCAACACCCTTAATATGATCATTATGTTCATGAGTAATCAAAATACCACATATCTTTTCCATTTCTTTTCCAATAACTTCCATTGCTTGTTGAATCCTTTTTCCTGATAATCCTGCATCTACTAATAAACTACCTGTATCACTCGAAATATATTGACAATTTCCACTGCTACCACTTGCCAAAGAACAGAATGTCAGTCCCATTATTTTCCTCCTAGTTTCGTATTCTTCAATATTATATCTTATTTAACAAAAAAGGAAAAGGTAGGCATATTACCTACCTATTTTACTCTTTTAATCTTTGCTCCTAAGCTTAAAAGCTTTTCTTCTATTGCTTCATAACCCCTATCTATATAATGAACATTATCTATTTCCGTAACTCCTTCTGCCATAAGTCCTGCAATAACTAAGGCTGCTCCTGCTCTTAAATCTGTAGCAGAAACTTTTGCTCCAGATAACCGATCTACTCCTTGAATAATGGCTACATTCCCTTCAACTTTTATCTTTGCACCCATTCTTTTTAATTCATCTACATGTTTAAATCTACCTTCATATATGGTTTCTGTAATAATACTTGTTCCTTCTGCTTGGGATAAAAGCGCAGATATAGGTTGTTGTAAATCTGTAGGAAATCCTGGATATACCAAAGTCTTTATATTTACATTCTTAAATTTGTTATTGCTTACAACTCTTAATGATTCTCCATATTCTTGAATTTCTACTCCCATTTCTCTCAACTTTGCTGTAATAGGATCTAAATGTTTCGGGATAACATTGTCAATTATTACATCCCCACCTGTTCCAGCAGCCATAATCATAAATGTTCCTGCTTCTATTTGATCAGGAATTACACTATAAGTGCATCCTTTCATTTCTTCCACACCATTAATTTTTATAACATCTGTTCCTGCACCTCGAATATCTGCTCCCATAGCATTTAAAAAATTTGCCACATCTACAATATGCGGCTCTTTTGCAGCATTTTCTATTATGGTTTTTCCCTTTGCTCTACAAGCTGCCATCATAATATTAATCGTTGCGCCTACACTGACAACATCTAAATAAATTTCTGCACCCTTTAATTCTTCCGCTTCAACATGAATTATACCATGATCTATTTTTACCTTTGCACCTAATGCTTCAAAACCTTTTATATGCTGATCAATAGGCCTTGTCCCAATATCACATCCTCCTGGAAAAGCAACTCTTGCTTTTTTAAATCTCCCAAGGGCTGCTCCTAATAAGTAATATGAAGCTCTAAGCCTCTTTGCCAACTCGTAAGGTGCAAAACATTCTTCGATACTACTTGAATTTACCTTCATCATCTTCTTTTCTTGGTTTAATTCTACCTCTGCACCTATGTACTCTAATATTTCTTTTAATACATGTATATCTTCAATGCTAGGTAAATTTTCTATAACACACATATCTCCTGCTAAAATCGATGCAGGAATAATAGCCACTGCAGCATTTTTAAATCCGCTAATATTTACTTTTCCCTTTAACTTATGTCCACCTTCTATCAAAAGTTTACTCATATGTTATTTCCAACCTTTCAGAATAACTTTACATCTATTTTAATAACTTCAAAATGAAATATAAAATCACGTTATACAATAAAACCTCATTTCATTATATCATTAATGATATTATTTGATAAGTGCTTAGATTTAAGAAAATAATTACATTTATAGACAACAACAAAGAAAAAGCAGAAGATTTTACTAATATCTTCCACTCTTCATCTAATAATTTTCATAACCAGGAATAAATTTTATTTGTCCATTATTTAAAATAACTCTCCATGCAGGAATTGCAGTACCAGATTTTATATTGTCTGAATTTGTTAAGCTAATATGTGATGGATCAAACCAATATCCTAAGTCTATCCCTTTAATAATGACTTCTCCATCTTCTGTATCAATGCTATTTATACACTTTAGCAAAGCTTTTGTAGCTGGAATAATTTCCTTTTTGTTGTCATATTCTTTTATTGGTTTTAACCACATTCTTTCAAATTTTTTAACACCAGATTTATTCACAACTACATTCATATAGCTTTGCTCCAAAAAACTCCCTTTATAATTTTGTTTAAACATAATAATATACTGATCTGCTTCTTTTATTGTGTCCCAGTATATTACATCCTTTGTCATAAATCCATATTTCCTTATAAAAAGTTCTGCTTCACGACGTGCCTTATTTTTGTCTAATTTTTGAATATAAGGTTTTTCATCATAATTTTCATATCGAATAATTTTATTATTTATAACAGATTTATGGATTTTATCATTTTTTTCTTTTCCAAAGATATCCACTAGCTTTTCTTCATCATATGTTTCATATTCTACATTAAGTACTGGTAATTCTAGAACAGTTGTAGGCACTTCTGCCTCTACTTTTATATTTTTTTCTTCTAAAATACGAATAACATCTTTTATGTTCTTTTCTTTTACAATAGAGGCACTATTGTTTTTAAATATATCCTTTTCTATATTGTAAATTAAAAATATATTGGTAATAATAAAAGCAATTATAAGAATATTTTTTGACTTTCCCCAATCCAAAATATTCACCATCCATTATATTGCAGAGTAGTTTATAATTTTACCATCATAAGCATTAAAGTAGTAGGTAATCTTATCTGTTTTTATAATCCATATAGGAATTAAATAATTTTGTTTATTCATAGGCTGGTCATAATATCCAATTTCAATCCCTTGAATAGTTGATAATACCTCTTCTGCAATTTTTTCTTCCTCAATATTCAAAGTTTCTGGTCTATTATTTAAATAATCATTTTTTATAACTTCAAAATTCTTATCTAATACTTGCGATGCTGGTAAAATAACCTTATCCTCTTTGTTTTCTAAAAACTTTATAGCAATTTTTTCTCTCTTTAAAAATCTTTTGTAATAGATCACCTGATTTCCTAATACCTCTACTTTAATAGGTGTATCCATCCTTTTATTTTCATCGCTGCAGTATACAGAAAAACCATTTAATCTATACCCAAATAAAAAAGCATATCCTTTTTTATTATCTCTTTCAATAGGCTTAACTTCTCTTAAATAAGCATCTATATTTCCCCAGCTTCCATGTTCGCTTATAAATGCAAGTGCAATTTTGATAGCCTCTTCAAACTTTATATTTTTTGAAGCTTCCTCTTTATCTATTTTTTCTATATACTGAAGTACTCCTAAATCATCTATTTTTAATGCCTTTTGTCCATATCCATACATATATATGACAGACCCACTTGTTTCTATAATTTTTCTTATAAAATCAAGATTCTCTCCAAAAAAAGTTCCTGCAAAAGCTTCTACTTGCCCATCATTCGTTGGATCAATCTCCCTTACAACCTGTATTTGATGTATATTATCATCTAAATCAATAGGCATTAATTCATTATTTTGTACTCCATATATATCAGAAAGAGCATAATAAGCATCGTATCTACTTTCTTCAATAGTCCTTACAATTTTATAAAAATTGTTTTCTTCTTTCATAGACTGAATCATATAATATTTTCCTTCTTTATGATTTGCTATATAAATATGCCTATCACCCATTAGAGAAATTAAAATACGATCTATTGTATCTACTTTCCCATAAATACCTTCTTTTTTTCCTTCTACCATCTCTCTTAATAAATCTATTGGCATATTATATCCAAATCTCATTTCAATAGATCGAAAATTATTTGCTTCTAACCACTTTTCTTTATCAATTTCCTCTATTAAAACATCTTTCTCAAAATATCCATCTTTAAGATTTTTAAGGGTTTCTTTCCATATGCCATAAGTATCTGAATAGAGGACCGTATGCAGACCACCCCCAAAGTTAATACGAAAACTTTGGGGGCTTAAAATATCAGAAATATTATAATTTATATTTGTATTCCTTTTTACTTCAATCGTTTCTAATTGCCCTACAGAAGGCATAATTTGAGCTAAAGAAATACGTTCCCATAGTTGCTGGTTTAAAGCTATACTTAATATAAAAAGCATTGTAAGTAAAAGAGTTTTAAAATTTTCCTTGTTAAATCTTTTCATAGAAACACACCCTAATTTCCAAGTTGTTCTATGATTTTATTCAATATGTTTGTAACTTTCGTCTTAGGTATACGCTCTAGAGACTCATTCATTTCATCTTCTTTATTCTTTACAGTAAAGTACTTTATAATGGGCTCCTCTTCATTTCCATCTTTATCCTTTATATCAAACTCCATTCTATATTTGCCTGGTGATAAATCTTTTAATTGTTTATTATAAAACTTAAGACTTTCTCCTTTGTCTACTTTTTCTGGTCCAAATATTAATGTATCTTCTGTTTCCTCTGTATCTTCTTTATAAACACTTAATGAAACAGATACGTCATCTCTCACTTGTACAGAAATTAACAAGCTATCTTGGACAATAATATCCCCTTTTGGGCTAATTATTTCTATTGGATCCTTATTGGCATTTATAGAATATATATAACTTGGGAATGGCTTATAGGCTGCATAACCTGTTGTTGCCGAAGCCCCTAATATTACTAGAACTAATGCGCTAGTAATGATACTTCTTTTCATAATAATTCCTCCCAGTTTATATACTAATCCTTTATAACACACACATTATATCGCATTATTGTTACAAACGTATTACACCCATTTTAAGATACCTTTACACCTCTTTTTCTTTCAATGGCAATTTAATAATAACCTCTGTACCTTCTCCTTCTTTGCTCTTTATATTGATTTCTCCTTCATGTGCTTTTACAATCTGTTGAGCAATGGAAAGGCCTAATCCAGTTCCCCCTAATTCTCTAGATCGAGCCTTATCCACACGATAAAATCTTTCAAACAATCTTGGAATGTCTTTTTCTGGTATACCCATTCCATTATCAATAATACGAATAATTCCTCTAAATTCATCTTTTTCTACTAAAACCTTTATTTCTCCATTTTCTGGTGTATATTTGATAGCATTGCTTAATATATTGATAATAACTTGTTCTATCTTATCAGGGTCTATAAAGCATATAACCCTTTCTTCTCCTTTGAAACTTAGTGTTTGGTTTTTATTTTTTGCATTAATACGCATTTTTAAAACAGAATCTTCAGTAAGCTTCACAATATTTGTTTCTTTTTTATTCCAATGCTCTCTTTTATAATCTAATCTAGAAAGCTGAAGTAAATCACGAACCAACCTATCCATCCTATCTGCTTCACTTTTTACTACTCCTAAAAAATGTTTTGTAATCTCTTTATCATCTAAAGCCCCATCAAGCAATGTTTCTGTATAGCTTTTTATACTTGTAAGAGGCGTTTTTAATTCATGAGATACATTAGCAACAAATTCTTTTCTCATATTATCTAGCTTTTGTCTTTCAGTAATATCTTGTATAACCATAACTATTCCTGCTTTTTCACCTTTTTCATCCTTAAAAGGCGCATAATTTGCATGGAATATGCAATCTTTAAAGCGAATAATTTCACTTCCAATCCAATCTTTAGAGTTTTCTTCAATAAACTCAATTTTTAATCTTTCATTGAAAACTCCTATTATATTGTCATAGGGCTTATTTTTTATATCTTCTTGTGATAAATCTAGCATACGCATCGCTGTTGGATTTGCATGGATAATTTTCCCTTCATTATTAACGGCAATCAATCCGTCTGCCATATAGCTTAAAATTGTTTCTAGCTTACTTTTTTCACTAGAAATCTCTGAAAGGGTTATATTTAATTTCTCCCTTGCATAATTGAACATTTCAGCCAATTGGCCAATCTCATCATCAGATTTTACTTCAACAAACTGATTAAAATCTCCCTTTGCCATCTTAGCAGCTTTTACAGTAACATCAATAATTGGTTCTGTAATACTTCTTGCTATTAAATAGCCTAAAATTACTGTTATAGCAAGTGCCAAAAAAGTAGCTTTTGTAAGTATCCATTTTGATTTATCTAAAGTTTTGTATATATCTGATAAATCTGCCCTAATATATAAAATTCCTTTTACAGCTTCTCCTTCATTTTGTATAGGAAAAGCCATATTTTTTGTTGTAATTTGACGTCCCTGACGCGTATTTATAATAATATCTTTTTCTCCTATATGTCCATTTCGTGCATCTATTAAAAGTTCATAATCTAATACTTCTATTGCATTATCATTTGTCCCACTATTTTTGCTTCTTGCAATAATTTTAAAATCCCTATTTACAACAAATATTTCTTCTTTCAATCCTGTAGGCCATTGATCAATATTTTTTTGAATCTCTTGCTTACTTTCATTAAGATCTTTAAATCTTACGATGGTTTGAATGAGCCCTTCTCTCCTACCTAAGTTTGTAAGATTCTCACTCACTGTATCTAAATGATACTGTTGAAACTCTTGAATAATAAATACACCTATAATGAGCATGGCAATATACACAGGCAAGAAGTATATGGTAATAAATTTCCACCTTATACTTTTAAACATACTATGCCCTCCTGAAGTAGTAGCCTACTCCTCTTTTTGTTAGAATATATTTTGGATTGCTTGAATGATCTTCTATCTTTTCTCTTAATCTTCTTACAGTTACATCCACAGTTCTTATATCTCCATAATATTCATAGCCCCATACTTCTTCTAATAACTGCTCCCTTGTAAAAACTTGATTTTCTTTTGTTGCCAAATATTTCAAAAGCTCGAACTCTCTTAGAGTTAACTCTATCACTTTTTCGCTTTTTTTCACTTCATACTTGTTTAAGTCTATGCTTAATTCTCCAGAAATAATAATATTGCTCTTATCACTTGTACTATTTGTTCCAACTCTTCTAATATTTGCTTTTACTCTTGCTAAAAGTTCCCTTATACTAAAAGGCTTTGTAATATAATCATCTGCTCCAAGTTCTAATCCTAATACCTTATCTACCTCTTCTTCTTTCGCTGTAAGCATGAGGATCGGCATATTAAAATTCTCTCTTATTTTTTTACATACCTGAAATCCATCCATTTTGGGTAGCATAATATCTAGTAAAATCAAATCTGGTTCAACTTGATATGTCTTATGTATAGCTTCTTCTCCATCAGAAGCTACGCTTACTTCATAACCTTCTCTTTCTAAGTTAAACTTCAAAATATCTGAAATTGATCTTTCATCATCTACTACTAATACTTTTCTACCCATATATCTTTCCCCCATTATTATGTTCATGTTTCTTTTTTTATTATATCACATAAACAAGCATATTTTCCTATACTATATATTACAGGAACTCAGACTGTAGACAAAACATAATTATTATAAATAAAAAATAAAAGCGAATAATTGCAAAGCTTTAGTAAAGAAAAATTGATGAAGGATTTCAGAAAAATCCATAGGCTTAGCATGGACGCTAAGCCAGTAGCCTACAAGACAGGATGTCTTGATTAGGTGCATTAGGATTTTTTGAAATTATGAAGCTTAGTTTTCTCTAAAGCTTTGTTTATGAGCATTATTTTTCAATTCATTGATAAATATAACTTTGCCAACAAGCTCAGGAACTACTTATATAAGTAGTTCCTGTAATCTTTTCCTTTTCCTAAATCCTTTAGAAGTTCATTTAAATGCTCAAATCCTTGCGTATCTACAATATCTTTTACAAGCTCAAAAGATCTTTTATACGCAAGCATTTCATCAAGATTCATAAATTCTTCAGTAAGTTGTTTAACTGTATAAGGCTTTCCTTCAAATGATAAATCTTTTCCCCATTCATATCCTGTTTGAGCATATTCTTGATAAAGAGCAAGCCCTTCAGTAAACCACAATGGATAATTCCCCTTAGCCAAATCATCTACTAGTAAATGTGTAAATTCATGAACCATAGGTCCTTCATTCATAAATATATCCTCTATATCTTCATTCTGAGGAATCCACAGCTTAGGAGATAATATTTGAATGGTTGAAGCAAAGTATACACCCATTGGCGGTTTTTCTTGCTTAAGGGATGCATTTTTCATAAGCTCACTAGGATCATTATAAACAATAACTGTAGTTTTATCTTTTGGATAGTAATGAAACATATCACAAACTTGTTGATAGTATTGTTCAGAAGCTTTCTCAACAAGATTTATGGTTTCTTCATCTTCTATATTATACCTTATTAAAAAATGTTCTGTTTCTCTTACTTTATAATCTTTTGTTTTGTAAAGGATAAGTTCATGCTGTATCTTTCTCAATAGAGGATAAACATGAACCTTTACATCATTAAAATAAAATATTCCAGTAAACATAATAAAAATTAATAACAAAACTAAAATATTTCTTTTTTTATTAAATACTCTTCTCATGTGTATCCCCTCCCTTTTCTAAGAGTATGTAAACGAGGAGACACATTAACATTATATCATAACATTATGTAAACTTCACTGGTAATAATATACATTCCCTTTTTTCGAACACATCTTCCTTCTTACGCATACATTGATAGTGAAAATAGATTATATGGAGTGAGAATGATGAAGATGAATATAAGGAGAATTAGAGCCCAATTTGTTCATCCTGTAGTAATAGCAAGAATGTCAGCAGGAACAAAAGAATATATCTCAACAATTGTATACAGTAATGGAACTTGTGATAATATCCGTGATTGTATTCTTGATGCTGGAGGAAAAATAAAGTATCACATTCCTCTTATTAATGCTATTGCAGCAGAAATACCCGCAAAAGCAATTGATCATATTGCAGCTGAGCATATGGTTCAGTTTATAAATCATGATGCAAAGGTATTTAAATGTATGGATAACGCATCATTAGCTGTTGCTGGACATTTTGTACATGATGTAGGTTATACAGGAGAGGGAGTAGGTATTGCTATAATAGATACAGGAGTATATCCTCATGATGATTTAGTAAAACCAATTAATAGAATTATAGCTTTTAAAGACTTTGTAAACAACAAAACATACCCATATGATGATGATGGACATGGAACCCATGTAGCAGGAATCGCTGCTGGAAATGGATATGCCAATATAAAATATAAGGGGATTGCACCAAAGGCAAATATTATTGGTGTTAAAGTTTTAGATGAAACAGGAAGTGGATCTACTTCTGATATACTTGCTGGTCTTCAGTGGGTTATTGATAACAAAGATAAATACAATATAAAAGTTGTAAATATGTCATTAGGTTCTCCAGCAGATACAACCTATCGAGAAGATCCCTTAGCTAAAGGTGCCGCTGAAGCAGTAAAAAATGGTTTAACAGTAATAACCGCTGCAGGAAATAATGGTCCAAATCCTCGCTCTATTATGAGTCCTGGAAACAGCCCATCTGTCATCACTGTTGGCGCTGCAGATGATAACCGTACAACATCTTATGAAGATGACTTTGTAGCTGATTTTTCAAGCCGTGGACCTACCATTAGCGGTATTACTAAACCTGATATTGTAGCTCCTGGAGTAGATATTGTTTCCCTTTCTAATAAAGGCCATAGTTCTTATGTAAGTCATTCTGGTACTTCTATGGCTACCCCTATGGTTTCAGGAACAGCAGCCTTACTTTATCAAAAAGATCCAAATCTTTCTCCATCACAAATAAAATCAAAACTTTCTAACACTGCTATAAATATTGGAGACAGTAGATATGCAGAAGGGGCTGGTATTTTGAATATAAGAGGAGCACTAGATTTAGATAATGAAGAAGCTCCTTTACCTGATGAACATAATACAGAATCACCTATACCACCTCAAAGACCTAGAAGACCTGAAAATGGTTTATCTTTTCTATTCAATCTTTTAGACCCTAGTTTATTACCTCTTCTTCTTTTGTTTCTATAAACAAAAATCCTAGCTTATAAGCTAGGATTTAATATTTTACATATTTTAACGGATTCACAGGTACTCCATTTTTTCTTACTTCAAAATGCAGGTGAGGTCCTGTACTTCTACCTGTATTTCCAACCTCAGCAATTTTCTGTCCTTTATATACACGCTGTCCCTTTGATACTAATAGTTTGCTATTATGAGCATAATAAGTCTGTGTATTAGCTCCATGATCAATAATGATACATTTTCCATATCCACTCTTATAGCCTGAGAAAATTACCTTTCCTCCATCTGCTGCTTTTACTGGAGTTCCTATTGGTGCAGCAATATCAATTCCCGTATGTTTTCTTCCCCATCTTAAACCAAACCTTGAAGAAAGCCTTCCCCTTGTTGGATTGGCAAGTTTCCCTGTTCCAATTTTAGGTGGAGGGTTTTTTGTTCCTTTTAATACTACTTGCTTTCTAGGATTTTGAACAATATTTTCTTCTAGGATTGTTTTGGAAAATTCTATACCATTGTGTCTGACAACTTCAGCTAATACCTCTCTTTTTCCATCTTTACCTTTTATTTTTATCTTTTTTTCTCCTTTATATAAAACTTTTGTTTCTTCAAATTCTATTTCATAAGGAATTTTTTCTTCGTATTTTAACTTCTCAACTGTTGCAACTGTTAATAGGGGTTTTGGTACAATGAGGCTAATCTTTTGATTTATTTGTAATCTTTCTGGATTTATATCTGGATTTGCTTTTATTAAGTCATCCACTGTCAATTTATATTTTCTAGCAATTGTCCAAAAGCTTTCTCCTTTTTGTACCTCATGTATTTTTTCCTCTTCTGTTCCTTTTAAAATAAGCTTTACCGCCTCTTTAACATCCTTTAAATCACTAATTCCTACTTCTGCTTCATCTACTGCTACATCTTCAACAAAATAAATCTTCTCAAATTTTTTCTCTTTATCTATATAAATATTTTTTATTTCTTCTAGCACCTTTTCTGCATCTGCCTTTTTAGGTAATGCAGTAATTATTTTATCATCTGCCTTAATCCCATAAGCTTTTACCTTAAAATCCATAAATTGCTTTAGTCTTTTTTCTATTTCTTCTTTTTTTGTCAATTCCTCTTCTTTTGCTTTTGTTTTTTCATAAACAATATTTTCATTAAATACAACAGCTGTATTATAAGTATTATGTAATCTTTTTTGTATTTTTTCGACTATTTTTATAAAATCATCTTTTTTTCTTACAACCCCGACTACTTTTCCATCTATTTTAACAGTATATGCCCCATTATAACTATAAGCAAATATAAATAAAGCTGCTAATATTACAATAGATGCTATATATATTTTTCCTCTTCCATTTTTATTTAATTTAGTATAATATTTAATGATAATATTCTTAATATATATAGGGATTTCTTCTATTTTCATCTTTTGAGGTTTCCTTTCTTTTTTCTTTGGATTCATTTTCTCACAAGTTTCCCATAATAACCCTATTTTATTATTATATCATACTCTAACAATCTAGCAACATCTATACCAAATTTCCAATTAAACCTATTTTTATTATTTTGTGTATAATTTTGGTTATTATTCCTTTTCATACCTTATCCATTTCCTAAAATTCTCTCTTAATTTTTGATTGGATATTTGCTCACATACCTCTATAAAGTTTTCTGTATTGGCATTTTTATACTTATATTTATCAAAATATACTTTCAAGATCTTAAAAAACAGTTCATCACCCAATTTTTCTCTCAAATCTTTAATAAACATAGCTCCTCTATAATAAACAAGAACTTGATATTCTTGAGCATCTTTAAATTGGTTTATGCTTCTATACGTTGCACTGTTTTTATTTTGCTGCGTATTTGTATAGGCATGGTAATATTTCAAAATAAAATCTTTATAAATTTCGTCTCTCTTTTTAGCACCATATTTTTTTTCATAATACAGTAATGTTGAATATTCTGTTAACCCTTCATCAAGCCAAGCTTCATCTACTTGATCATTTCCTACGATTCCATACCACCATTGGTGTGCTGTTTCATGTGCAATTACATATTCTAATATTTTTTTAGTCTCTTCCCTGTATAATGATTGATCTATAAAAACCAAGTTCGGATATTCCATTCCTCCAACAAAGAAATCTGAAGCAGCTACAGAAAATTGTTTATAAGGATATTCTCCATAAAGTTGATTAAATATTTTTATAGCATCCTTTGCCGTATCAAGTGCTATATCTCCAAACTTATCCTCAAAATAGTAAGAGTAAATTTTTATTCCATCTATTTCATCATCTATAACTTTAAATTTATCACTAGCAACAATAGCAAAATCTCTTACTTTATTTGCTTCTAATGTCCATCTTATTTTTCCATCTATACTTTCTTTTTTTATACAATTTCCAGAATGAGCAAGAATATATTCCTTTGGCATTGAAATTTCTACTCTATAATTTGCTATGTCACTATAAAATGGGTCTCCAATCGCATAATAAGGTTCTAAATTCCAACCTTTATGATCAAACACTGCAAGAATAGGATACCAATTTGCAATATTAATTGTATTCTCTCCATATCCAAATCTTCCGCAAGATGGTGGAATCTTTACAGAAAAATCTATATTAAGTGATATTTTTTTTCCTGGCTCTAATGGCTTATTTAAATATACTTTTAAAATATTGTCTCCCATTCCCATAATCACATAATTTAATGCTTCTCTATTATTTTGTATTGAATTAATCCTTATATATCCCGGCTCAAATCCATTTGGATAAGCCAACTGCATTTCACCTTTTTCAAAAGGGGCTGTTTCTTCGCTTTTAAATGCATTAGGATAAAGATGAAAATATAAAGCATTAAAAGTAATGCTCGAATTATTTGTATATGTTACATTCTCATCTCCTGTTAATATTCTTTCTACTGGATCAAAATCTGCAATAATTGTGTATTTATTTATCTGTTTTGTATTTAGTAATTTTTCTCCATAAAATGTCGTTATTACTGTTTGAAACATCTTTAATTTTGCCCCTACTGCTGATAGTAGTAAAATACAACTAATCATTGTTAATAATATTAATTTACGGCCATAACGAATTTTGATCAAAACATTTACCTCCATTCTTAAAATATGTGCTTATATATCTATATGACCTGTATTTTCCAATATATGCATAGTTTTAAGCCCTTCTAAACTTAAAGTATTACTTGTGGTATAATATAAGAGCAAAATTAAAAATGGGAGGGGAAAGTATTGCATTTTATCAAGCAAACAGCAGACTTTGATTTAGGTGATACACCTATAGAAAATATTTTTATAAATGATTTTATGCCTATGGCTAACGGAACATATGTAAAGGTGTATCTGTTAGGCTACAAATATGCAAATGACAAAGATATATCCCTTTCCGTTAGTAATCAAACTATTGCAAAGCATTTAAACATACCATTATCTGATGTATTAGATGCATGGGATTTTTGGGAACAAAAGGGGATTATTAAGAAACATTTTTTATCAGAAGATGATAAGTTTCAATATACAGTCGAATTTTTAAATTTAAAACAGCTATATATTAATAATAATTTCAAACCTGTAAATGTTTCAGAAAATGATGAAAATTCTTCAAAACCATACTACTGTTCCCCATCTGATTTGGTTGAAGCAAATAAAGTTCCTGAATTTAAAGAAATGTTTTATCACATTGACCAAATCTATAAAAGACCTCTACATCCTAATGAAAAAAAGAAAGTACTCGATTGGGTTTACAACTATAATATAGATACAGATCTTGTCGTTCGTGCTTTTATGTATTGTATAGAGCAAAGAAATACTAAAAATCTAAAATATATTGGTGCAGTTATTAGGAGTTGGTATGATAATGGTATTACAGATATGGATAAATTAGATGCATACTTAGAAAAAACCGATATAAGATATGCACAGTATAGAAAAATATGCAGATTTTTAGGTATGAATACAAATGAAATTCCAGAACCAACAAAAAAAATTATCGATAAATGGATAGATGAATGGAAATTTTCTATCGATATCATTTTGAAGGCATGTGAATATTCTATTAAAAAAAATAAAATTGATCTTGATTATATCAATGGTATATTAACAAATTGGAAAAAGAATAATATCCAATCAGTACAAGAGATTGAGAATACAAAAAACAATAAAACTACTATAATAAATAAACAAACCAAACGCACCTTTAATAAATTCCATAATTTTGAGCAAAGAACATCAAGATACTCAAAAGACGAATTAGAAAAGTTATTAAAGAAAAATAAATAAGGTAGGTGTCAAACTTGTATGACAAGTTTATAAAAGAAATTCTTTTAGAATATGAAAAAGTCAGAGACTTCGAACAAAAAAAACTAAATCAAAGAAAAGTAGAAGTATATAATAAAATCCCAAGAATAGAAGAAATTGATAAAGAAATCTCAAAAACAGGTATACTAATTGCAAAAGCTATCTTAGAAAATCCAACCCATTATGAAGAAGCAGTAGCGACAATTCATGAAAGGATGGATCAGCTCAAACAGGAAAAAGCAATTTTGCTTACAGAAAACAACATTCCTATTAATTATCTGCAAATAAATTATCAATGTAAGGATTGTAAAGATACAGGCTTTACAGAAAACGGTAAAAAGTGTAGCTGTTTTAAGCAAAAACTAATTAATAGAGCTTATTCTATGTCCAATCTAGATAAAGTATTGGAAAAAGAGAACTTTCAAAGTTTTAATATGGAACTATTTTCAGATGAACCATTTGAAAATGAAGATTTGACACCTAGACAAAATATGCAGCATATTTTAAGTGTTTGTGAAGGCTTTGTAATAAACTTTGATACAAATCCAGATGAAAACCTTTTATTTTATGGGACAACAGGACTTGGCAAAACTTTTTTATGTAATTGTATTGCAAAAGCATTACTTGATAAGGGAAAAATAGTTGTCTATCAAACTGCTTTTAAAATTTTAGAGATCTTAGAAAATCATAAGTTTAATAAAGAAAAAACAGCTAATATAAAGACAAGCTATCAGCTTTTATTTGATAGTGATCTATTAATCATAGATGACCTAGGTACAGAGCTTACAAATACCTTTACAAATACAGAGCTTTTTAACATCCTAAATAGCAGATTAATCCAAAACAAAAAAATGATTATTTCAACCAATCTATCTCCTATTGAAATTGCAAACACATATAGTGATAGAGTTTTTTCTAGAATTTTTGGCAAATTTACGATCCTAAACTTTTATGGAAAGGATTTAAGATGGGAGAAATAATATAAATTCCTAAAGAGGCAAAATGCCTCTTTTATATTAAATTTTTTTGATTTTTTTGTTGACATTTTTCTAGTTATACTGTATTATATATAACTGTGATCGACAAAATTTGACCCATTAGCTCAGTTGGTAGAGCACTTGACTTTTAATCAAGGTGTCCCGCGTTCGAGCCGCGGATGGGTCACCATATTTTGCTGGTGTGGCTCAACGGTAGAGCAGCTGACTTGTAATCAGCAGGTTGGGGGTTCGATTCCCTTCGCCAGCTCCATCAAAGAAAAAGGGGTGTAAGATAAGGATTCTTATGCTTCTTTTTTATTTTTTATAAAACCATTGACATGCAAAAAATATTTTTGTAATATGAAAATATACATTATATTCCATTTATTACAAAATATTTTGCTAGTGTGGCTCAATGGTAGAGCAGCTGAATCGTAATCAGCCGGTTGGGGGTTCGATTCCCTTCACTAGCTCCAAAAAAAAGATATGAGCAATTGCTCATATCTTTTTTATTTGAAAATATTCTCTCTTACAATAGTTTGACTTCTCTTTGGCCCAACAGATACAATTTTGATTGGTGCTCCTACTAATTCTTCAATTCTTTCTAGATACTTTTGAGCATTTTTAGGAAGCTCTTCATAAGAAGTGCATCCTGTTATATCTTCTGTCCATCCCTCTAACGTTTCATATACAGGCTCACATTTTCCTAGCATTTCAAGACTTGCTGGGAAATGTTCAATAACTTTATCCCCTAACTTGTATCCTATACAAATTTTTAATTCTTCAAGTCCTGTTAATACATCTAATAGCATAATTGATAAAGATGTTACTCCATTTATTCTTGAAGCATATTTTACCATCACTGCATCAAACCAACCACATCTTCTTGGTCTTCCTGTTACTGTTCCAAACTCATTTCCTGCTACTCTAATTTTATCTCCTATTTCATTATCCTGTTCTGTAACGAATGGTCCTTTTCCAACTCTTGTAGTATAAGCTTTCACCACACCAACTACTTCCTCAATCATATTCGGACCTATTCCTGCTCCTACTGGAAACCCTCCTGCCGTTGGATGAGAACTAGTTACATAAGGATATGTTCCTAAATCTATATCAAGTAAAGCTCCTTGTGCTCCTTCAAATAATACTTTCTTACCTTCTTTTATAGAATCATATAATAGAACAGTTGTGTCATCTACATATTTTTTTATTCTTTCTGCATATTCTAAATAGGTAGATATTATTTCTTCTTTGTTTAACTTTTCTCCACCATAGATTTTCTCGATTATTTCATTCTTTTTATCTATCTGCTTAGATACTTTTTCTATAAATACATCTTTGTCCATAAGATCACAAATTCTGATTCCTGATCTTTCTACTTTATCCATATAACAAGGCCCTATACCATTTTTTGTAGTACCAATCTTTTCTCCTCCACGAGCCTCTTCTGCTAAGGCATCAATCACCTTATGGTATGGTAATATTACATGGGCTCTATCACTAATTTTTATATTATCTGTACAAACTCCTTGTGCCTCTATTTTGTCTATTTCCTTTAAAAATCCTTCTGGATCAAATACTACACCATTTCCTATTATGTTTATTGTATCAGAATAAAGAATTCCTGAAGGAATTAAACGAAGTGCATATTTTTTATCTCCAACAACAACAGTATGTCCTGCATTATTTCCTCCCTGTGCTCTTACAACTACATCTGATTCTCCTGCTAGATAATCTATTACCTTTCCTTTCCCTTCATCTCCCCATTGGGCACCAACAACTACAACTGTTGACATAAAAGCCACCTACCTTTATCTATTGATTTAATATATTTATTTTAATCATCATTCTCCGAACATACACATTTTATAGTATCAGAACAACAATTTTAAGTCAATAAAATACGAATATTTATATATATTCCTGCGTTTTTATTCGGTAGATAATTTTAAATTTATTCTCTATAAATTATTTGCAATAACTATAAATAATAAAACACCTTCCATAATAGAAGGTGTAAAAAGATTTAAGTGGCTCTTTACTTCTCTTTATTTTCAAGATATTCATTTAAGTCTTTCACTAAAGCATCTGGATCCATTCCATGTACTACTGATACATCCGCAATAGTTTCCATTGCAGAAGCTGGACATCCTAAACAAGTTAATCCGTGTCTCATAAAGATCGGTGCTAGTCCTCTATCCATTTGTAATACATCTGCTATGATCATGTCCTTTGTTATCTTAGCCATTCTTACATCCTCCTTTTCATATTTTATAATGACTCATTTAACATTATACCACTTTTTTTATTAAAACAAACCTTCTTTTTATTTTTATCCACATATCAACAGTTTTAATCCACTTATACGTATATTTCTGTGGATAAGCTGTTAGTTTTTTCATAAAATTCATCTTTTGTTAGACGCATATGTAGATATTCTGTCATTTTTTTGCCATCCACAATTGTAAATAACTCTCTTAAATAATTATATTTAGGATTATAAAATATTTCTGCATATTGATCCTCAAACTCATCCATACACTCTTTTATAACTTTAAATCCACAATTTGTATAACACCTAATAGCTCTTTTATTATACTTTGCTGTCCTTAATATAATAGATTTCATTTTTAAAGTCTGAAAATAATAATCTAAGAATAGTATTAATGCTTCTGTCCCATATCCTTTATTCATATGCTTTGCATCAAGAACAATACCTAATTCACTTTCTCTTTTTATCCATTTTATATTTCGAATAGAAAGATACCCAACTATTTCTCCTTCATCATTTTCTATAGCGAAACTTTTTTTCCTAAATTTTGTTGTTTTTATTTTATACCACTTATCCTTTTGTTCTTCGTTTAATTTTGGAAAATTATAATGAAAATATAAAGGATCTTCATGCATCGCCCAACTCTGCATTTTATCAACATCTTCTCTAATCAGTTTTCTTACAGTAACCTTTTTATGCATATCCCTCACCCCTATAGATCTGTGATAAAAATCACAACTCTATAAACTATTCTAATGATTTTTATGTCTTATGCAATCAAAAAATGTGTAAAATTTCAAAAATAAGACATCCAAATTGGATGCCTTTTTACTCCCTAAACTTATCAAGATTTGCAAACTTAGTAAATTGTCCAAGCCATGCTAGTTCTACTGTTCCTGTTGAACCATTACGCTGTTTTGCAATAATAACCTCTCCTATATTCTTTTTATCACTATCAGCATGATAGTATTCATCCCTATATAAAAACATAACAAGGTCTGCATCTTGCTCAATAGCTCCAGATTCTCTTAAATCTGATAAAATAGGCCTATGATCTGCTCTTAACTCTGGTGCACGGGATAACTGGGACAATGCAACTACAGGACAATCCATTTCTCTAGCTAATCCTTTTAAGGAACGAGAAATGTTAGAAATCTCTTGCTGTCTGCTTTCTGATTTTCCATCTCCAGACATTAATTGCAAATAATCGATTAATATTAAATCCAACCCTTGTTCCATTTTTAACCTTCTACACTTTGCCTTCATTTCCATAACAGAAATCCCTGGTGTATCGTCAATAAATATTTTTGCTTGTGCTAAAGGTCCCATTGCTTTGGCAAGTCTTGGCCATTCATCTTCATTTAAAGTCCCTGTTCTGATTTTTTGAATTTCTATATGTGATTCAGAACTTAGCATACGCTGTACAAGCTGCTCTTTTGACATCTCTAAACTAAATATTGCAACAGATGCATCTGCCTTAATAGCTGCATTTTGTGCTATGTTTATTGAAAAAGCAGTTTTTCCCATACTTGGTCTTGCAGCAATCAATATTAAATCTGATTTTTGAAGCCCTGATGTCTTCCTATCTATGTCTGCAAACCCTGTTGTTAATCCTGTAATGCCTCCCTTATTTTGATAAAGCTGTTCGATTTTATCAAAACTATCTAATAAAACTTCTTTAATTGCTGAAAATCCTTCTTGAGATTTTTTTTGTGAAATATCAAATATACTTTTTTCTGCTAAATCCAATATATGATTTACTTCTTCTTCTGCTTGATACCCCTTCTCTAATATCTCTGAAGAAGCTTTAATCAATCGCCTCAAAATAGATTTTTCTTCTACAATCTTCGCATAGTATTTAACATTTGTAGTAGTTGGGACAGCTGAAGATAAACTTGTTAAGTAGGTAATTCCTCCTATAGATTCTAGAGTCTGTCTTTGTGTTAACTCTTCAGATAATGTCACAAGATCTACCGGCTCGTCCCTATTATACAATGCCAAAACAGCATCAAAAATCTCTCTATGTGCTTCTTTATAAAAATCCTCTCCACGAATCATTTCTGTAGCCAACACAATAGCTTCTCTATCTAGAATCATAGCCCCTAATACAGATTGTTCTGCATCAATATTATGTGGTGGAATTCTACCTAAATACTCCATTTTATCACCTTTCCTATTTATTTAATAAAGACCAGCCATTTTTGCTGGTCTTTATAACTTTTATCCTTCTAAAACCTCTACCTTCATTTTTGCTGTAACCTCTGGGTAAACTTTTACTTCAACAAACATTGCACCTAATGTTTTTATAGGATTGTCTAATTGTATCTTTCTTTTATCTATTTTTATTTTATGCTGCTTCATAAGCCCCTCTGCAATATCTTTAGAAGTAACAGACCCAAATAATTTTCCACCTTCCCCAGCTTTTCCTTTTAATTTAACTGTAATATTTGAAAGTTTATCTGCTAAAGCTTTTGCCTTTGCTAACTCTTCTTGCTTTTTTCTATCTTCTGCTGCTTTTTGTTTCTCTAAAACTTTCATATTTCCTGCTGTTGCTTCTTTTGCTAATCCTCTTGGAATTAGGAAATTTCTAGCATGACCATCACTAGCATTTACAACAGCTCCTTTTTTTCCTAAACCTTTTACATCTTTTAATAAAATCACCTTCATTATGCTTCACCTTCCTCAAAATATTCGTCAATTGCTTTTTCTAGCATTTCTATAGCTTCCTCTATAGTTTTATCCTTAAGCTGGGCTCCTGCAACTGTTAGATGCCCACCGCCTCCTAGCTTTTCTAAAATCACTTGTACATTAATATCTCCTAATGATCTTCCACTAATAATAACCTCATCATTTTCACGAACGCCTAAAACAAAAGATGCCGTAATTCCTCTAATATCTAATAATTCATCAGCTGCTTGAGCTGCTACTAAAGAAGCATTTTGTATTCCAGTTGAACAAACAGATAAAGCTATATTTTTTCTAATCTCTTTTGCATTTTTTACAACATCAGCTATAGCAACAAAAGTATTTAAATCATCTTGGAATAACTGCCTTACACTTGTCGTATCTGCTCCTGCCCTTCTTAACCAAGAAGCAGCTTCAAAAGTTCTTACCCCTGTTTTAAAAGAAAAATGTTTTGTATCTACAGTAATACCCGCAAGCAATGCCTCTGCTTCAATCTTTTCAATAGATATTTTTTCCTCCATATATTGAAGTATTTCTGAAACCAATTCACTCGTTGATGAAGCATAAGGCTCTAAATAAGTAAGTACTGCATTGTCAATAAATTCTTCTCCTCTTCTATGGTGATCAATAAGAACAATCCTATCTGCCTTATCAAGTGCCTCTGGACACTGTGTAAAATTTGGTCTGTGAGTATCTACCACAACAACAAGTGTATCCTCACTTATTCTATTAATAAGTTCTTCACTTGTAATAAACATATATACTTCATGTTCTTTAATTCTATCAAATAAATTCTTAATTGCTTCATTTACACCATTTAGCACAATATATGCATCTTTACCTCTATTTTTTGCTGCTCTATATACTCCTAAAGCTGCACCAAAGCTGTCCATATCAGGAAATTTATGCCCCATAATAACAACTTCTTTGGATTGATCAATCAATTGTCGTAATGCATGAGCAATAACTCTTGCTTTTACCTTATTTCTTTTTTCAACTGCTTTTGTTTTTCCACCATAGAAATTGAGGGTACGAATTTTCTTAACAACTGCTTGGTCTCCTCCTCTACCTAAAGCTAAATCCATTGCTGCCTTTGCATACTCCTCTAACTGTGCTGGATTTTTTCCATTCATTCCAACCCCTATACTTAATGTTATAGGAATTTGATTTCCTACCTGAATTTCTCTTATTTCATCTAAAATAGTAAATTTTTTAGCCTCTAAACGCTCTAAATATTGATTTTCCAAAAATATAATATATTTATCTTTTTGATATTTCTGAATCGAAGCATTCATCCTTGAAGCCCAAAGCCCAATCCTTCTGTCAATTTCAGCTACAACTAAAGGTCTATTTGCTTCTTCAGTATTATTCAACACATCATCATAATTATCCACCTGT
Source organism: Crassaminicella thermophila (assembly GCF_008152325.1). Classification (GTDB taxonomy): domain Bacteria; phylum Bacillota; class Clostridia; order Peptostreptococcales; family Thermotaleaceae; genus Crassaminicella_A; species Crassaminicella_A thermophila. The sequence goes on from NZ_CP042243.1 coordinate 3,017,145, forward strand.
ACAAACATTACAACTGGTTTTTCTTCATTATATTTTACCTTTAAGTTTTGAAAGTTCGTAATATCTATCCAATATAGCATAATAATGTATCTTTCTTCATCATTTGCCGATGTTTTTACTATATTATACAGAACTTTATAATGTCTATCTTTAATTGTTACCTCTACTGCCACATTTTCTTTATTTTGCAAAATATTATTGATTTTAAACCCTGATATTAAATCTTCAATATTTTTTTCTAGAATATCCTTTGTATCTATCATTTCACAAAATTTAGAATTATACCAACTAATACTACCATCAAACTCAATTACTGCTAATGGCACAGGTAAGTTTAAAACTGCATACCTTGTAACAGAATCAATATCAGAAGATAAATTCTCAATATATTTCGTCCACTTTTCTTTTCTATAATGCTGAGCTTTCCAATTATAATAAATAAAATATATTAATACGAAAATACTCATACTTCCTATTAATAAATTATAATAAGCAATTATCAGCACAAATAAAGCCATAATCCATAAATGTATTTTCGTATCAGGTATAAATAATTTGGTAAACCTTTTATTTCCCATATCCGGCACTCCTAAAATATTTTTAGTGATCCGTTTTTAATTTTCTCAAATTTACAATTGCATCTACAAAACCTATCATAGCAACCATAAATGTCCCCATTCCATTAAATAATAATAATATATATATCAGTACTCTTAATACTTTTCTTAAGTTAAAAGCATGTAAAAAATAACTTACAACAGCAAGCCCTTGTATAAAATAGACAAACTGAAAGATTAAAAATACATTTAATACCAAACTTTGATAACTTACAATTTTAAAATATTTTGTAGCCATCGTAAGTCCTATTATTAAAAAAGTACCCATTAAAATACTTTTCGGCAGACGAATATATCTTAAAGGTGGTAATGATTCAGCTTTATGCCCAATTCTGTTTAACACACGTATCGTTAAAACATAATTTATATATGATAAAAATACAGAAGAAAATATGAGCATAGCAGGAATTGCCATAAGTACCAATTGTATGGTAGCTTCTAGTGTTTTCTTCAAAGTTTCTAATTTCTCTGGTTCCATCCCTATTGTTTGATACATTTTAATTTGAATATCCATAGCTTCCTTAAAAGCTTCACTCATTTGAGATACAATATCTACCCCTATAATCATAGAACCTATGCTTATTGATAATAAGGAAGCAACTAATGCTGCTAAAGATCCACCTGCTAGTACTTTATATGGGCTATACTCTTTATTCATCATATATCCCATTACAATAGCTGTAATGCCAGGTAATCCTATGACAAATATTGATTGAAGTGGTTCTGTAAAACTACCCACAATAATTCCTGACGCAACAATAGACAAAATAACAAAATGAATTCCATGTCGTTTTCCCAATACAATAAAAGGGACAGGGATGAAAAATAATATAAACGTTAACACAGGTATATACGTTCCCATAATTGCAAATATACAAGTTAAGGCTGTCATTAATGCTGCTTCAACCATCGCCCGTGTTTTTTTCTGTATATTCAAATAATATCACTCCTACTTCCTATTTCCATCTAAATATTGTTTTAAGCTAGACAAATCTCCATGCCAGTCTTCTATCTTATGTTTCTCTAATATTCCCAATCTAATTTTATCTTCTATCTTCATATCAATTCTTGAGAAATTAATTCCTAATCTTTTTCCAAGAATATAAGTGACCAAGATAATATTTGCCAACACATCTACTAAAACATCCTGTGACCCCTTCACACCTCTTACTAAAAAATCATATAATGTTGCAATTGTCATTAGAAGTTCACTTTTTAGCCATTCAATAGTTTTTATATTTTTTGTTATATCTATATTATGATCCCCAAAAGTCATCTGTCTATCATCCCCCTTTATATACATTATAGCAGATTAGCTCATATTGTATAGATATGCTCCTTTATAATTTCCTTGTTCTAATCTATTATAATAGTATTATAGGAAAAAATTCAAATATATATTAAAAATTCGCATCATGCTTTCCGTTGCTCAAATTCCTTAGAGAATATAAAATCATATAAAGTTCTCTGAAATTTTGAAAATCTATTTTTCCCTAGAAAGTTAAAAAAGAGAAGTGATTTCTCACTTCTCTTAATATTAGTCTGCTGTATATGGTAATAATGCAACTGTTCTAGCTTTTTTGATAGCTATTGTTAATGCTCTTTGGTGTGTTGCACAAGTACCAGTAATTCTTCTTGGAAGTATTTTTCCTCTTTCTGTAATATACTTACCAAGCACTTTAATATCTTTATAATCTATATGTGTTGATTTATCGGCACAGAAACTACATACTCTTTTTTTACGTCCACGTCTTTTTGGTCTTGCCATTTCCATTTCCCTCCTTTTTCTAGAATGGAATATCGTCATCATCATCAATGGCTTGGAAGCCATCCGGATCTATTTGAGATGGGTTAAACCCACTTTGTTCATTTCTATTTCCCCATTCAAGGAATTCAACTCTATCAGCAACTACTTCTGTAGTATATCTTTTTTCACCATTTTGTGTTTCATAGGTATTATTTTGAAGTCTTCCCTGAACTGCAACCAGTCTTCCTTTTGATAAGTAGTTTGCACAGTTTTCACCTGATTTTCCCCATACAACTACTCTAAAAAAATCTGCAGTCTTTTCTTTTGCAAATGGTCTATCTACTGCTATTGTAAAGGTGGCAACTGCTCTTCCGCTTCCTGCTGTAAAACGAAGCTCTGGATCTCTTGTTAATCTTCCGATTAATACTACATGATTCATTAAAACACCACCTTTAAATTTACTTCTCTTCAACACTTACGATTAGATGTCTCATTACGTCATCAGAAATTCTAAAGTTTCTGTCTAACTCTTTTGGAACATCTTTGTCAGCCTTGAAGTTCATAACAACATAGTAACCTTCGTTCATTTTTTTGATTTCGTAAGCTAACTTTCTGTTACCCCACTCATCAACCTTTTCAATCTCACCATTTGTTTCAATGATTCCTTTGAACTTTTCGATTAATGCATTTCTTTTTTCTTCTTCAAGGTTTGACTTTAATATGAACATCACTTCATATTTTCTCATTCTTTTCCACCTCCCTACGGACTTATTCGGTCCTGTTTTTTACAGGACAGAGAGTATAATCTCACATCATGGTATTATATCAGTTATTACAAAAATATGCAAGGTAAAAAAGAAAAAAGCCGCATTAAAAATACGGCTTATTTTCCAAGTTCTTCTTTTAACACTTCTGCAAGTCTTTTTACACCTTCTACAATTTTATCTTCCGGCATATTTGAATAGTTCATACGAAAAGCATTTTCATGTCCTCCATTAGGAAAGAAAGACCCTCCTGGTACAAAAGCAACTTTCTTCTCTATTGCTTTTTTCATTAACTCCTTTGCATCAATACCATCAGGTAACTCTACCCAAGTAAACAACCCGCCTTCTGGATAAGTAAATTTTACTTTTTTTGGGAAATTATCCTTCATTGTGTTTAACATTAAATCTCTACGTTTTCTATATGTCTTTTTTATTTCTTCAACATGCTTATCTAAATCATACAATTCTAAGAATTTATTTAATTCTATCTGTGCGATGGTGCTTGTTTGCAAATCTGCAGATTGCTTTACAAAAATATATTTTTCAAGAAGCTCTTTTGAAGCACATACCCATCCTAATCTAAGCCCTGGACAAAATGTTTTTGAGAACGTTCCTAAAAATACAACTCTACCTTCTGTATCAAATGCTTTTACAGATGGAGGTATTTCTCCTTCAAATCTTAGTTCTCCATAAGGATTATCTTCTATAATTGGTAAATCATATTTACTTGCTATTTCTAACAACTTTTTACGTCTCTCTATAGACCAAGTTTTTCCTGTTGGATTTTGAAAATCTGGTATTACATAAATTAATCTTGCTCTTGGAGTTTTTTCTAATATTTTTTCTAAATCCTCCATAATCATTCCTTCATCATCGGTAGGAACCTCTGCAAATTTACATTCATATGCCTTAAATGCATTAATCGCTCCTAAATAACTAGGACTTTCACATATTACAACATCACCTGGATTTAAAAATATCTTTCCTGTAAAGTCTAGTCCTTGTTGTGACCCACTCGTAATAAGAATATCCTCTGCTTTTGCATTAATATTAAACTTATTCATTCTTTGTGCAATCTTTTCCCTTAGTGGTAAAAACCCTTCTGTTGTACTATACTGAAGTGCTTTCTCCCCACTTTCCTCTAAAACTTCTACTGCAACTTTCTTCATTTCTTCAACAGGAAATAGCTCCGGTGCTGGCAAGCCACCTGCAAAAGATATCATATCAGGCTGTAATGTTAACTTTAATATTTCACGAATTTCAGACGCCTTCATTCTTTCCATACGATTTGCATATTTGATTGCCACTAAAAAGCACCTCCACAAAAATTTTAATTGTTAAAAAATTTTTTTAACTTAATTTTATTATACCACATCTATCCTTTATTCTTCCTTTCTTTCAACAATTTTTTTTATTCTTTTTTCAAGCTTCACCCTCGGAATCCATACTTGTTTATCACATCCTAAACATCTTATACGAAAATCTATCCCTGTTCTCATAATTTCAAATTGATTACTCCCACAAGGATGATTTTTTTTCACTTGTATAATATCTCCTAATCTTAAATCCATAGGCATAAAAATTCACCCTTCCTTTCTATATACAATAGCCCGAAACAACTGTTTCGGGCAGTATTTATTTAATATTTTAGCTTTTTTGATCTTTTATAACAACTCTCCTTGGATAAGGTATTTCTATTCCTTTCTCATCAAATCTTTCTTTTATTCTCTTTCTTAGTTCTCTCTCTACTGCCCACTGCTCCATAGGTACTGTTTTTGCAACTATAGATATAACAATATCAGATTCTCCTAAATTTGTCACTCCTAAAACAGTAGGACCCTCTATGATTTTTTCATTTTCTTTTGAAATTTCTTCGCATAACTGGTTTAAAACCCTTATAGCATTGTCTATATTTTCTTCATATGCAATGCTTACATCTATCCATGCACGCATATTTCCTCTGCATTTATTTGTTACTTTCTCAATATAACCATTAGGAATAATATGCAAGTCTCCATTAAAATCTCTTAGCATAGTAACCCTTAGTGTCATATCTTCAACAATTCCTGATTTATCTCCAATTTCAACATGATCTCCTACTTGGAATTGGTCTTCTAATAGAATAAAAAAACCAGTAATAATATCACGGACTAAATTTTGTGCTCCAAAACCAATAGCTAAACCTCCAATTCCTGCAGCAGCAATAAGAGACGATACATCTATACCTATCGTTTCAAGTATTGGTGTAAAAGCAATAAAATAAATTGTATATCTTATTATGCTATTTGTAATTCCTTTTATTGTATTAAAACGCTTTTCTTCTCCTATAAGCTTAAATTTTTCCCTGTTATCAAAGAATTTATTCACAATCATATTCGAAAAGCGTATAGCTAAAACCATTGCTAATAATATTAAAACAATTTTAATAAAATCTCCTGTATAATCAGCTAATATATCTGGGTGAATATACGTTTTAAAAGTCTCAACTGCTTGTTTACTAAAATTTTTATAAAAACTTTCCAAACTCCAATTTTCTCCCTTCTATAAAACTTTAATTACAGTTTTATTTTTACCTGTCTTTTTTATTTTAAATATATCAACCTTTTCTTTATCCTGTCCTAGTGCTTTTATTACTTCTGAGAATATTTCAGATGAAAATTTGATAGAAAGACCACAACTTGCACTAATTTCCCTTGGAGTAGGAATGGTTTCTATATTAAATTTATTTTTTAACTCTTTCTCTGTTTTTATAGCATGATGGGTAGATTCAAATGATATTACGTAAAATTCTTGTTCTAACATACTTTCCACTTTATAAAGTTACTTTATTTTTGGCACTATGAAGTGTATCCAAAATTGTATACATATTAGTTACACTTCCTACTGCTAATTTTTCCTTAAGATGAAAATAGTCTAAGCATGTTCCACAAGAAAGAATTTCTACCCCTTCACCTTCTAATTGTTTTAAATATTTGAGTACTTCTGACCCCTCTACTGTTAATTTTACCCCACCATTTATAAATAGCAAAGTTTTAGGATAAGGTGTATATTCTGTTAATGTATATATATATCCATTCATCAGTATTTTTCCTAATTCTTCTGAGCCTTGTCCTAATTTATCACTACCAAATAAAATAACCAAATCTCTTTCTTCACTAATTTCACAAACCTTTTCTAGATTATCATCACCTTTATAAATATTAATATAAAAATCGTTCCCTTCTTCTTTAACCTCTACATTATAATTTAAACTTTTTGCAAGCTTCGTTACATTTTTCATAGCTACTTCATTATCTACAATAGTTGTAACTACTCCATCTGTATACTTATCTAACAACTTTTTTGTTTCAATGACTGGTTTTGGACAGCTTAATCCCCTTGCATCTACTTGTTGATTCATTCTTATCCCCTCCATAGCTTAGAATATTTTTTAAGATTATATAGATAAACAACATAAACATTTTTTTAAAAAAGAAATATAAAAAATAAGTGAACGTTTTTTTATATTTCATTATATCTATATTAAATTTCCTTGCAATAGCTATCCTTTAATAGTTCCTTTAAGAATTCCTATAATTGGATTATTATTATATAAAATTTTAGCTATTACAGAACTTTCAAGCCCTTCTACGAATACATTTGTATCCATCATAGTCGTAAAAGGCGTAATTACTGCAAGAAAAATAAAAACAATAAATAACCCCTTTAAAAGTCCAAAAACAAATCCTCCTAAATGATTAAACTGCTTAAGTACAGGAAGCTTTGAAATTCCATTTAATATGTGTCCTATAATAAATAATAATATTTTCACTACAAAAAATATAATCAATATACTTATAAAATCTATAAACATTCTAGCAATAATATCTGATAAGTAGCTGTGTACCCCATCTATTGCTCGTATACCTGCTTCCTTAACGCTATCACTTTTCATAAGAAAACTTTCTACAACCTTTGGAAATTTTAATACCTCAAAAATATTTCGGTTCTCTAAAATCCCTTCAGCCACTGCTTGTCTATTTATAATTGTTTTAAATCTTTCTCCTATGAGTTCTTGTACCTTTAGAAAAATTATTGAATTTTCCATAATATATTTTGAAACCACCGGGTAATACATTTTTGCTGCAACACCTGCTAAAATAAAACTAGTCATATGAAAAAAAGATAAAATCAATCCATTATTCCATCCTTTTATAATATTTATAACAAGTATTACAATAATTAAAACATCCATCCAACTCATAAAAACACCCCTATTGTTCTTTCCATTTTACTTGCATAATCTCTATTTTATTTTTAAAAACAAGCATCAATCTATCATGGGGTAACATATATACATTCTTAATATCATTATTAACTTTCTTTTCAATCACCTTTTGTCCTTTTTTAAATATAAGATATAATGTTCTATCTGTAAAAGCAACAACATGATTATCCTTCGTGTCCATCCCTAATACTTCTCCTCTAATAGGGATTTTACTTATCTCTGTACCATCTATTCCTACAAGCCATATATGATTTCGATTTTTTGTATCTATAATTGTTTTTTTATTATTAATAATATGCATCCCAATAAATCCTTGATCATTCCATGCTACACGATTAATAGTATCTGATATATACTTTTTCCATAATACTCCTTTTTCCTTGCCAAATACCAATAATTTATCATCTCCAACATTCATTAAACGATTGTCATCACTAAAAAATAAATTAGTAATAATTTCTTCATCATATGTATTTCCTCCAATAAGTCTTCCTTCCTTTGTATATAATACAACATTTGTCTTAATTTTATTATTTTCTATATTCATAATAGATAAGGCAATAAGCTGCTCTTTTTCTGAAATCGTAATATCTATAATTGTTCCTTTTGAAATAATAATCTTTCCTTCTTCTTTCCCATTCATATTCAATATATATATTTCACTATTTTCCTTATTCTCACAATATAGAGCAATATATCCTTCATTGTTGCATACCAAATCACTTATAGGTTTTTTTAAATTAACAGACCATATAACACTTCCTTGATCATTATAAGCGGTAATTTCCCCTTTTTTCTTATCCGTCAAGAAAAATAAGTTTTCACTGCTTTTTATAATTGCATTTTTTATTTCTTTTTCTTGACTCCATTTTTCATCTCCTTGTAAATTGTATAAACTTAATATTTTTCCATCATACACAACTATTTCTTCTTTTAAAGGATGGATAGTCAAATTTTTCCCTTTTTCATAATTAATAGTTCCTATTTTCTGAAAACCTAACTCTCCATATCCTAAAAAATTCCTCGTTATATTAAAAAGCTTAGCGCCTCCTAGTATTAAAATACACAAAGCCAAAAGAACAAATATCTTAAATCTAAATGGTCTTCTTTTTCTTGACATTTTTATTCCTCCTACTTTTTTCATTGGCGCATTATAATAATACTCTATTGTTAAAGTAAAATCCTCCATTTCTCATAAACATCATGAAAAATTTTTTCTATTTACTCCCTTTATTAAAATCAAGCCTATAATGAAAATTCCAATATACCCAAATAGAGGATAAATAGTTTTTACTAAATTTTTAAAACCAAATTTAGCTAGAGGAATTGTTCCTAAACAAAATAGTATACAAATAATTATATGGTTAATTTTAAATCTTTTTTCTATACTTTGTATAAAAACAAAGCCATTAGCAATAGCTGTAGTAAGCATAGCAAACCAAAGTAAAATACCATAAATTAATTTTACATTTTCCCCAAGCTTTGATGCAATCGTCATCATAGGAATTTCTACACCCTTAATATCTGTATACAACATCAAAGTTGGTAAAAATAAAAAAAATAACATAAAGCCTAATCCAAGTCCTCCAATAATCCCACTAATTATTGCTACCCTCTTGTTCTCTAGCAATGGGTACATAGAACTCAATACCATTGCCGCTCCAAAACTATTATAGCTTACATATATCAAGCAAGAAAGTACCCAGTTATCAGTAATTGTATAAAATGTAGTATCTACTTTTTTTATAATATAATGACTATCTGAAATTACAAATATTCCCACAGCTATAATCCCAACTACCAATAATGGTACCAAAATACTATTAACAAACGTCAAACCTCTCATACTAAATAAAAATGTCATAAATGTAATAAGGCTCATAAGAATAATCCCAACTTCTTTTCTATATCCAAATTGTTCTTCAAACAAAGCTCCACTTCCTGCTAGCATTACACAGTATAAAGAAAGTACTAATAATGATAGAATAAATTCTATAATTCTTCCTATTGGCATACCAAAAATAGACATAATCCAATCATTATATGAACTTACTTTATGTTTATAAACATTTGATAAAATAAAGCTTCCAATAAAACTAAATAAAACAGCCGTTAAAATTACACCATAAACCCCTCCTATTCCATATTTGGTAAAAAAACACATAATTTCTTGTCCAGAAGCAAACCCTGCACCTACCAATGTGCCAATATAAATACTAGCAATCTTGAGAATATTTTTATTAACCATTTGCAACCTCCTCTCACTTATCGTAATACATTCTATGTCCATAGGAAGTTGTCTAATGATAAAAATGTTCATAAAAATAAGCTCCTAGAAAATCTAGGAACTTTTTTTAGAGTAAATTAAAATAAATCAAAATCAATCCACCTAATAAAATCCTGTAGTAACCAAATACTTTAAAATCCCTTCTCTTTATATATTTCATAAAGAAAGCAATTACTGTTAAAGCTACAATAAACGAAAGTATCACACCTACAAGAAGAACAATCCATTGGCTAGAAGTTATTGATAGCCCTTTTTTCATAAGCGAATAAGCTGTAGCTCCAGCCATAGTCGGAATGGCCAGAAAAAATGAAAACTCAGCAGCTACTTGTCTAGAAGCACCTAAAAACATTGCACCGATAATGGTAGCAGCAGATCTAGACGTTCCTGGAATCATAGCAAGACATTGAAACAATCCAATAAGAAAAGCTACTTTGTAACTTATTTGTGAAATAGATTTAAATTTTGGAGTTTTTTCTCTTTTTTCTAATAAAATAATAATTATACCTCCTATAGAAAGTGCGATCGCAACAGTAATAGGATTAAAAAGCTTTTCTTCAATAAAATCTCCTACGAGTAAACCTAATATAACAGCAGGAATAAATGCAACAATTACTTTAAACCAAAGAATAATTGATTCTCTTTTTTGATGTCTATTTTTACTTTTAGAAAAAGGATTTAATTGATTCCAATATAAAAAAAGTACAGACAGGATTGCTCCAAATTGGATAATTACATCAAAAGCATTGGCAAAAGAACCCTTAAATTCAATCCAATGATTTACAAGAATTAAATGCCCCGTACTGCTTATAGGCAAAAACTCAGTAATTCCTTCTACAATTGAAAGGATCACTGCCTTTAAAATATCACTCATTCTATTTCCCCCTTTTATTTCATAACAAATTAAGTATATTAAACTATACGAATAAGAGCAAGATAAGTTTTTGATTTCTACCTTCTTATAATAATATATATTGCATATAAAATATATGATAAAAATAAAATCGCACCTTCAAGCCTTGATACTTTATGATATGTTCTAGAAAAAATCAGTAATATACTTGTATAAACAATCATAAATAATACATCTATAAAGATCTTTTCTTCTACATATATAGGAGATATAACAGAAGAAGTTCCTAATACAAACAATATATTAAAAATATTACTCCCAACAATATTTCCAACAGCAATGTCACTATGTTTTTTAGCAGCTGCAGTAATACACGTAATCATTTCAGGTAAAGATGTTCCTACTGCTGCAATACTTAATCCAACCAAAGTCTCACTCATCCCTAATGAATAGGCAATCTCTTTACTACTTTTTACTACAAGTTCTCCTCCTAAAACGATTGCAGTAAGCCCTCCTACTGTAAAAATAATATTTTTTCTCATATTTCTTAGCAAAGGATTTTTCTCTTCATCATTTTTTTCTTTGCTGTTTCTTGCAACTTCGAAAAGATAATATAAAAATATAGTAAAAAAAGATAATAATACCAATCCATCTCCTCTTGTAAGTTGATTAGAAGACATCGCCTGTAACCTTATATCCATCATGACAATCAATAATAAAACACTTGATAATAAAGTAAAAGGAATTTCCTTTCTTACTGTTTCTTTTTCAACTTTTAAAGGATTTATAAAAGCTGTAATCCCTACAACAAGAGACATATTAAACATATTACTTCCTATAACATTTCCTAGTGCAATTCCATTATTTCCTTTCATTGCTGCTCTAATACTTACAGCTGCTTCTGGAGAACTTGTACCAAAAGCAACAATAGTAAGTCCTATTAATATTGGAGAAATCCTAAGTATACTTGCAATATTTGATGCTGCATCAACAAAATAATCTGCTCCTTTTATCAATAAGACAAATCCCAATATTAAAATAAAATATGTCATATTTATTCTTCCTTTTCATCTTTCTTATATACATTGTCTTCTTTGATTCTTTATTGTACAATATGCATATACATTATTTTTACCATTAACTATAAAAATATTGCTTTAGGAGAAACTATTATGTTAAAATGCAACATAAATCATACACAAAAAGGATATATTGCTGGTATTTTATCAGCTATTTTTTTTGGATTTTCAGGACTTTTTGTAAAGCTTGCCCAAGGCAGTGGTCTAGATTCTGCTAGCATCTTAATTTTACAATATATAATTACAATTCCAACTATGTGGATAATAGCATTTTTAAAATATAAAAATCAAATAAAAATAAATAAAAATGATCTTATAAAACTCTTTTTTATTGGCATGTTTTTACAAAGCTCTGTAAGTATATTTTATTATGAATCCTTTAAATATCTTGATATATCCATTGCAACCATTTTGTTATTCACTTATCCTATTTGGATTACAATTTTTTCTTCATTTTTTTCAAAAATAAAATTAAACAAAGTCATAATATTATCTGTCATAATTACTTTTTTAGGCTGTATTCTAGTTTTAGATATATTGCACATAAATACATCTTTTTCTTTAAAAGGTACTTTATTGGGCCTTGGAGGTGCTTTTTTTCTTGCATTCTCAAATATTTTCCTTGAAAAGTTTGAAAACAGAATACCACCTTTTATTTTGTCAACTTATTCATCTACTTTTATATTTTTGAATCTGATTATTTTTAGATTTCCTAAACAGCTACTTCATATAAATATAACTAAATTCCAGTTGATAAACGTAGCTTTACTTGTTTTTATATGTCAAATTCCTCCTGGTATACTAATGTATACAGCAATCCAATATATAGGTGCTGTAAAAACTGCAATCATTGGAAATATTGAAATTCCCACAGCAGCACTAATAGGTTATATTTTTTATAAAGAAACCCTAAATCCTTTACAATTTATTGGTATTCTACTTGTACTCGGAGGAATTATGCTTATGCAAAATAGTGAATATATACAAAATAAATTATTTATATATTTTCATAAGATAAATGAGCAAAAATCTTATTGTAAATAGGTATACATATATGATATATTGAGAAAAATATAAAAATTAAAGGAGGAATGTACATATGAAAGCAAAATTCTCTAAAATAACAGATGTGAACAATTTTGTAAATTTTGTTTCTAAGCTTAAAGGAAAGGTTTATTTAAAGTCTGAAGAAATTAAAGTAAATGCAAAATCAATTATAGGAGCAATGTATATTTTACAAGAACATCCTGATGATATTATAGTAGAAGTTGAAGACCCTCAAGAACAAAAACTTGTTTTAAACTTTTTAATAGAAGGCGGTCATATAAAAAAGTAAATAAGTCTTTTGAAATCCTTCTTAGCAAGAATCTAAGGAGGATTTTTTTTGCTTTTTATGCTATTATATAAAAAGAAAGGATGTGTTTTTTCTATGTTTCGAACTATATATATGGCTATTTATTTTATCGTATATCTAATTTTTTTGTTCCCTAAAGAATGGAAGATTAACAAATTAGAAAAAGAAGGAAGAATGCAGGAAATGCATGATTTACTTCACAAAATTGCTATGAATTGGGGTAAAAGTATTGTAAATGCAACAGGTTCAAAAATACATGTATTTGGAATTGAAAATATACCTAAAGGACCTGTTTTATTTGTTAGTAATCATCAAGGAAATTTTGATATTCCAATTCTTTTTGGTTTTATTGATAAACCTAAAGCCTTTATTGCAAAAATAGAACTTTCAAAAATACCTGTATTTGGAAAATGGATGGAAAGACAAAAATGTATTTTTATCGATAGGGATAATCCTAGACAGTCTTTAAAAGCTATTAATAAAGGAATTAAAACTTTAAAAGATGGACATTCTATGGTAATTTTTCCTGAGGGTACAAGAAGCAAAGGTCCTAAAATGGGAGAATTCAAAAAAGGAAGCCTAAAGCTTGCTACAAAAGCAAAGGTTCCCATTGTTCCTATCACCATTGATGGTTCTTATAAAATCATGGAAGGCAACAAAAAATTAATTAAACCAGCAGAAGTCAAAGTTACAATATCTCAACCTATCCATACTACAAATTTAACAAAAGAAGATGAAAATGTTCTTAGTGAAAAAGTATATGCTATAATAAAAAGTCATTTATCATAAAAATACCGATTCATCGGTATTTTTTTGTTTCAGCAATAATCCATGTAATTATGGGTAAGATTACTTGAAAAGGAAAAAAGTAGCTTGCCCATATTTCTGTATTGAATTGAAAATAATGCTGTACACTATCATACTGAAAATAAGCTATATTCATAATCATTAAAGTAATGGGAATAATCATCAATCGATAATCTTTACAGCCAAATATTTTGGTCATTCCTTTACAGGTACATAATAACAATATGCTTATTTTTATAAAACCTCCTAATATAAATACAATGGCTATAATTACTTCTAACCTTTGTATAAAATCACGTATATCCACTCTTGCAACCGTAACATAGGAAGGATAGTACACCCTTGTTGCCTCATCTATTCCTATAACCAAAATATTCGTTACAGAAATCATAAAAGTTAATATTGATCCTATAAATAACCCTATTATATAAACTTTATAAGAAGACTTTTTTCTTTTTAAATAGGTAAAAGCCATTGTAAAAGCTACTGTTTGAACAAATGGTTGTGTAAATACACTGTAAGCACCTTTCAAAACAGGTTTAAATCCATTATATAATACAGGTTGCATGTTATGAAAGTTCATATTTGGAATCAATAATGATAATGCAACCCATATGCCTATAATAACGATTATTAAAAAAAGCTCTGCCCACCTGCCCAAAACTTCAATCCCTTCCTTTATACCCCAGGCACATAGAATTCCTAAAATGATAATAAATATAATTTTAGGAGTTTCCCATAAATTCACTGTTCTAATAAAGAAAGCATAATTATTTAAAACATCAGCTGTCCAATAAAAAGTATACCAAGTAAATACAATCATCATAATTCTTCCAACAAACTTTCCAAAACAAATTTCAAAAATATCAAATAAGTCTTTCCCTGGAAAAATATAATGAAGTCTAGCAAATATCATAATCATTGGCAATACCATGAATATAGCTAAAATAATAGCTATCCATAAATCTTTTTTAGCATCTAGCCCAGTTACAAATATTGATGTAGAGCCTGTTAAAAATAAAATCATAATGGCTATACCTTGCTTATCAGAAACAACTTCTCTATTCACCATTTGTTCCTCCTAATCACTAACACTTTTATATAGTTTAACCAAGTTTATTGATTTTAAATAAACCTATTTCCAGGGAAATGCCACAAATTTATAAGTATTTAAAAATATCCATTATCTTCTTTAAACAAAATATCTTGGCAATGAATTTAATAGTCATGTTTCGGAAAAACTTTTACTATACTATAATAGAGGAGTGTGAAACTTGCTTATGAATACTGCTGTTTCTTTGCCTAGTCAATCGATCGATATAAACTCCCCCCTAGCTGTTCATGATTTTCATAAAGCCTTTATAAATTATCTAAATGTTTACTTCACAAGCGAGTACAATGATTTGGTGATTATGTGTATTGGAACAGATCGCTCTACAGGCGATTCTTTAGGCCCTTTGATCGGTTACAAATTAGAAAAATTTTTAAAAAGATATAAAAATGTTTTTGTTCACGGTACATTGGAACAGCCTGTTCATGCAAAAAATCTTGACACTTGTGTTGATTTTATTTCAAAAACGTATCATAAGCCCTTTGTTGTTGCTATTGATGCTTGTCTAGGAAAGTTTGAAAGAGTAGGCCATATTACAATAGGTCATGGACCATTAAAACCTGGTGCTGGAGTAAATAAAAACCTACCTCCTGTAGGAAATATTCATATTACAGGCATTGTAAATCTTGGTGGATTCATGGAATACATTGTTTTGCAAAATACAAGACTTAGCCTAGTAATGAAAATGGCTGATGCAATTTCTGAAGGCATTCACTATGGTATATGGAAGTTTTTAAGACAAATAGAAAAAGAGCAGTCTAATCTTAACTAGATTATGGCTGCTCATTGTTCAGTATTAGAATAAAGATTCATACGCCCTATTTTCTAGAGCATAAATAATTTTATTAATTTCTTTATTTTTTACATCTATTACAATAGCACCTCTATTCATATCAATAACATTATCAAAATTATGTAGATAACTTAAACGACTACAATCACTATCATACAAAATAGCATCTACATATCCATCATAATCTTCATGTACCACTTCATATCCTCTAGCTTCTAATTCTTTTCCTATATTTTTAAGGTTATCTTGTATAGCCACTATTCTTGGCAATATAAACACCTCCTAGCTGTATTATAACTAGAAGGTTTTTTATTTATACTTAAATTATGCCATTTTTACATATACATCTAAAGATTTATTCTTTGCTCGGTCTAATGCCTGAAGTTCCTCAACAGAAAGGGTTTGAGATGCCTTCCCATTTTTTATAGGTTTACCATAAACAGCATGATTGCTTCTACCATATATACTTGTTAAAATAAATCCATTATTCTGTTCATCTAACATTGCAATAGAAAAACTTAAGCTTCCTCCTACATCATCAAAAGCATTATATTGAACCATTCCTACTTTTTGAATGCTATAAAGTAGCTTCTCTTGTATTTTTTCTACTAATATATCTATTTCATGCATTCTCTCATTTAAATTATTTATTTTATCATAATATCCATGAATAATTTCTTCTATATTTTTTCCTTCTACATTATTTGATAAAATCTCATATTTTTTTCTTAACCTTGATAATCTCCCTCCCTGTATACATAAAATGATAAGTGATAATAAACTCATAACCAAACTATAAAAAATAATAATTTCAGGATTTTCTTTTATAATATCAACTATGTAATTCATGTCTTTCCTCCTTTACTATACTTTTTCTACGCATTATATTATCTCATGAAAACATAAAAAAATAAATAGCATGTATGCTTTTCGTACATGCTACAGACTATAGACAAAATAAAATTTGTGAATGAAAAATACAAGCGAATAATTGCAAAGTTTTAGTAAAGAAAACTTGATGAAGAATTTCAAAAAAATCCGTAGGCTTAGCATGGATGCTAAGCCAGCATCCTACAAGACAGGACGTCTTTATTAGGTGCGTTAGGATTTTTCAAAATTATGAATCATAGTTTTCTCTAAAGCTTTGTTTATGAGTGTTATTTTTCAATTCGTTTATGAATCCAATTCTTTACATATTTTCTTTAAAGCTTCTACTGCTTTTTTTACATCTTCTTTAGTTGTAAAATATCCTAAACTAAATCTTACTGTCCCTTGCTCAAATGTTCCTATAGTCTTATGAGCCAATGGTGCACAGTGTAATCCTGAGCGAACAGCTATATTAAAAACTTTATCTAATACATAGCTTACCTCTGATGAATCTTCATCACCAATATTAATAGATATAACAGCTGCCTGTTTTTTTGCATCTTTTGGACCATATATTTTTATTTTCTTGATCTTTTTCAATTCACAAATCATATAATCAGTTAATGCTTCTTCATGCTTTCGAATCTTATCTAATCCTTCATTTTGAATGAATTCAATACCGGCTCCTAATCCCACAATTCCTGGTGTGTTTGGTGTTCCACTTTCATATCGATCTGGCAATATATCCGGCTGAGTAAGCAGTTCAGATTTGCTTCCTGTTCCTCCTTCCTTCATTTGTTTTAAGACTAATCCTTCTTTTATATATAAAATACCTGTACCCTGCGGTCCTAATAGCCCTTTGTGCCCCGGTGCTGCAAGCAAATCTATATTCATTTTTTTAACATCTATTGGATAAACTCCTGCTGTTTGAGCTGCATCCACTAATAATAAAACTCCATTTCTTTTTGCAATTTTCCCTACTTCCTCTATAGGCATCAATGTACCTGTTACATTAGATGCATGAGTCATAGCAATCAACTTTGTATTTTCTTTTATTTCCTTTTGAATCATCTTTGGATCAATTATGCCATCTTTATCACATTGAACAACAGTATGTTCTACACCTAATTTTTCAAGTGAAACAATAGGTCTTATCATAGAATTATGTTCCATACTTGTCGTAATAACATGATCTCCTGATTTTAATAATCCTTTTAAAGCTAAATTCAATGAATCTGTTGCATTGCAAGTAAAAATAATCTGCATAGGATTATCAATATTAAACAACTGACAAATCAATTCTCTTGTTTTATATATGGCTCTACCTGCTTCTAAAGCTAACTTATGCCCTGACCTACCAGGATTTGCTCCATATTTTCTCATACACTCATCCATTGATCGATATACATTTTCTGGTTTTGGGAAGGTTGTTGCAGCATTATCTAAATAAATCACTATAGACACCTCACCTTTATATTTGTTCTTTTTACTATTGTATGTATATACTGTTTCACATGAAACATTATCCGTACACTTTAATTATTTTGATTGGGCTACAATAATAACATTCGATACATTAAATATTTTTTTCAACAAATGTAAATACTCTCTAATTATAATCGCTCTGTAATTTTCACTATGTGTAATAATAATCATATCCTTTTCATACCTTTTTATTTTAATCAAACTATTGAAATACTTTTCAAAGTATTTGCTTCCAACTTCCTCTTTCAGCTTTTGAAATTCTTTTTCTATGTCTGTATTTTTAAGTCTTTCTTCCATAGGTGTAAAATCTTCCATATATAATTCTTCTGGAATATCTAATAAGGATTTCATATGTACATCTTGATTCATTTTAATCCTCCTTTTCAAAGTGAAATATAAAAGAACGTTCTTTTTATATTTTAAAGTTGCTTATCTATATTATATCAAATAAAAAAGTATTATCTCTCGAGTTGTTTTTTCATTTTTCTAAAATAAATAGATAAAATAAATAAAATCGTTATGCCTAAGCTAAGATATCCTCCCAAGTGGTAAAGATTTTTAAGCCCATAATGGTCAATAACCCATCCACCACCATAGTTTCCTATTATTCCACCAATCCCCATATATACAGCTGACCCAAAAGTTTGTGCTGTTGCCTTTAATTCTTGTGGCGCTAAAGAATATATATAATACACTGCTCCTGTTAAGAATACACCAAAAGAAAGTCCCTGAAGTCCTTGAATAAATATTATATGAATAGGTGAAGAAGCAATAGAAAAAAGGTATTGTCTCAAAATAAAAAATATCGTTGAAAATAAAATCACAAAAATAGGTTTTACTTTATGTATAAATCTATTTAAAAAAAGAAACAATGGTACTTCACTTAATGCCATCACTGAAAGGGAAATCCCTAAATGGACTTTACTTCCTCCAACAGCTTCAACTAACCTTGGTAAAAAAGCAAAAGCTGCTTTGTAAGGAATAAAAATTCCAACTGAAAATATTAAAAAAGTACTATACTCATAATTCATTAACAATTTGCTTATTTTTATATTTTTAATTTTTGAGGAATGAATTCCATGATCTACGCCTATCCTACTACATAAAACTATTGTAACCATACCAAATAAAGAATAACACAAAAATAATATAGATATTCCCTTTATTTCCATTAACTTTCCAAAAACATATACCATCAATGCAAAGCCTATAGAACCCCACAATCTTATACTTCCATAAGATATATTTTTTTCTTCTTGAATAGCCATAATAACCCAACTATCTAATAGAGGAGGTAATGCACTTTCAAAAAAAGTAATAACAGCAAATACAATTCCCAATAAAATAACCCCTTCATAGATAGGAAGAGAACCAATGCATAAAATGGCTATAAATAACAGAAGTATAAAAACCTTTTTTATAGACTTTATTTTATCACTTATAATTCCCCAAAAAGGCTGAGCAAAAATAGATATGCAAGCATTTATGCTTAAAATAGTTCCTATTTCCATATTATTAAGCCCTTTACTATCAAGAAAAATTACCAAATAAGGATAATACGCAGCAAATGTAGCCCAAAAAAAGAATTCTAATGCAGAAAAATGTAAGAAGCTTGTATTCTGTTTCATTTTCTTCTCCTAATTCTAATATTATATTTATACATTTAAATAAACCGCTTAAAACAGCGGTTTATTTAATAAAGTTTCACGCGAAACATCAATTTCCCTGTAATAATTCTACCAATCTCTCTAAATCCTCTTCACTATAATACTCAATTTCTATTTTCCCTTTTTTCTTCCCTTTTATAATATTCACCTTTGTAGCAAGTCTTTCTTTTAATAGGTCTTCTATAAAAGATAATCCACTATCTTTTATTTTCTCTTTCTTTGGCTTATCTTTTTTTTGACCTATAATCCTTGCAACCATATTTTCCGTTTCTCTAACAGATAACTTATTTTCAATTACTTTTTGAGCAAATTCTTTTTGCATTTTTTTATCTTCAATTCTTAGCAATGCTCTTGCATGACCGCTAGACAATAAATTATCTATTAACATGTCTCTTACTTCTTCTGTAAGATTAAGAAGCCTTATTGTATTAGCTATATATGGTCTACTTTTTCCAATGGTTGATGATATTTCTTCTTGTGTTAATTGGTAAGTTTCCATCAACATTTTATATGCTAAAGCCTCTTCAATTGGATTTAAATCTTCTCTTTGCAAATTTTCAATTAAAGCAATCTCCATCCTCTCTTTTTCATCCATTTCTCTTATAATACATGGTACTTCTTGAATCCCTGCTTGCCTGCAAGCTTTCCATCTTCTTTCTCCAGCTACAATCTCATATCCTTTCTCTATAGGTCTTACTACAATCGGCTGAATAATTCCATGCATCTTTATAGATTCTGCTAAAGCATTTAGTTTTTCTTGGTCAAAATTTTTTCGTGGTTGCTTTTTATTTGGTTGGATTTCATTGAGTGGAATTTTTTCAATATCTCCTTTATTTTTTTCATATGAATCCTTTATTTCAGGAATAAGCGCACTTAACCCCTTTCCTAAACCACCTTTTCTTTTTGCCATCTATATCACACCCTCATTTATATCTTCTTCTAAGTATAAAAATTCATCTGCAAATTCAGAGTATGCTTCAGCTCCTTTACATTTTGGATCATATTCAATAATTGATTGACCATAACTAGGAGCTTCTGCTAATCGAACATTTCTAGGAATTATTGTTGTGTATACATTCCCTTTAAAATATTTTTTTACTTCATCTACAACTTGTATAGAAAGATTTGTTCTTCCATCAAACATGCTAAGTACTACACCTTGAATCTCTAATTTAGGGTTTAAATTTTCGCGAACAAGTTCAATTGTATTCATTAATTGGCTTACTCCTTCTAACGCATAATACTCGCACTGAATAGGAATCATTACACTATCTACTGCTGTCAATGAATTAATAGTTAAAAGCCCAAGGGATGGAGGACAATCTATAAAAATATAATCATAGTCATCTTTTACTTTATCAATTGCATTTTTTAGTCTTTTTTCTCTATTTTCCATTCCTGTTAACTCAATTTCTGCACCTGCTAATTGTACACTTGAAGGAATAACAAAAAGATTTTCTCTGCTCGTATTAACAATACATTGATAAATATCCACATTATCTATCAAAAGATCATACATGCTAAAAGGAACTGTATTTTTATCTATTCCAAAACCACTAGTCGTATTTCCCTGTGGATCAATATCTACTACCAATATTTTTTTCCCCTTAGCTGCTAAACAAGCACTTAAATTTACATTTGTAGTGGTTTTTCCAACCCCGCCTTTTTGATTGAAAATAGCAATTACTTTTCCCATCCTTACCACCTCTCACGAATATTATAATACCTATTAATTTCGTGATAGGCTTCTCTATTCCTTCTAAAAATTCAAATATTTTGAAAACATAATCAAAAGCTCGTAATAACCTATTATAGTTTTGAATATAATGTAAAAGCATAGCTATATAAATATAAAATACTATATTCCTTTATATAGGAGGACAAAATACATGCTAAGAATTATTATGACTGCGTTTTGGTTGGTATTCATAGCTGAATTAGGTGATAAAACACAATTACAAACCATGCTATTAGCTACTCAGTCAAAATCTATATTAGGTGTCTTTATTGGTGCTTCATGTGCTTTAGTTTTCAGTACATTACTAGGTGTTTTAGCTGGTACTTACATAACAAGATTCATTTCTCCAAACTATCTACAGATTGCCGCTGGTTTTACTTTTATTCTAATAGGAATATTAACATTACTAGGTAAAATATAAAAATTAACATATACTCATATCATTAAAAAAGCCGTAGGACTATGATCCTGCGACTTTTTTATTTATTTTTAGGAATTTTTACGACAACTTCTATATATTCCCCTCTATCTAATTGTTTATATTCAGCATTTAACCCAGCTTCTTTAATAGCATTGTACGCATTTTTTAGAGTATTTAGATATATTCTAAAATTAAAGGCGCTTTTCATTCGTTTTTTAGTCTTTTCTTCTGGTTTTGTAAGTTCATCTAATATTTCACAAATTCTTTTTTCTGTCTTTTTAACATTTAAATCCTTATCTATGATTTCTTTTAAAACCATTAACTGTAATTTTTCATCATGTAATTTTAACAGAGCCCTTCCGTGTCTTTCTGTTAAGTGATTTTCAATTAATAAATCCTTTACTTTTTCAGGTAATTTTAAAATCCTTAGCTTATTTGCAATAGTAGACTGATTTTTTCCGACCTTTTGTGCTATTTCCTGCTGTGTAAAATTATGATCTTCCATTAGATGTAAATATCCTTCTGCTTCTTCTATAAAGTTCAAATCTTCTCTTTGCAAATTTTCTATCAAAGCAAGTACTGCTGAATCCTGATCTGTAATTTTTGTGACTATGGCAGGTATGGTTTCAAGATTTGCAAGCTTTGCCGCTCGAAGTCTCCTTTCTCCAGCTACCAACTCGTACTGATCTTGACCAATTTTTCTAACACTAATAGGCTGTAATACACCATATAATTTTATCGATTCGCTTAATTCTTCTAAATTTCCTTTTTTAAAAACCTTTCTAGGTTGATAAGGATTTGGTAGAATAGAATCAACAGGAACTTGTAGAACTGCTGTGCTTTGGTCTTTACTCATCACTAATCTTCCCCTTATATAACTATTCTAAATATCTATTCTTCAAAAAAGTCAAACTTCCTCCCATTTTTTTTAAATTTCTAACACTTTTATTCAACAAAATATTCAAAGAAATACTTATTATAAAGGTTTTTTCGTCGGAGTTCCAGCTTTTCGAGGATATTTCGTCGAAGTCTCTTTTATTTTTTGTATAACAACAACATTATGCCTAATCTGAGAAAATGGAAGTTTTATATCCTTCTTTTCAATAAATTTACCACCTAAAATTTCTATTGCTTTTTTTGCATCCTTCATTTCTTCATCAATATTAGGACCTTTTTGACAAACAAAATACCCTCCAACTTTAACAAATGGCAAACAATATTCACATAATACGTTTAGTTGTGCCACTGCCCTTGCAACTGCTATATCATATTTTTCTCGAAAATTTTTATCTTTCCCAAAGTCTTCAGCACGTCCATGCTCAAAATTTACACTTTCTAGTCCTAAATTTTCACAAACTTCTTTTAAAAAATTTATTCTTTTTTTTAAGGAATCTAATAAAGTCAAACGAACATTTGGATAATAAATATGGATTGGAATCCCTGGAAACCCAGCACCAGTACCTACATCAATGACTTTACTATTTTCTTTAATATATGGAAGACTTATACAAGATATAGAATCCAAAAAGTGCTTAATCATAACCTCTTTTTCTTCTGTAATAGCTGTTAAGTTTATTTTTTCATTCCATTCAATCAACAAATCCTTATACTTTAAAAATTGCTGAATTTGATATTCATTTAAATATAATCCTAATTCTTTGGCTCCTTTCTCTAGAATTTCCTTATTATTCATCCGATTCACCCCTTTTTCTTCTCTGCTGCTCAAGATATATTAAAAGCACAGAAATATCAGCAGGTGATACCCCTGAAATCCTAGATGCCTGTCCTACAGATAATGGTTTTATATCATTTAGTTTCTGACGGGCTTCAAGTCTTAATCCATCAATCTTACTATAATCAATATTCGCATTTAATTTCTTCATTTCAAGCTTTTTAAATTGTTCAATTTGATTTAATTGTTTTCCAATATATCCTTCATATTTAATTTGCACTTCACATTGTTCGATTACTTGTAGCGGAAGCTGTGGTCTGTTTTTGTCAATTTCTTTTAAATCTTCATAAGTAATTTGTGGTCTTTTTAATAAATCATATAAAGAAGCTCCACTTTTTAAAGGCGATGTATTCATTCTTTCTAAAAATTCATTTGCCATAGCAGGGGTTACCATGGTTTCTTTTAATCTCTTCATTTCTTTTTCAATGCTTTCTTTTTTCTTTAAAAATCTTTCATATCTTTCTTCTGTTACAAGCCCTATTTGATATCCCTTTTCTGTAAGACGCAAATCTGCATTGTCTTGTCTTAATACCAATCGATACTCTGCACGAGATGTCATCATTCTATATGGTTCATTCGTTCCTTTTGTTACTAAATCATCAATAAGTACACCTATATATGCTTCTGAACGATCAAGGGTAAATGGTTCTTTCCCTTTGATTTTTAAAACAGCATTAATTCCTGCGATCAATCCCTGAGCAGCAGCTTCTTCATAACCAGAGCTACCATTAAATTGTCCAGCAGAAAATAAGTATTCAATATCTTTACACTCTAAAGTTAATTTTAATTGCAATGGATCTATACAATCATATTCAATAGCATAAGCAGGACGCATAATTTTTACATTCTCAAGTCCTGGAATACTTCTATAAAACTTTAATTGTACATCTTCTGGAAGGCTTGTAGACATACCTTGTACATACATTTCATTTGTATTTAATCCTTCAGGCTCTATAAATAATTGATGTCTCTTTTTATCTGAAAATCTTACAATCTTATCCTCAATAGACGGACAATATCTAGGACCTGTACCTTCTATCTCTCCACCATATAAAGCAGAACGATGAATGTTTTCTTTTATAATCTCATGAGTATTTTCGTTTGTATAAGTAAGCCAGCAAGAAGTCTGTTGTTTTTCTAAAGATTCATTCATAAATGAGAAAGGAACTATTTTTTCATCACCAGGCTGTTCCTCCATTTTTGAAAAATCTAAAGTCTTTTGATCTACCCTTGCAGGAGTTCCTGTTTTGAACCTTCTCATTTTAAGGCCTATATCTTTTAAATTTTTTGTTAATTGTTTTGAAGGAGCTAATCCATTCGGTCCGCTTTCATAGCTTACACTACCAATAAATATTTTTCCTCCTAGATAAGTTCCTGTAGCCATTATTACTGCTTTTGCATAATACACAGATCCTGTACTTAAAACTACACCCTTAACACGATTTTCTTCTACAAGTATTTCAACAACTTCTCCTTGTTTTACATCAAGATTTTCTTGGTTTTCTAAAACTTTCTTCATTTCCATATGATAAAGCTGTTTATCTGCTTGTGCTCTTAATGAATGTACAGCAGGACCTTTTGCCGTATTTAACATTCTACTTTGTATAAAAGTCTTGTCAATATTTAATCCCATTTCTCCACCTAAAGCATCTATTTCCCTTACAAGATGTCCTTTCCCAGTTCCTCCTATAGAAGGGTTACAAGGCATCATAGCAATAGAATCTAAATTTATAGATAATAATAAAGTACTACACCCCATACGAGCTGAAGCTAGTGCTGCTTCACAACCAGCATGTCCAGCACCAATAACCACAACATCAAAATTTCCTGCTTCAAATTTCTCTAGCATCCTTTTACCTCCTATTTCCCTAAACAGAAATTTGCAAATATTTTATCTATAACATCTTCTCCTACAGTATCTCCTGTAATTTCACCTAAAGCTTCCCAGCAATTTCTTACATCTACTTCAACAAAATCTAGTGGCAATCCTTGTCTAATAGCCTCTATGCCTTCTTGAATACTTGTTTTTGCCCTCTCTAATGCATCTTTATGCCTTACATTTGTAACAAAAGAGACTTCTTTCTGTCTTACTTCTCCTCCATAAACCATCTCTACAATCGTATCTTCCAGCTCTTTTAGTCCTTTTCCTTCTAATACAGATATTTTAATTATTTTTTTATTTGGAAGTATTTTTCTTATATTTTCTTCATCCAAAACCATTGGTAAATCTGTCTTATTCATTAAAATAATAGTTTGTCTATTCTTTAATAATTCCATAATTTGTTTATCTTCATCAGTCAAAGGTTCTGAAGCATTCAGTACAAAAATCACTAAATCTGCTTTGTTGAAAAACTCTTTACTTCTCTCTACACCAATCTTTTCAACAATATCTTCTGTTTCTCGAATACCAGCCGTATCAACAATCTTCAAAGGAATTCCTTTAATACTAACAAATTCTTCAATAATGTCTCTTGTTGTTCCTGGAACTTCTGTTACAATAGCTCTCGATTCTTTAAGTAATGCATTCATTAAAGATGACTTTCCAACATTTGGTTTTCCAATAATAACTGTATGTAATCCTTCCTTTATAATTTTTCCTGTCTGTGCACTTTCTAATAATCCTTCAATACGTTCATAAATTGAATTTGCACTATCTTGTAACTCTTTATAGGTAATTTCTTCAATATCCTCATCTGGAAAGTCTATATTTACTGTAATATGTGCCATCATTTCTAAGATACTTTCTCTTATATTTTTTACTTCTTTAGATAATGATCCTTCTAGCTGTCCAAAAGCAACATCAAAACTCTTATCTGTTTTTGCACTAATTAAATCCATTACTGCTTCAGCTTGTGCAAGATCTATTCTTCCATTTAAAAACGCTCTTTTTGTAAACTCTCCACGTTCTGCCATCCTTGCACCACATCTTAAAACAAGTTCTAATATTTTTCGTACAGGTACAATCCCTCCATGGCAGTTAATTTCAACCACATCTTCTGCTGTATAAGTATATGGTGCTTTCATATATGTAACCAATACTTCATCAATTATTTGATTTGTCTTAGGATCAATTATTTTGCCGTGAGTAAGTCTTCTAGGTTTATACTCCTTTATAGATTCTCCTCTTGTAGGAACAAAAATTTT
Source organism: Crassaminicella thermophila (assembly GCF_008152325.1). Taxonomy (GTDB): domain Bacteria; phylum Bacillota; class Clostridia; order Peptostreptococcales; family Thermotaleaceae; genus Crassaminicella_A; species Crassaminicella_A thermophila. Next base: position 3,043,875 of record NZ_CP042243.1, read on the forward strand.
ATCTAATATTTCTAAAGATTCTCCTCCACTTAATCTCACAATCCCAATTCCTGCTTCTCCTGGAGCCGTAGCAATAGCTACAATTGTATCGCTCATATTCTCACCTCTTTATTTAAATCATTATTATTATAATGCTTTTTCTCATTTTTTAATAGATTTTTCTATCTATAGTATTCCAATATAAACATAAACAATAACAAAACCCAGTAATCACTACTGGGTTTTTTAATATTATTTTGCTGCAATTACAACCTTTCTAAAAGGCTCTTCTCCTTCGCTTCTTGTCTCTACATAAGGATGATTTTGTAAAGTTGAATGAATAATTCTTCTTTCATAAGGATTCATAGGCTCAAGTACAATATCTTGTTTTTTAATTTTTACTTGTTGTGCCAATTTATTAGCCAATCTAATTAATGTCTGTTCTCTTTTTCTGCGATAATCTTCCGTATCTAGTACAACTCTTAAATACTTGTCTCTTTCTTTATTAACAACCAAACTCACAAGATATTGTATAGAATCTAGTGTCTGTCCTCTTCTCCCTATAATCACGCCCATGTCTTCTCCAAAGACTTCTACGTACAAAGTATTATCCTTTAACTTTGTTTTAAAATTTGCATCGAGTTTCATATTTTTAAACATATTACTTAAAAATTCTACCGCTTTTTCTTCTGGATTATCTAAAATTGTAACTCTTACTTTTGCTAGTCTTGTCCCAATTAAGCCTAAAAACCCTTTGCTTGGTTCCTCTATTACCTCTACTTCCACCTGATCTCTTGCAACTTTTAATTCTTCAAGGGCATTTTTCACAGCTTCTTCTACAGTTTTTCCTGTTTTTTCTGTGAATTTCATATTAACTTAATTCCTCCTTAGACGTTACAGCTTTTGGCATAAAATATTGCTGAACCATTTGGAATGCATTACTTACAACCCAATATAATGTAAGTCCTGCTGGAAAACTACGACCCCACCAAAGAATCATAACAGGAAATACCATATTCATTGTTTTCATTGTTTGATTTTGTGCAGCAGCCCCTGTATTAGCAGTACTCATTGAAAAATAAGTTGTAATTCCTGCCAAAATAGGTAATATAATCGGGTCTGGATTGCTTAAATTTGGTATCCATAGAAAAGATTCACTTATAGCTTGAAGAAACTTAGGGTCTGTAATATATACTGTAGGAGTTCTCAATACTGAAAACAACCCAAATATTATTGGAAGCTGAATCAATAACGGTAAACAACCACCCATAGGATTAATTTTGTGTTTCTTATATAATTCCATTGTTTTAATGTTAAGTTTTTCTTTATCATTTTTATATTTTTCTTGAAGTTCCTTAAGCTTTGGCTGTAATTCAGACATCTGTCTTGTATTTTTTAATTGTTGCAATGTCAACGGTAATAGAATTAATTTTACAATGATTGTAAAAAGTATAATAGATATACCATAGTTTCCTATTAAGTTATACAAATATAATAAAAGATATCCCATTGGTTTAGCTAAAAAACGCATTAAATTATTTACCCCCTACTCTATTATTTTAAAGGGTCATATCCTCCCGAATGAAAAGGATGACATTTTAAAATTCTTTTTATACTGATATATATGCCTTTTATTGCACCATACTTTTCTAAAGCTTGCAATGTATATTGAGAACAGGTTGGATAAAATCTGCAAGTGGGTGGCTTCAAAGGAGAAATATACTTTCTATATATTTTCACCAAACATATTAGTATTTCCTTCAATATTTCTCACCTATTTTAATAATTTTGATTTTTTCAGAATATGAACCATTGCCTTCTCTACATCTTTATACGTTGCATCTTTTATGTTTGCTCTTGCAATAAAAATAAGGTCATATCCTTTTTTTACTTGAGAGCTATATATACGAAAGCTCTCTTTCATTAACCTTCTTGCCCTGTTTCTTACAACACTTTTTCCAACTTTCTTACTTGCAATGAAACCTACCCGATTATATTGTTGTTCCTTATTCATATAAAACAACACCAAATATCTATTAGCTAAAGAAACTCCTTTTGCATATATTTTTTTAAAATCAGTATTTTCTCTTAATCGCAATGTATCTTTCATATTTTTTCCTTCTTTCAAAATACAACCCAATAAACCTATTCTCTTTTAAAAATAACACCTTATAGAAAAAGGCCACATTATGCGGCCTTATGCAGTCAATCTCTTTCTGCCTTTTTGTCTACGTCTCTTTAAAACATTTCTTCCTGATTTTGAGCTCATTCTTTTTCTGAATCCATGTTCTTTCTTTCTTTGTCTTTTCTTTGGCTGATAAGTTCTTTTCACTCCGAACACCTCCTTCAAAATCTCACATATATATTAAAATGTCCATATTATCTTAAATGAGCATTTACTAAATAATTATAACTTCGTATTTAGAATATGTCAAGGTAGTTATTTTTTTGGATTTTTGTGGATAATTTTATCACCAAATTTTTTTGTTGTGGATAATTTTTTGCATATTGATTGAAATCATTTTTTTAATTTGATATTATTAAATAAACTTGTTGATATGTGGAGAATTTATTCAATATATTCACTTTTATACACAGTGTGTGGATAAAAGTGTGTATAACTTATGTTTTTGAACAATATTTTCTTTTTTTCTGCCATTTTTTTATTGTGAATATTTTTTTTCACATTTTTCTATAACTGTGTACAAACTCTTAATACATTTAAAATATCTATTTTATCAATATATTATCCACAGAATTATTAATATCCTAGTTTATAAAATTTATACCTGACAATTTCTTTTTTTTTTCGAATCATCCACAATTTTTGTGGATATTTTGTGGATATTTGTTTTTTTAGCAAAAAAATATTTAATTATTCTATTCAAGGAGGTTGTAAT